>CAYXBU010000030.1:0-23121 GCA_964463245.1 uncultured Clostridium sp. | reverse complement strand
TCTTTTCAAAGCCATTATTCCTGCGGCAGGTAACGCGCCAGGTCGTTCATATCCCGCAGGAGCGGTTTTCCGAGCCGTGCCAAACGACTCTCAGACTGGTGTCCCCCCACATAGAGGATGCAGGGTGCACCCACAGCATCCGCCACCTCGGCGTCATGCTCGGTGTCCCCGATGAACAGCGGTCGTGCCCCGGGGTGGCTTTCCAGCCACGCGCGGACGAGGTGCACCTTCCCTGCGGCGTGGATATTGTCGTTCCCGCATAACTCGTCAAAGAGATCGGCTATCCCTAAGCGTTCGACCTGCTCACGGAGCTGATCCTCCCGCGTCGCCGACAGCAATATCTGCCCCAGCCCCGTCTCCCGCGCAGACTGCACCGCCGCAAGCACTCCGGGCACCGTGCCGCAGGACGGCTCCTCCTCCATGTAGTTGGCGACCCATTCGGGTGCCAGCACGGTATAGTAGTCCTCGGCCTCCATGTCCAGCCCCACGGCGCGGTAGTAGTCGATCACAGGGAAGCGGAAGCATTCGCGGTAGGCATCGGGGTCGGCGAAGCACGGAAGTCCTCTCTTCTCCAGCATCCGATTGATGCTGTCTATGCAGACCTGCACGTCGTCCAGTATGGTTCCGTTGAAGTCCCAGATCAGGTGTGTGATCCCGTTGTCCATATACTCCCTCCCTCGATCGGCTGCATTCAGCAGCCTTTTTTCATCTCCCTCCATTGTATGTGAAGGGAATGCCCGTTGCTCGGTTCGTCGAGCAACGGGCATGAATGTTTCGTTGACAGCCCGACCGATCAGCCGCCTGTGGGCAGGTAGCCGTTGTTGGTCATCCACTTATAGTAGATGGTGTACGGGCTTTCTCCGTTGAGGTCGGGGGTCTGATCCGCCGCCTCCGGTCCGAGCGGGGAAGCGGGATCATAGTTATTGTTCACCGCCTTCTTCAACTCAGGATAATTCTTGTTGGAGGTCGTGTAGCGGGACTTGTAGCTGTCGTCATCCGTCTCCAGCAGTTCCTTCAGGTCGGTCATGGTCAGGCACTCGTCGATCCCTTCCTGTGCCTCCTGTGCATACTGCTTCAGCTTGCGGATCATGCTGACATCCAGCGTGTTCTCGCTGTCCGCCAGCTCGGTGTTGAAGTCAAAGCCTAAGAGCGGGTTGATCAGAGCCGCCTCGTTCTGCTTCTTGGCATACTCCCACACATCGGGGCCGTCAGCCTCCTGCGGTGCCGCCACAAAGCAGTTGCCGGTCTTTTCAATGTCCATGCGGTACACGCCGGGAGCATCGTCATTGACCTTATCCGTACCCGGCAGATACAGGGGAGTCGTGTCTGCGAGCAGGTGCGCCGTTCCGTCGACGTTCAGCTCATAGTGCTCACCCAAAATACCGTACTGGAGCAGGTTTCGCAGCTCGGCATTGGTGTTGATCCGCGTGATGACCTCCATGCTGCGGTTCACATAGTTGCTACCCTCATAAACGCAGAACATATTGCCGTACAGCTCTTTCTCGCTTGCCTCAGGATACTGGGCGACTACAACATAGTAGTCACGGCCATCCTTGGTATAGACGCCCTTCTCCTTGCCGGTCGCCTTATCTTCGCGCTCGGCCTCCATGATGATCTGGGAATCCCCCTTCACGAAGGAGACAGCCGCGAGCTGATCACCGGTCGGCTGACCGAACAGCCCCTTGTAAGAGAACTCCTTCAGAGTCTCATACACTTCTCTGAACTTCGCATCCAGGAACAGGCTCTTGAACGCCAGGTTGATGTCACCGCGGGAGAGCTTCTTGCTGTCCAGCGTGACCTGACCCAAAAGGGAGAAGTCGGCATCCGGGTTGTAGCTGTAGTAGTAGGTGGGCTTGGTATCACCGTTTGCATCCACGGTGGTGATCCCCTCCTCGGACTTCACATACTCGGTGGTACGTGAGCCGAGCTTGAGGGTCAACTGGTAAGCATCCTCACCCTCACCGACCGTAATGGTCATGGTCTTCCTTGTGTCATTGTACTCGACCGTATCGTCGTACAGGATCACGCGCTTGTCGTTCTCGGGCGTCACGGGGTCGCCGTTCTCGTCCACCAAGTACATGGAGACCTCGGAGATGTTCTTCAGGTCATCCTTCTTGTTGTCCATGGTATCGTCGATCCAGGTGGCAACGCCGGCGCGATTCTTTCTCAGATACCCGCCCTTGCTGTCGAACTCATAGGTGTAGTTCAGGACATTGCCGTCCTTATCCACGAACTTGTGGTCAGCGTTGGTCTTGTACTTCATGCCGCTGTAGGGCAGGGGGTTGTAGCGATCCAGGGTCTTCTCCTCGTCGAGGGCGTACTTGTACCCATCCACGACGACATAGTTGCGTCCGTTGTCCTCGTTGTAGACAGTATCGTACACACTGGCATCCAGATAGTCGAGATCCCAGAACCACACCAGCATCTTGAGGCACTCCTCAAAGGTGGAGGCAAGCGGAACGACACTGTCTCCGTAGTACTCCGGGATATCCATCAGGAAGTTGGACAGATCCAGAACGCTGGTAACATCGGCGGCACCGCTGTTGTAGGTCTCGTCGAACAGCTTCTTGTCGATGAACATATATGTATATTCGCCGACAGGCACGTTGTTCGGGATACCGTAGACACTACCTTCGATACGCACACCGTTCAGAAGTGCGGGGGAAACGTACTGGTTGAGCTTGGTCGCGGAAGCCGAAAGCTCCTCATCCAGAGATGCCAGCCACTCCTTCTGGTAGTAGTCATAGTACTTGTCACGCCCGCCGAGGTAGAAGATATCCACCTGATTGGCCTTCTCATCGGGGTACTTGACCACGGTCATACCGTAATCGTTCTCCTCGGTCGCCTCGGTCTCGGGCTCGTCGTCATCCTCTTCCTCCTCGGCCTCAAGCTCCTGACGGAGGGAGGCATAACGGGGGTATTCGCTGTAGAAACGGTCGGTCAGCTCGGTGCGGGTGCCCTCATCGCCGTAGATCTTCAGGTAGATACGGAGCATCTGCTCGGCCTCTTCCTTCAGGCTCTCATAGCTAGCCAGCGCGTTGATGGACTCCTCGAGCTTAGCGTAATACTCGTCCTCCTCGCAGAACTTCAGGATCACGTTGGTCTTATACAGGGACTTGGTGATCTCGGTGAAGGCCGCGGCGACTCTTTCCTGGCCTCTCTGAAGCAATGCTCTGGCACTCTCGATCCGCTCGTCCTCGGTCTGACCATTCTTGTTCTCACCCAGGACCTCATCCACGATATCCTTGGCGTTCGGGGTCATGACCCACATCGTGATGGTCTTCGCGGTATTGTCTACCGTATCCCCATCCTCCTCCGTGGTCGTGGTCGAACAACCGGTCAAGAGACAGGACAGGAGCATCACAATGCTCAATGTCAGACATACGAGTTTTTTCTTCATAACGGGTATTCCTCCTGTTAAAGGTAAGCACGGTCGGGCACGGCAGGGCACAGCCCGACACCAATTCCATACCGTTATATTGTACACTTTTTTTGTGAATATGTCAAGAGATTTTTTTGAACTCTTAGGCATTTTCGGCGTTTTTTCGGCGGTCTTTTTCGCCGCGGCGGCAAACCGGCGCGGGGTGATCGGCACAATGCCCAAATCAAGCTGGCATATTTTGTATATCCTGCCGATGTCACCGCGTGTGGTGCATCCTGCGCGGAAAAGCCCGCAGAGAGAGGGCGGGGTCTCCTCTCTCTCCCTGCGGGGTAAAGCATCTTAGGGTCGTGCAGGCAACTTACTTGCGGAGCAGCTGGACGTTCTTCTCGTACTCCTCGATGTCGGCGTACCAGTCCATACCGGCGGGCACGTTGTTACGAGCGCAGAACTCATCCCAAACAGCACCGACAGGCAGCAGCTTGTTCTCCTCCTGGAGAGCCAGCAGCTTGGTGAAGTTTCCGGCATCCTGCAGAGCCTTCAGCTCATCGTTGGGCAGGAGCAGAGCATTCAGGATAGCCTTCTGCACGTTGCGCATACCGATGACCAGAGCCGCCACGCGGTTGATGGAAGCATCGAAGTAGTCGGTCGCCAGGAACACGCGATCCAGCGCGTTGCAACGGACGACCTCCTTCATCATCTCGCGGGTCTCGTCGTCGTAGGCCACGACGTGGTCGGAATCCCAGCGGATGCCGCGGGTGATGTGCAGAGCGATCTTATCATTGAAGCACAGGAGGGCGGGGATCTTGTCCGACACGACCTCGGTGGGATGGTAGTGACCGTTGTCCATCAGGGGGGTCAGGTGGCGGGTCATGGCATAGGACAGGGAGAACTCAGCCGAACCGGCGGTGTAGGCCTCGACACCGATGCCGAACACCTTGGACTCGACCGCCACATAGACCAGGCTCTTATCGTAGCCGCAGCCGATGATCTGGTCGATGGAATCCATGTAACGCATACGGGGACCCATGCGGTCAGCGGGAACATCCTTGAAGCCGTCGCCGATCCAGATGTTCATCAGGCAGGGATGACCGGTCTCACGAGCGAAATACTCGGCGATGCGGATGGAAGCGATGCCGTGACGGATCCAGAACTGACGGATCTCCTCGTCGGGGCTGGCCAGGGTCAGGCCGGCCGCCTTCGGATGGGAGAAGAAGGTGGGGTTGAAGTCCAGGCCACAGTCGTGTGCCTTGGCGAACTCCACCCACTTAGCAAAGTGGCGGGGCTGGATGGTGTCACGATCCACGACCTCGCCCGGCTCGGCGATGGCGTAGTTGGCGTGAACATTGATCTTGTGGTGACCGGGGATCAGGGACAGAGCCTTGTCCAGATCGGCAAAGACCTCGTCGGGGTTGCGAGCGATACCGGGGTAGTTACCGGTGGTCTGGATACCGCCGGACAGGACACCCGTGCCCTCAAAGCCGTGGACATCGTCTGCCTGCCAGCAGTGCATGGAGATGCGGGTCTCCTGGAGCTTAGCCAGAGCCGCCTCGGTGTCGATACCCAGCTTGGCGTAAGCCTGCTTGGCATTCTCGTAAACTGCGTTCATAGTGAACCTCCTGTAATTTAGATACAAAAGTATTTCTTACTTGGCGGGTCGCGCCGCCGATCCGGGCGAGCACATACCCATACGGTATCTATTATACAGTATTTTTCTCTTTTTGGCAATAGCTTTTGAAAAAATTCAAAAATTGTTTCCATGTGACAGGGACAAGAACGAGAAAAATGCCGCCCGCACTCCCTTATCTCGTCAGCAGAACAGCCAGTTCCGCCCCGCAGAGGAACACCTGCCACCCCACCCATGGGAGCAGGAGGAGGGCGAGCCGCCCCCGCACCCGCATCCAGCAGAGCGCACAGCACAGTGCCGCCGCCGTTGCCGCCGCCTGACACAGGAGCGAGAACCACAGCCAGGAGGCCGAGAACAGGAGGGGATACCACGCGAGAGCCAATATGTAGGAGATCAGTCCGTAGGGGAAGCCCCGCCCTCGCCATGCCGCGCGGCTCCCGGGGGCGCGACAGACCAGCATCTCCCCCGCCGCACAGCCGAACAGAAAGAACCCCGCCGACCACAATACCCCCATCAGCCAGAGCGGCGGCAGGCGGGTCGCCGTCCCCAGCAGATGCAACAGCGGCAGGGGACTCCCCGCCCGCAGACGCACCAACAGCGCGCCGAGGAGCGACAGTCCCCCGCCGACCCAAACGGCGGGATGCGGGCGGCTCGACCGCCCTCCCGCCACGCGATGCTTGCCCATCTCTTCTCTTCCCTCCCCGCACTTTCTTTGAGAGAGCCTATGCTACGGAAGACCGATATATGACTCCTCGGTCTCGGGTTCGGTCTCCTCGGGCGGGTGGTCTTCGTGGCAGGTACACACCTCGGTCGGCTGATGCTCCTCCTCGAACCACCCGACGGCCATCCTGCCCTCCGCCGCGCATTCCGGTGCAGGGAGTCGGCCGCAGGAGCGGCAGTAGCTGATCCGCATGAGTCCGCCGGGGCGGGTAAAATCCGCACGGGCGGGTGCCCCGGTGTAGACAGCCTCGGCGCGGGTCATGATCTCATCGAATATCCCGATGCACGGGTTGCTCCCCAGCTCCGAGAGGGAGGTCGGGTAGTCATAGCCCATCCACACCCCGCACAGCAGGCGGGGGGTATATCCAATGAACCAGCGGTCACAGGCATCCTGCGTCGTGCCGGTCTTGCCCGCCACCGCAATGCCCCGGGAGGGCAGGGTCAGGGAGGAAGCCGTGCCCCGCCTGACCACCTCCTCCAGCATGGCGGTCACCTGCGCGGCGGTCTCCTCCCGCAGGCAGACCTCCCCGCCGACCCGATTCTCCAGCAGGATGCGCCCCTCCCGGTCCAGCACCTTGCGGTAGGAGATGGGGGCATGATAGACCCCATCGGTCAAGACGGTGTAGGCTCCCGTCACCTCCCGCACCGTCACGCCGTGGCTCTCCTGCCCCAGTGCCAGCGAGGAGACGGTCAGATCCCCCGCATCCCCGCGCACGGCGGGGATCAGGCTGTCCATGTGCAGACTGTCCCGCAGAAAGGCAAAGGACTGCTTCATCCCGACCTGCTCCAGCAAGCGCACCGCCACCGGGTTGAGGGAGTATGCCACGGCATCCGCCGCCGTGACCCGCCCGCGATACAGCCCGTCCGCGTTGCGCGGCCACGGAACCCCCCGCCGCGTGCTCAACGGCTCGTCCTCGCACACCGTGGCGCAGGTGATGAGTCCCCGCTCCACGGCGGGGGCAAACACCGACAGCGGCTTGATGACCGACCCGGCGGGGCGGCGGGTGTCGGTCGCGTAATTCTGGATGCGACTGCCGCTCTTGTGCCCCACGCCGCCCGCCACCGCCAAAATATCCCCGGTCGCGGGGTCGAGCAGGATCAGGGAGGACTGCGGTCGCCCGTTCCTGCCGCTCGGGAAGTGGCTCTCGTCGGCGAAGTAGGCCTCGACCATCGTTTGTAATTTCTCGTCCACGGTGGTGTACACCGTCAGCCCGCCCGCGTAGTACAGGGTCGCGGCCTCGGCGTAGCTGTACCCCAGCCGCTCCTGCAGGTCACGGATGACATCCGAGGTGACGGTGTCCGCGAACCACCCGGTCACGCGGGGAGTGCCCTGCCCGTCGGTCTCATCGTCCGTCCGCAGATGAATGCCGCCGAGCACCGCCTCTACTCGCTCGGCCTCGGTGATATACCCCTGTTTCTGCATCTCGGCAAGCACCAGCTCCCGCCGCCTTCGGTTGTCCTCCGGATGGGTCAGGGGGTCGTAGCGGGAGGGGTTCTGCGGGATGGCGGCCAGCGCGGCGCACTCGGAGAGCGACAGCTCGGACACCGCCTTGCCAAAGTAGTGGGCGGCCGCCGCCCCGACCCCCCGACACCCGCCGCCCAGATTGATGATATTAAGGTAAGCCTCCAATATCTCGGTCTTGTCGGTGGTCTCCTCCAGTGCTAAGGCACCGAACATCTCCGAGAACTTACGATCCAGCGTGTACTCGTCCCGCCCCGTCAGGTTCTTGATGAGCTGTTGGGTCAGGGTCGAGCCGCCGGGTGCCCGCCCCCGACCGGCAAGGTAGGACAGCCCCGCGCGACCCAGACGGATGAAGTCCACCCCGTCGTGATAGAAGAACCGCTTGTCCTCAATGGCGATAAAGGCACGGATCAGCCGCTCGGGCATCTGCGTGTACGGAACATAGAGGCTCTTGCGCTCGGGCGCGACATACCCACCTGCGGCAGGATGCCCTTCCCCTCGCGCCGCCGATCGGTCGGCGGGGTCGTAGGCTAAAAGGACAGGCGGCTCCCCGCTGCAGCGCAGGTCGGGGATGGCAGGCGGATCAGCCTTGGCGGCCTCGGCATAGCGGGACAGATAGGCAGTCAAGAGCAAGGTCAGCCCGCCGCCCGCCAGGAGACAAACACACAATAATACACACAGAACACGGACAAAACAGCGCATGGCACAAACACCTCCGATACAGGTATTGTGCGAGCCCGCGCGCATAATTACACGCAGGGCGGGCATGATAAATAGCGACATACGAACCAGAAAAAACCGCCCGCAAGCAGACATCGGGCGGACGTATGGGAAAGGATGGATCGCACATGAAAAAACTGACCAAGGTATGCCTCATCACGACACTGGTGCTGGCTCTCGGCGGGACGGCACTGACAGCCGGGCTTACCGCCACCCTGCGGGAGGCCTTCTCCGACCACCGAAAGAGCGAGCTTTGCGACAGCCTGCGCCTGCGGGCGCGGGTGACTCAGCTGGAGGAGGCCATCTCCTCCGGGCTGTCGCAGTGGCTGGAGCGGGACAGCCGCGCCGAGGATGTCGCCGTTGCCGCCCCCGCCGTGACCGAGCCGCCCCGCGCAGAGGAGACTGACGAGATCACTCACGCAGGTGCCCTCGCCCCGGAGGAGCCGACCGAGACCGAGACCACAGCCCCCGTCGGCTACCGCATTGCCCGGTACGGCAGCATTATCGGGGTGTTTGATGAGAACGGGGAACTTCTGCGCACCGTCAATGTACGCGTGGACACCCTCCCCGCCGTGGATCAGGCGGCTCTGGAGGACGGTATCCCCGCCGCAGACAAGCAGGTCTTGCTGGAGATCCTGGGACAGCTCTCCTGACGCCGCATGGTCGGGAGTTCCTCCCCGGGTCTTCCGACCTACATACGTCGCCACCGCCGCCCGAGAGCCGTCAGCCATCCGAGCACGAAACCGAGATCAGCGGCAACAGCAGGAAAGGTCGGCTTGGCGGATTGCCACAGATCGCCGATATCCAGCAGGGTACGCACCACGGTGTCGGCATCCGGAGAGAGCCACTCCGGGAAGGCGTGCAGGATCAGAGCCATGACGGCGGCGGCCAGCACCCCTCCTGCCGTCTTGGCCAAGAGGTACGGGCGCAGGGACAGCCCCCGCCCGCCGCACAGGCTTGCGATCTGGCAGTGCACCGACAGCCCCGACCAGCCCGCCATGGCCGCCGCGAAGATCAGGGCGGTCTCTCCGTTCGGCAGTGTCGAGGCCGCGCCGATGCCACCCGACATCTCCAGAAAGCCGCAGAGCAGGGCGAACAGGTGCGGTTCCATCCCCCCGACGGCACGCGCCAGCTCCGCCAAAGTCCCCGACAGGGTGGAGAAGAACACGACGTAGGCGCAGACCGTCAGCATCCCGGTCGCGGCCGATGAGACCGCCGAGGTGAACATCTCCGCGCCGCCGGGATGCAACCCCGAGGGGTAGTGGGGGTGCTCGCCGCGCTCCCGCCGCCCCATCAAGAAGCGGGCGACCAGCCCGATCCCAAAGGAGCACCCCAGCACGCAAAAGTACAGAGCCGTCCCCAGTCGTCGATTCCCAAACAGCGACACCCCCACACCGCTGATGAGAAAGGCCGAGCCGGGGCAGTTGCAAAAGGTCAGCAGGTGCTCACACTCGCGGCGGGAGATGACCCCGCGATCATACAGAGCCACCGCCGTCTTGGCTCCGACCGGGAAGCCGCACAGAGACCCCAAGAACACCGCCGTGCTCCCCGCCCCCGACAGGCCGAACAGGTACCGCATGGGGCGGGCGAACAGCCGCCCCATCGCCTCCCCTGCCCCGCTCTGCACCAACAGCTCGGATATGACCATAAAGGGGAACAGGGAGGGAATGACAGTGCGGGCGCAGAGAGTCAGCCCGCGCCCCATGTACTCCACCGCCGCATCCGGGTTACGCAGGATGAGCAGGAGGCAGAAGGTCGACATTAGGCAGAAGGACACCTGCCCGACCGAAGGGTGCTCCCGCCGCGACGGCGCGGCCGAGGCAATGGTTCGTCTGCGTGCGGTCATGTGTCATCCTCCCCTCGCATAAGATACTGTATCAAACGGTCAGGCGGTCAAGCGGTCACGCTTTTCCGCGCTGATGCGACCATCATATGACGGGGAGGAGCAAAACATGAGTGACGAGAACGACGGCTCTCCGAAGGAGAGCGGCTCTCCGAAGGAGAGCGGCTCTCCGAAGGAGAGCGATCCTCAGGAAAAACGCCGCCTGCCGGAGTGGCTGGCCTGCCGCTTGGATCTGCCGCCGGACATCCTGCCCGGGGGAATGCGGCTGGAGATGCGGGGGCGGAACCTGCTGACAGTGCACGGCACACGGCGCATCCTGACCTATTCCCCCACCTGCATCCGTCTGGAGATGAAGGAGGCTGTGCTGGCGGTGCGGGGGAAGCGGCTGTGCTGTACCGCCTTTGCGGCGGGGGCGGTCTGTATGGACGGGTTCATCCAGAGCCTGATCCTGGAGGAGCCTGCTAAGGGGGGGACGGAATGCTGAGCGAGTGGTTCGGCGGTCACCGCCGCATACGGGTACCGTCGGAGGCGGCCGCCGCCTTTCTGGAGCTGTGCCGTGCCGAGCGACTGACCTATACCCACTTCAAGGCCGACACGGAGGGTCTGTCGGTGCACATGAGCCTGCGGACGGCGCGAACCTGCTTGTCCCTGTGTCGGGCGGCGGGGATCCCTGCCGACAGCGGGCGGGCAGAGGGGCTTCCCGCGCTGGCCGTGCGGCTGATCGCCCGCCCCGGGCTGATCGCGGGGATGCTGTTGGGACTGGGGCTGCTGTGGCTGTCCGGACAATATGTCTGGGATATCCGCATCGAGGGGACCGACACCCTCACGAAGAGCGAGGTGAGGGAGACACTGGCCGCCTGCGGCTTTGACGTCGGCTCCTCCCTGCGCGGCTTTGCCGCCGACCGCTTGGAGACCCGTGTCCTGCTGGCCGACTCCCGCATCGCATGGGTATCGGTCAACCGCAAGGGCACTGTCGCCTATGTCCAGCTGCGGGAGGCGGTATATCCTCCCGAGGCGGCCGAGCCTACCCCCGCCAACATCATCGCCTCCCGCCCCGGGGTGATCGAGCGGGTGGAGCTGATCCGCGGCAATATCCTGGTCGCCGCCGGGCAGACGGTGGGGGAGGGTCAGCTGCTGGTCAGCGGGCTGTACGACAGTCAGACCCTCGGCATCCGCGCCGTCCCCGCCGAGGCGCACATTTACGCCCGCACGACCCATCGGGAGGTCATCGAGATCCCCTTGCAGGTCGAGTCCTCGGTGCGGCAGATGGATCCGGGGAGCCTATCCTGCGAAAAATATGTGATTTTCTTTGGAAAAGCCATAAAATTTTCAAAAAGTTTCACAACTGAAGCGGCGGTTTGTGATATAATAGTGGAAGAACGCAACCTGTCCCTTCGGGAGGGGGTCGGGTTCCCGATCTCCCTGCGTACCGTCTGGCTCCTGCCGCCTACCGAGCCCGTCACCGTGACCCGTACCCCCGCCGAGGCGGAGGAGCTGGCCTATCGGGAGCTGTCACGGCGCATCGCCGCCCTGCCCGGCGGGGCGGAGCTGCTGTCCAAGACCCTGCGCACCACCCTGACCGAGGATACCTTCATTCTGGATGCGACCTACACCTGCACAGAGGACATCGCCCTGTCCGTGCCCATCCGGATACAGCCTTGATACATACGGAGGATCAGCCACACTCATGAACCAACGCATCATAAAAGTCGACAACGCCACCGCCACCTCTGCCCTGTTCGGTGCCTTTGACGTGAATGCCCGCATACTGGAGAACCGCTTCGGCGTGTCCTTACGCAACAAGTCCGGAGAGGACGGCAGTGACGCCGTTCTCATCACGGGCGAGTCGCAGGAGGCGGTCAATGCCGCCGCGCTGGCGGTGGAGTACCTGCGGGATATGCTCCGCTACAGCGACGCGGTCAACGAGCAGACCGTGCGCTATGTCGCCGACACCGTCGCGGACGGCCGCGCCTCTGAGCTGGCCGTGCTGGGGGCGGACATCCTCTGCCTGACCGCCAAGGGCAAGCCGGTCAAGCCCAAGACCGCCGGGCAAGCCAAGTATGTCGAGGCCATCCGCAAGAACACCATCGTACTGGGGGTAGGCCCCGCCGGCACCGGCAAGACCTTCCTGGCGGTGGCGATGGCGGTCAAGGCTCTGCGGGACAAACAGGTCTCCCGCATCATCCTGACCCGCCCCGCCATCGAGGCGGGGGAGCGGCTGGGCTTCCTCCCGGGCGACCTGCTCTCCAAGATCGACCCCTACCTGCGCCCGCTGTATGATGCCCTCAACGAGATGATGGGGGCGGAGGGCCACCAGCGCGCCGCCGAGAAGGGGGTCATTGAGGTCGCCCCGCTGGCCTATATGCGCGGGCGCACGCTGGATGATGCCTTCATCATTTTGGATGAGGCACAGAACGCCACCCCCGAGCAGGTCAAGATGTTCTTGACCCGCATGGGCTTCGGCTCCAAGGTGGTGGTGACCGGTGACCTGACCCAGACCGACCTGCCGAACGGACAGCGGTCGGGGCTCGCCGAGGCGGTCAAGGTGCTGGACGGCATCGAGGGAATCGGCATCCATTACCTGTCCGAGAAGGATGTGGTGCGGCACCACTTAGTCCAGCAGATCATATTGGCGTATGACCGCTATGAGAAATCCCGCCCGCGGCGAACGACACCGCCCGCGGAAAAGAGCCGATATACGACCCATCAGACCTTTCGTCCCAAGCACAAAAACGACTAAAAAGGAGATCACGCGCGATGAATACAGCGGAACGGATCATTTACTTCACCAACGAGCAGGACAAGCTGCCCATCACCTACAAGCTCAAGATGCTGGTACGGTGCGCGGTCGTCGCGACCTTAGAGCATGAGCAGTACGAGAACCCCTGCGAGGTATCGGTGACCTTCACCGATGACGCGGGCATTCGGGAGCTGAATCGGCAATACCGTGAGATCGACCGTCCGACCGATGTGCTGTCCTTCCCGCTGACCGACTACAGCGGGGAGAGCGAGGAGCCGCTGGCCGACGAGCCGGAAGTCTCGCTGGGGGACATCGTGCTGTCCCTGGAGCGGGCGTCCGAGCAGGCCGAGACCTACGGTCACAGCTTCGAGCGGGAGGTAGCCTTCCTCTGCGTGCACTCGGTACTGCACCTTTTGGGCTATGACCATGAGACCGGCGAGGAGGACGAGACGGATATGCGCCGCCGTCAGTCCGCCATCATGCAGGAGATGGGGCTGGCGGTGGATGACGGCGAGCCGTCGCCCGAGGCATGAACGGCTCCCCTTTCTCCGGCTCGGATCCGGGCGAGGACAAGCTGCGACGGCGGATCATCCTGATCGTTGGGGGACTGCTGATCATTGCCGGCATCTGTATGCTGATCGGTCCCTCCAACATCCTGACCCTCCTGCACCTTCGGGACTTGGAGACCGAGCCGGAGCCTATCTTCCCGTCCGAGGGTACCGCCGACTCCACCACCGATGTCCCGTTTGACTACCTGAGCCAATGCGTTGTCAATACCGTCCCCCGCCTGGAGAATTTTCTGGGCTATCCCTACGGGCAGGCCGAGCTGGGCGGACAACGCTTCTACTACTTCCGGGTGGAATCCGGCTTTGAGCTGGAATTCTGCACCGAGGGAAACAGCATGGTCATGGGGGTGACCGTCTTGTCCGTCACCTTGTATGATGCATCGGACAAGACCTACCGTCTCTCCCTGACCGACGGTGTCCCCTTGGAGATACTGGACGAATTTCTCCGCCAGCGTCTGCAAGCCTGAGACACCTCACCACACCACGAAAGGAACCGACTACAACATGAAGAAGACCGGATTCATCGCCTTGGTGGGGCGACCCAACGTGGGAAAATCCACCCTGCTCAACGCTATGCTGGGGGAGAAGGTCGCCATCGTCTCCGCCAAGCCCCAGACCACCCGCAACCGCATCACCGGCATCCTGACCGAGGGGGAGGAGCAGTTCGTCTTTCTGGACACCCCCGGCATCTTCCGCCCGCAGAACTCGCTGGGGGATTACATGGTCAAGACCGCCAACTCTACCATGCAGGATGCCGATGCGGTAGTGCTGGTGGCCGACACGGGCAAGGAGCCTTCCCCCGTGGAGCAGAATGTCATCAGCTACTGCAAGCGGAACGACGTCCCCTGTGTGCTGGTGCTGTCCAAGACCGACCTGTACACGGCGGTACAGGTGGCGGAGTCCATCACCCGCTACGCCGCCCTGCATGAGTTTGCGGCGGTGGTACCCATCTCCGCCAAGAACGGCAAGGGGGTCTCGGCGGTGCTGGATGAGTGCCGCCCCTTCCTGCATGAGATGGATTGGCTCTTTCCCGAGGATATCGCCACGGATCAGCCCGAACGGCAGATGGCGGCCGAGATCATCCGCGAGAAGATATTGCGTACCCTGAACCAGGAGATCCCGCACGGAACAGCGGTGGTCATTGAGTCCTTCAAGGAAGACCCCAAGACCGGCATGGTCAGCATCCGCGCCGAGATATTCTGCGAGAAGGCCTCCCACAAGGGCATCATCCTCGGCAAGCGCGGCGAGGAGTTGCGCCGCATCGGCACCTATGCCCGCGAGGATCTGGAAAAGCTGCTGGGCACCAAGGTATTCCTCGACCTGTGGGTAAAGGTCAAGGAGAACTGGCGGGAGAGCGACATCACGGTCGCCAACTTCGGCTATCGGCGGGAGGGTAAGTGACCCTTCCCGTCATATTCGCGGTCGGGCACGCATACCGTAGGGAGAAGTAAGCCCTGCGGAGGTACCCGAAACGTGAATGAAGCATCTCTGCCCGCCCCTCGTCGGAGAGTCGGCTCCTTCCTGTCGGGGGTCAGCCTTCTGACCGCCTCGGCCGTCGTGGTCAAGCTGATCGGACTGGCCTACCGCATCCCCATGCTCCGCGTGCTGGGCACCGAGGGCATGGGGTACTTCAATACCGCCTACGAGGTGTACGCCTTTCTGTGCGTGCTGTCCACGGCGGGACTCCCGGTCGCCATGTCGGTGCTGATCTCGGGGCAGGCGGCGGGGGAGGATCTCGCCGCGATCCGCATCCTGCATCGGCGGGTGTACCGCATATCGCTGGTCGTCTTTGCCGTCGTCGGGTGCGCGGGGATGCTCTGCCTCCTGCTTCCCGCGCGGCTCTGGGGGGAGCTGTTGGGCAACCCCGAGGCGGCCGCTTGCATCCGTGCCGTCTCCCCCGCCGTCCCCGCGATCTGTCTGGCGGGAGCCGTGCGGGGCTACTTCCAAGGTCTGTCGGACATGAAGCCCACGGCGGTCTCACAGGTCATCGAGGCACTGGGCAAGCTCGTCCTGGGGCTGACCTTTGCCTACCTCGCCGCACGGCGGGGGGCTGACCTGCCGCATACGGCGGCGGCGGCCGTTCTGGGGCTGACGGCCGGGACGATGGCCGCCGCCCTGTGGCTCCTGTGCCGCAAACGGCGGGAGGATCGGGTCACCCCGCAGGACTCCCTGCCGCAAGCATCTCCCCTGCCCTCCCGCCGCAGCATCCTGCGGCGGCTGACCGCCGTTGCGCTTCCGGTCACCCTCAGCGCGGGAGTCATTAGCCTAACCAAGTGCATCGACCTCGCGCTCATCCTGCACCGTTTGCAGGATGCGGGGCTGTCGGCGGCTCTCGCCAATGCGGCCTACGGTGCCTACTCCACGCTGGCCGTCCCGGTATTCAACATCCTGCCCTCCCTGTCCACCTCGATCTCGACCTCGCTGACCCCCACGCTCTCCTCTGCGCTGGCTCGCCTGCGGGCAGGGGATGGCCGTGACACCGCGCTGACCGAGGCGCGGGAGGCCGTGACCCGTGGGTTGGGACTGACCCTGTTCTTCGCGGTTCCCGCAGGACTCGGGCTGTGCGTGTTGGGCGGGGACGTGCTGACCCTCCTGTTTCGCGGACAGCCTGCGGCGGTCGCCGAGGCCACGCCGTGGTTGCAGATCTTAGGACTGTCGGTGCCGTCCGCCTGCCTGATCACGGTCACGGGTGCCATGCTCCAGGCGGTCGGGCACCCCGCCGTGCCGATCGGCTCCATGCTGATCGGCACTACCGCCAAGGCACTCCTGGAATATCGCCTTCTGGCCGACCCCGCGTGGGGGCTGACCGCCGCGCCGCTCTCCTCGCTGGTCTGCGACAACCTCATCCTGCTCTGCAATGCCCTCAGCCTTGCCCGCCACGCGCCGGAGATATTCCCCCGCGCGAGCCGCCTGCTCGGTCTCTTCACCCTGCCGATCCTTCTCTCCCTGCCCGCCCTGTGGGGCGGAACGCGGCTGTGCGGACGGATCGGCATCACGGGCAGCTCCGGGGGTGCGATCCTGTGCCGCATAGGGTCGGTAGTCGGGCTGTACGCCATCGGCATGGCTCTGTTGGGACTTTTGTATTACAAGAAAAGGAATTTACATCATGTGGGATAAACTGTATAACGCCGCACGAAGCGTGCAGAGGGGACGAGTGATATCCCCCTTCATGGAGGCCGGCGGGGTCGCCGCCGCCATCCTGACCAAGCAGGGCAACATCTATGTCGGGGTCTGCATCGACACGGCAAGCTCGCTGGGTATGTGCGCCGAGCGGAACGCCATCGCCGCCATGATCACCCACGGGGAGAGCCGCATCGACAAGCTGGTGGCGATCCTGCCGGACGGGCGCGTGGGGTCGCCGTGCGGTGCCTGCCGCGAGCTTATGATGCAGCTGGATCGGGACAGCGGCGACATTGACATATTGCTTGATCTGAAAACGGAAAAGACGGTCAAGCTACGAGAACTCATGCCGGACTGGTGGGGAGACGAGCGGTTCGCGGCAGAGTCGGAACGGGAAACTACATAGATCTACATAGATAAGGAAGGAACAAAACATCATGATCGACCGTGAGAGCAAGATCAACTACCTGCTGTCCCGCGAGAAGGGCAGCTACACCTTTGACGACCTGCTGCTGGTGGTGGAGCTTTTGCGCTCCCCCGGCGGCTGTCCGTGGGACATCGAGCAGGATCATCACAGCATCCGCAACGATTTCATCGAAGAGACCTACGAGGTAGTCGAGGCCATTGACAAGGACGACCCCGTCCACCTGCGGGAGGAGCTGGGGGACGTGCTCCTGCAGGTCGTGTTCCACGCCCGCATCGAGGAGGAGGAAGGCCGCTTCAACGCGCAGGATGTGGCCAACGACATCTGCGAGAAGATGATCTACCGCCACCCGCACGTCTTCGGCGAGGTGCAAGTAAAAGACAGCCAACAGGTGCTCTCCAACTGGGAAAAGCTGAAGGGCGTGGAGAAGCAGGCCGAGCGCGTGACCATGACGGATCAACTCCGTGCCATCCCCTCTATGGAGCCCGCCCTGATGCGGGCGCAGAAGGTGGGTAAGAAGGCCGCCTGCTTTGATTTTGCCAACGCCGAGGAGGTCTACCGCAAGCTGGACGAGGAGATTGCCGAGGTCAAGGCGGCCGCCGCCTCGGGGGATCACGCGGCGGTGGAGGAGGAGATGGGGGATCTGCTCCTGACCGTGACCAGCCTTGCCCGCAAGCTGGGGGTCAAGTCCGAGGAGGCTCTCATGCACGCGACCGACAAGTTCATCCGCCGCTTTGAGCAGGTCGAGCAGGCGGTCATGGTCGAGGGCAAGCAAATGGATCAGCTCTCCATGCCCGAGCTGGATGCCATCTGGGACAGGATCAAGCACGCCCCGACCGAGGAAGGAGCCGAATGAACCGCCTGACTCCTCCCACGGCCATCAACATACGGGGCACCGTCACCCTGCGTGTCCTGCCCACGACCCGCTTCAAGACCGCGCGGCTGAGCCTGTCGGCTGTCCTGCCGGCAGACCCGGTACTGTCCCCACGCATGACTCTGCTGTTCGGTGTCCTGCGGCGGGGGAGCCAACGTTTCCCCGACCAATGCTGCCTCAACCGTCGGCTGGACGAGCTGTACGGCGCGACCCTGACCATCCGCAACTTTCACGCGGGGGACAAGCAGGTGCTGGGCTTCACCGCCGAGATGCTGGAGGAGAGCTGTCTCCCGACCGCCGACCGTGGTCTGGACATCCTGTCGGGGGTGATGGAGCTGTTGTCCCAGCTCCTGCTCTGCCCGCTGACCGACGAGGACGGCATCTTGCGCCGCCGCTCGGTGGAGAAGGAGAAGCAGGCTCTCTGTGATGCCATCTTAGCCGACCGCAATCAAGCGCGGAGCTACGCCGAGGGGCGGCTTCGGCACATCCTGTACGGCGAGGAGCCGAGTGGCGTTTCACTGTTCGGCCGCCCGGAGGACATCCGCACCGTCACCGCCGAGGAGCTGACGGCACTGTGGCGGCAGTTTCTCCTGTCGGCTCGGATAGAAGTCTTCTATGTCGGACAGGCACCCGCCGAGCGAATAGAGACCTGCTTCCGCACAGCCTTTGCCGACCTCTGCCCGACCTCGGTCGCTCCTCTGCCCCCCTCTCAGATCCACCCCGCCCCCGCGACCCTTCGTCGCGTGGACGAGGCACGGTCGCTCTCGCAGGGGCGGCTGTGCATGGGCTGGTCGTCCGAGCTGTCCCCGCGGGACAAGCGTCTCCCCGCCGCCATCCTGTTCAATGAGATGCTGGGGGTCATGCAGGACAGCCTGCTGTTCCGCCATGTGCGGGAGGAGCTGGGGCTGTGCTACTACTGCGACTCGGCTCTGTTTGCCTCCAAGGGAGTCTTGACCGTCTCCTGCGGGGTGTCCCCCGCCCATCGGCGGGAGGCCGAGGAGGCTATCCTTGCTCAATTTGAAAGGGTCGCGGCAGGAGACTTTACCCTGCACGACCTGCGGCTTGCCAAGGCTTCCTATGAGAACGCCTACCGCCAGATCCCCGACAGCCCCTGTGCGCTGGAGAACCTGTGGTTCGGGCAGGTGCTCAATGCCGAGGTCGAGCCGCCCGAGGCACGTTTCGCCGCCGTGATGGCGGTCGGACGGCGGGAGCTGATCCGGGCGGCGCGCGCCTTCCGCCCCGATACGGTCTACTTTTTGGGAAGCAACACCGCCGGCGGCTCGACCGACGGGACACAGGACGACGGCCTCTCCGCCTGCGATGAGGACGACGGCGATGACGAATGATCGGTAAGGAGGGAAACGTCCCATGAATCCAATCGAATATCCCCCCTTCCGACGGTACGACTCGACCGAGCTGGGGGAATGCTGTTACGAGACGGTACACCCGTCGGGTCTGCGCATCCTGGTCACGCCCAAGGACATGACCTCCTGCTACGCCGCACTGGGGGTGGCGGTCGGCTCCTTTGACCGCCTTCCGGGTCAGCCCGCAGGCGTGGCACACTTTCTGGAACATAAGATGTTCGAGACGGTCGGCGGCGGGGATGCCGAGGTAGCTTTCGCCGCACTGGGTGCCGAGGTCAACGCTTACACCACCTACGACAAGACGGTCTACCTCTTCTCCTGCACCCCTCGTCCGGGGTCGGACACCGTTTCCCGTGCGCTGGGTGCTCTGCTCCGCATGGTGGGGCGGTTGCACGTCACCCCCGCATCGGTCAAGCGGGAGCGGGGCATCATCCGCGAGGAGATCCGCATGGGAGCCGACGACCCCTGGGAGGGCTGCTCGAACCTGCTCTTGAAATCCCTCTACCGCCGCCACCCCATCCGCGAGGACATCTGCGGGAGCGAGCGGTCGGTGGGGCGCATCACCGAGGGCATCCTGCGGGAGGCCTTCTCCACCTACTACGACCGAGGGCGCATGGTGCTGGCGGTCTGCGGCGCGACCACACCGAGCGAGGTTCTAACGGCGGTGGATGCCTGCTTAAAGCCGCGAGGATCCGGTCAGAAGACAGCCCCTCCCCCGCCTGCCCGCGTGTTCCGTGAGCCGTCCGCCGTCTTCTGCGAGAAGAGCGTGCGGGATATGCGCACGGCGGGTGCGGGCGGGGGCGAGGGTGCCAAGCCGGTCTTTGCCATCGGGATCAAGGATCCGCAGGTACCCACCGACCCCCATGGGCTCCTGCGCCGCGACCTCAGTATGTGCATCCTGTCCGAGATGCTGTTCTCCTGCTCGGAGGACTTTTACAATGATCTGTACGAGCTGGGGCTGATCACGCCGGGTGCTTCCTACGGCAGCTCGGTGGGGCGCGGCTACGGCTACTACGACTTCACCGGGGAGTCGGACGACCCGGATGCGGTCTGGGGAGCCTTCCAAGCCTATGTGGACAAGCTGACCCATGAGGGACTGTCCCGCGCCTCCTTTGAGCGCAGTCGGCGCATCCAGTACGCGGATCATGTCAGCAATTTCGACTCCGCCGAGGGGATCGGCAACCTGCTCCTGACCTATGCCATGGACGGGCTGTCCCTGTTCGATCTCCTGCCGCTGTCGGCCACGGTCACCTTTGAGGAGATCGAGGCACTGTTCCGCGAGACCTTCCGCCCCGGGCAATACGCGCTGGCGGTGGTATATCCCCCGCAAACTTAACGAAATGAGGTATATACAATGGCACACATCATAGACGGAAAGGCCATCTCCGCGCAGGTGCGCGCCGAGATCGCCGAGAAGACCCGCGACCTGACCGCGCGCACCGGCATCCTGCCGGGGTTGGCGGTGGTCATCGTCGGAGACGACCCCGCATCACAGGTATACGTCCGCAACAAGCACCGCGCCTGTGAGCAGGTCGGTTTCTACTCCGAGGTGCATGAGCTGCCCGCCGACACCACGCAGGAGGCACTGGAGGAGTTAGTGGATCGGCTGAACGCGGATCAGCGCATCCACGGTATCTTAGTCCAGCTTCCCCTCCCCCGCCACCTGGACGAGGGGCGCATTCTCCTCCGCATCCGCCCCGAAAAGGATGTGGATGCCTTCCATCCCTTCAACGTGGGGCGGATCATGATCGGAGACCCGACCTTCCTGCCCTGCACCCCCGCCGGGATCATGGAGCTGTTGCGCCGTTCGGGCATCTCCTGCGACGGCAAGGAATGCGTGGTGGTCGGTCGCTCCAACATCGTCGGAAAACCCATGGCCATGCTCCTGCTCGCCGCCAACGGCACCGTGACCGTCTGCCACAGTCACACGCGAAATCTGGCCGAGGTCACGCGCCGTGCGGACATTCTGGTCGCCGCCATCGGGCGGGCGGATTTCTTCACCGCCGACATGATCAAGCCGGGTGCCGTTGTGATCGACGTGGGTATGAACCGCCGCGCCGACGGCAAGCTGACCGGGGACGTGGACTTTGCCTCGGTGGAGCCGCTGGCCTTTGCCATCACCCCCGTGCCGGGCGGGGTCGGCCCCATGACCATCACCATGCTCCTGCAGAACACCCTGCGGGCGGCCGAGGCCTGCTCCGATCGGAGATAACCGAAGGTTATTCGGTGAAAATGAACGAAAAAGCGAGAGAAACGCTTGAAATAACAAAATACTGACGAAATTCAAGAAAAACCGTCCGAAAACAAGAAAAACGGTTGACAAAACCCGCCGACAGTGCTATACTGATAGCGCTGTACGGCGGGTATACTATGTCAATGTCGACCCGCGTACCGACCAAACCGGAAAAGGGGGATGATCTTTATGAAGCATGAAGACATGAACATGGAAGATGACCGCGCGCTTGACGCGAGCGGCCGCAATGAGCCAACGGCACAGCCGGTGTCAGCCGATGCCGAACGCCGCACCCCGCCCCCTCTTGAACCGGAAACCGAGACGGCCTCCCCCGACGAGGAGATCGCAGCCGAGATCGAGGCCGACGAGCCGACCGAGTCCGAGCAGCACACGCTGGAGGTCGAGAGCACCTACGAGCGGCTGACCGGAATGCTCAACGGGCGGCATTATGTGGACTTCCGCACGAACCTCTGCGAGCTGCAACCGGTCGAGATCGCGGAATTTCTGGCCGAGCTGCCCGAGACCCGCCTGCCCGCCGTGTTCAAACTCTTGACCAAAGATCAGGCCGCCGACGTGTTTGCTGAGCTGGCCGTCGAGGAGCAGGAGCGCATCATCAATGTCATGAGCGACCGCGAGCTGTCCGCCATCCTGGAGGATCTGGCTCTGGATGATGCGGTGGATATGCTGGAGGAGCTGCCCGCCAACATCGTACACCGTATCATGCACAACGCACAGCCCGAGACCCGCGCCGCCATCAACCGCTTCTTGGCCTACCCCGAGGACAGTGCCGGATCGGTCATGACGGCGGAGTTCATCTCCCTGCGGCGGGACATGACCTGCGCCGAGGCCATTGATCATATCCGCGCCGAAGGTATCGACAAGGAGACGGTGTACGTCGCCTATGTGACCGATGCCGCCCGTGTCCTGCAGGGCATCGTGCCCTTGCGTACCCTGCTGTTCGCCAAAAAGGACGAGCGGATCGAGGACATCATGGACGAGAACGTCATCTGTGCCTCTACGCTGGACGATCAGGAGACCGTCGCCTCCCTCATCTCCCGTTACGATATGCTGGCTCTGCCTATCGTGGATCGGGAGCACCGTCTGGTGGGTATCGTGACCGTCGACGACGCCATGGACGTCATGGAGACCGAGGTCACCGAGGATATTGAGAAAATGGCGGCTATCCTGCCGACCGACAAGCCCTACCTCAAGACCGGTGTCTTTGAGACCTGGACGAAACGCATCCCGTGGCTCCTGCTCCTGATGGTGTCCGCGACCTTTACCTCCACCATTCTGGGGCACTTTGAGACCTCGCTGGCAGCCATCCCCATGCTGACCGTGTTCGTCCCCATGCTGATGGACACCGGTGGAAACGCGGGCGGTCAGACCTCCGTCACCATCATCCGCAGTATGTCCGTGGGGGACATCGAGCCGTCCGACCTGCTCCGCGTGCTCTGGAAGGAGTTCCGGGTCGCCCTGTTGTGCGGCGTGACGGTGGGCGTGGCCTGCTTTGTCAAGACCATGCTGGTGGACTTCCGGTTGGCCTTCACCTTCGAGAATATCCGCGTGTCGCTGGTGGTCTGTGCGACCATGGTCGCCGCCATCATCATCGCTAAGCTGATCGGTACCCTGTTGCCCATCGTCGCCAAGGTGCTCAAGCTTGACCCCGCCGTCATGGCCAGCCCCTTCATCACCACCATCGTGGATACCCTGACCCTCTTGATCTACTTCGCCATTGCGTCTCTCTGCCTGCACATCTAACCTATATTGGAATCCTGATCCCTTTCTTGAAGGTTCTTGAAAAAAGGGGCGCGGGGGAGGAAAACCTCTTTCAAGAAGTTTTCCTCCCCCGCATAATACTATCGGGAGTAGTGGTATTAGGTTCGGTCACGTCTCCGCCGCTTTGGTTGGTGTCGGCGGGGTTGGTTTTGTCGGGATTACTCACGTCGGGCTGCCCCGCGACCGTGGTCTGCTCCCCCGTGAGCGCGTCGGTCTCGGGGGGACGGAACTGGTCGCGGCGGGAGCAGGAGGCGAATACTGCCGTAACCG
>CAYXBU010000029.1:18086-24336 GCA_964463245.1 uncultured Clostridium sp. | reverse complement strand
GCAAGCAAGTGAGTGAAAAAGGCGTAAGCCGTGAATTGTGCGGTGTTGCCTTAATCTGACAAAAAATCTTCTCGCCGCTCGTAGCACGCGGAATATTTAGAGGTGCCCTTATAGCTTTTTAGTCGATCATAAAAGTCGCGTATCCGGTCACTTATCTCCTGCATTTGTTGTGGCTCCAAAAGAAGATCGCTATGGTACCCGGCCCTAAATGGGCACCCGTTACCGGCTCGCACATGACCGTCAGGATCTCGCGGGACGGGTGGTTGCGGTCAAGCAGGCCGATCAGGGTCTGCACATCCGGATAGCAGTCGCAGTGGGCGATGCCGATGCACTGCCCCTCCGGCTCTACCGCCAACTCGTCGTACATCTCCGCGAGAGCCTGCAGGGCGGCCTTGCGCCCCCGCACCTTGCCGCAGGAGACGATCTTCCCCTCGTTGCTGGCGCAGAGGAGGGGCTTCAAGCCCAGTGCCGACCCCAGCAGTGCCGCCCCGCCCGACAACCGTCCGCCTCGCTTGAGGCAGTGGAGATCATCCACGGTGAATATCTGGCACATACGCAGCTTGGCCTCCTCCAAGTAGTCGGCGACCTCGTCCGGTGAGCGTCCCTCCTCCCGCAACCGCGCCGCCTCCAGCACTAAGAGACCTTCCCCCAGCGAGGCGGACAGGGTGTCTACGGTGCGGATACGTCGTGCGGGATACTCGGCACTCAGCTGCTGAGCCGCCAGGCGGGCACTGTTGAAGGAGCCGCTGACGCCGGAGGACATTCCGATGAACAGGATATCCTGCCCGCCCTCCAGGATCGGATCCATCTCATCCAGGAACTGCTTGAGGTTGATCTGCGAGGTGGTGACCACGCTCCCCCGTCGGATGGCATTGTAGTAGGCGGTGCCGTCAAAGGCCGCCGACCCGGGGCAGGGGATGCCCTCCGGGTGCTCGGGCGGGCAGAAGAAAAAGGGCAGCACGCGCAGGTCGTATTTCTGTATTATCTCGTCCGGCAGATTGGCGGACGTGTCGGTCATGATCACATAATCCATATTCTGATCTCCTGTCATCTAATATCGCATATTATATTACCACATATGTGGCACGATGTCAAGTAGTCTTGAAGAAATATTTTCCTGATTTCTTGCGCAAGACCTGTTGCATTTAACAAAAAGGTATGATATAATACTAACGAAAAAACGAAATGACCCTTGGAGAAAAGAGCTTTTCCCGGAAAGGATGGATCGTCTATGTCATTCGATAAAGAACTGGTCGCCGAGAAGTTGCGTCGGTGGGAGACCTATTTGCGAGGGTATCGCTTGCCGGAGTGGGAGAGCATCCCGGACTTGGGGTTATACATGGAGCAGGTGACGGTACTCATGAAGCAGTATCTGGACTATATGCCCCCGGAGCTCAAGGAGGAGCAATTCATCACGCCCTCGACCATCAACAACTATGTCCGCATGAAGATCATGCCGGAGCCGCGCAAGAAGCGGTACTATCGGGTGCACCTGGCGTACCTGATCGTGATCCTGACCTTAAAGCAGAGCCTGAGCATTCCCATGATCCGGGAGCTGTTGCCCTCGCTGGATCAGCCGGAGGCCGACATGGAGGCTTTCTATCGGATGTATGCCGCACGGCATCAGGTCGTGGCGGAGTACTTCGTGGATCAGGTACGGGCGGCGGCCGCGCCCATTCTGGATCATATGCAGGTCAGCGACATGGCGGTGGAGAATGTCAGCGACCTGATCATCGCCTCGGCCATGGTGGGTGGGCTGACCAACCTGCTGGCCGAGAAGCTGTTGCTCCTGGAGGGAAAGACCGCCGAGGTCGCCGCCCCCGCCGAGACGGCGGACGAGACACAGACCGACACCGTGGCTTCCGCCGACGAGGAGACGCAGGCATGAAGCAACTCAAGATGCTCAGGCTCGACGCGCCCGTCCTGCCGCGAGCCCTCCCCGATGGCTATGCCTTCTGCCCCTTCGGCGGGCGGGAGGAGGAGATCGCCGACTGGCTGGCACTCTGCGCGGAGGGACTGATCCCCGACCGCGACCCCCACTGGTTTCGGGATGCTATCCTCGGCTATCCCGACCTTGACCCAACGCGGGACTTGTTCTTCGTGACTGACCCGTCGGGGGCACGGGTGGCGACCTCCGCCGCCCTCCGCCACGCAAACGGGGAGGGGTATATCCACATGGTGGCGGCTCTGCCGTCTTGCCGCGGGCAGGGGATCGGGCACGCTATGCTGGCACACGCGCTGACAGCCCTGCGGGAACGGGGGTGTGCCGTCGTCACCCTGACCACCGATGACCACCGTCTGGCGGCGATCAAGACCTACCTTGACGCGGGCTTCCGTCCCGTCCTGTGGGCAGATCCCGAGAGCGACATGGAGGCGCGGTGGGATGCCGCAGTCGCCGCGCTGGGCTACCGCCCGGTGGAGTATATCCAAGAGATATGAGCCGATCCCGCTTGCCCCGCTGTCGATCTGCGCGACCGACAGCGGGGCTTTTGCGCGGATGGGGTATGTGCGGCAGGAGCGGCCTGCCACTCCTGCTTTTTTGCAAAAAAGTCCTTGACAAAATCCGACACAGCAAGTATAATAAAGAGGATATTGTACACATCATGCCGCAAGGAGGCTACCCTTACATATGAAACGAATCGTGACCGCCGCCATGATCCTGCTGTTGCTCGGATCCCTGTCGGCCTGCTCCGCCTGCGGAGGCAGTTCGGGCACCGAGACCGACACGCAGGATACCGCTATCCTGTTGCCGCCCTACACAGAGGGAGATACCGACGGTGAGACCCTGCCGAGCACGGATCAGCCGGACACCTCCGCCGAGTCTGATACCGCCACCGCAGGGGCGACCGAGGGTGAGACCCCGACCGAGATCCCGACCGAGCCGATGACCGCCCCTGCCACTGAGCCGACCACCGAGCCTGCCACGATCCTGCCGGAGACGGTGGAGATCGTGATCCCGACAGAAGACCCGACCGATCTGACCCCCATCCTGCGGGGGGAGGACAGCCGCTACGATCTTTCCTACAACTTCGTCGGTGCCGATCTCGCGGCTCTGCGCGCTGACGGGGCACTCCGCTTCTCCATGAGCGCGGAGATGCAGAGCGGGGAGCAGGGTCTGACCGTCCCCGCCGACCGTTCGGCCGCCGTGGGCTTTACCCGCCCGATGAGTAATGCCTACGCCGTATATGCCGACCTGTCCGCCACCCTGCCCGAGGGCAGTGCCACACCGGATGCTTACACGGCAGTCATGCTGGGACTGCGGTGTGTCGATGCAGGTCACCTGTACTCCGACAGCGGACTGTGGATATTCCTGCAGGGAGACAGTGCCTTTGTCTGCTTAGGCGGCGTGGTTTCTCCCCTGCCGCTCCTGAACGGAGCCGTCTGCGACACGCTGGCGGGGGTCGTCCTGCGGGCAGAGGATGACGGCGACGTCCTGCGCGCATACATCAACGAGCGACTCTTGCTGACAGCCAAGATCACCGACAGCCGCGTGACGGTATACAACTCCGCCGGCGCCGTCGTGACCGAGAGCGGTCTTGACAAGCTCGCCTCGGGCGATAAACTCGGATATGTCCGCGTGATGTCCCGCGGGGTGGAGGGTCGCTTCTCCTCCTTGCGCGCGGTCTCGAAGGGGAACATCACGACCTACGCGCCGCATACAGGCACGGTCGCGCTGAAGGCGGGACGGGATTACCTGTTTCGCGATAAGACACAGTACAAGGCCTCCTGCTCCATCGTCGCATATGAGCGGCATTTCTTCGTGGATGCGCAGACCCTGGCGGAGCTTTTCGGTTTCGATTGTCGGATATCCGACGGAGCCGTCATCCTCTCCCGTGACCGCCTGACCCTGACCTTCCGCGGCGGGGAGGCCTCCGTGGATGCAAACGGCATGAGTCTGCCCTTCCCGACCGTCCTGCAGAGCGGAGAGGCTCTGCTGATCTCGGCGGACTGGCTGGCGGATATGCTGGGGTATGTCGTCCTGCCCGGTGCGGAGACGCTGTACATTTTCCCGAATGCGACCGGGGATGCACAAGCCCTGATGACCGAGATGGATGCCCGCTACAGTCTGTATGAGCGCGTCATCTACCCGACCGACACCCCTCAGTTCGACCCGACCGGTGTCGGACTGTATGAGGCCACGGCTCCGTCCGACCGCCTGGTCGGCATTGCCTACACGGCCGGCCACACAGCTGGACGCAGCTGGGACAGTAGCCATCTTCCCTTGTACGGCGCGTACGTTTCCAACGACCGCGAGACCATCTACCGCCACGGGCTCCTGCTGGCGGCCGCCGGTGTGGATTTCGTGTATGTGGATTGGTCGCGCAACACCCTGTTCGATGCAGTGACCGGTGACCCTGCCTCGGAATACTACATGATCGAGGCGGCGACCGACCTGCTCTTTGAGGTCTGGTCGACCATCCCGAATGCCCCCCATATCTGCATCCTGATCGGTCCCGGCTCCACGGGCAACTTCGGCATTATGGGCGGCAACCAGCAAAAGAAGGCGGATCAGGTTTACGCCAAATATGCCGCCGCCTACCCCGACCTGTACTTCTCCTATGAGGGCAAGCCGCTCCTGCTGTGCTACGCCGGCTCTCCCACCCTGCTGGGCGGGTCGCCGAGCTGGAACGACAGCCGCTTTACCCTGCGTTGGATGACCGATTTCGTGGGGGATCAGGAGTCCCTGTTCCGAGCTGACGAGCTGTCCGCGCCCTTCTACTGGGGGCGTCGCGGCAATGACGACCAGGTGTTCACCGTCCGTGACGGTGCCGTGGAGGCCGTGACCTGCGCGGCTGCGTGGAGCGGTCGGGACTTTGGCGAGGGCGAGGCTCTGCGAGAGCAGTTCGCGCGAGCAGAGGCTCTGGGGGCGCGGATCGCCCTGCTGACCGGCTGGAACGAGTGGTCGGAGAGCTCGGCGGATCTGGAGCCGTCGGCAAAGGACGGAAGTTTCGGTTACGATCTGCTCTGTGAGCTGATCCGGCGCTTCAAGGACTGACGCGGGAAAAACTCACCCGAAGGGCAGGGTTCCCTGCAAAAAAAGTTTGAACAAATAGCAAATTTTTTTGAAACCTATTGCAATTTGAGCAAAAAAAATGTATTATATAAGCAAAGGAAAAACGGCGTGATACGGGGGCTCCGTTATGTGCGCCTTTAAGAAACATTCCGTTAAGGGGAGGAAGTAAATATGACTTTTGAACATGACGATAGCTATTCGTCCGGCGTGAATATCAAGGTGGTCGGCGTCGGCGGCGGCGGAAACAACGCGGTCAACCGTATGATCAACTCCAACATCAAGGGTGTGGAGTTCGTAGCCATCAACACCGATGCACAGGTGCTCAAGAAGTCGGATGCGACCACGAAATTGGCCATCGGTCAGAAGCTGACCAACGGCTTCGGCGCAGGCGCCAACCCTCAGATCGGCGCACGCGCGGCCGAGGAATCCATTGACGATATCAAGAAGATCCTGGAAGATGCCGACATGGTGTTCGTCACCGCCGGCATGGGCGGCGGTACCGGTACCGGTGCGGCTCCTGTTGTCGCGCGCCTGGCGCGTGAGGCCGGTGCCCTGACGGTGGGTATCGTGACCAAGCCCTTCCTGTTTGAGGGTGCTCGCCGCATGGATCAGGCCATAGCCGGTATCAAGGAGCTGAGACAGTTCGTGGATTCCCTGGTGGTCATCCCCAACGACCGTCTGCGCCAGATGCCCGAGACCCCCCGCATCACCCTCCAGAATGCATTCGCCATTGCGGATGATGTGCTGTCCCAGGGTACCCGCAGTATCTCCGACCTGATCAATGTGCCGGGCTTTATCAACCTGGACTTCGCCGACGTGTCCT
Source organism: uncultured Clostridium sp. (assembly GCA_964463245.1). Classification (GTDB taxonomy): domain Bacteria; phylum Bacillota; class Clostridia; order Oscillospirales; family CAG-272; genus CAMEON01. The sequence continues at coordinate 18,499 of CAYXBU010000029.1, read as the reverse complement.
CGGTCATGAAGGATGCGGGCTACGCGCACATGGGCGTGGGCTACGGCAGTGGCAAGGACAAGGCCGAGGAGGCCGCCAAGAATGCCATTTCCAGCCCTCTCCTGGAGACAACCATCGCCGGTGCACACGGCATTCTGATCAGTGTGACGGCTTCTCCCGACGTCAGCCTGGACGATGTGGATATCGCCTCCACCATTATTTCCAACGAGGCAGCACCCGATGCCAATGTCATCTGGGGCGTGAACTTTGACGACGAGATGGAGGACACCATGCGGGTCACCATCATTGCCACCGGCTTTGACAAGAAGCCCGAGGCAAAGGAGCCTGCAGCCGCACCGACGAAGAAAGAGGAGCCGAAGGTCGAGCCGCAGCCGCTCAATGAAGTGAAGAAGAAGTTGTCTACCCCTACTCCT
>CAYXBU010000029.1:0-17986 GCA_964463245.1 uncultured Clostridium sp. | reverse complement strand
CTCCTGCTCCTGCTCCTGCTCCTGCTCCTGCCAAGGATGTTTCGGAGATCAAGCGGGAACTGGACGATGCCATGAAGGAGTTTTCCACAGGCAGCCGTCTCAAGAGAAATCTGTGATCCCATCCGATACATAGGTAAATAGGAAGCCCCCCGCATCGGCTGACCCGATGCGGGGGGCTTCTTGTATGTGTGGGCGGGAGAGGTCACTTTCCCACGCAGAAGCGAGCGAATATCTCCGTGATCACGTCCTCACGCGGGACACGACCGCAGACCTCCCCCAGCGCATCCATGGCCTCGCGGATGTCCTCGGCGCACACGTCGGCAGGTAGGGACAGGGCAAGGTTCCCGAGCGAGCGGTGGAGAGCCTCGGCACAGGCCGACAGCGCAGCCGCCTGACGGGCACTGAAGATCACGGCCTCCTCGCCGGTGCGGAGCGAGCCGTCGATGTAGGTGCTCTCAATGGCGGCCGTCAGCTGATCCAGCCCCTGACCCGAGACCGCCGACACCGACAACCCCTCGTCCTCGGGGGGAGGGCAGAGGTCGGCTTTGGTGTAGATGCGGAGCACCGTCTTCCCGGCGGTCTCGGTCGGCAGGAGGGGCGGTTCGGTCGGCTCAGGGCAGGTCGGGTCGATCAGGTAGAGCACCAGCTCGGCGGCCTCCAGCGCGGCGCGGGCGCGCTCCACGCCGATACGCTCCACCGGGTCTGCGCTCTCCCGCAGACCTGCTGTGTCGGACAGTCGCAGGGTCACTCGCCCCAGCGTCACGGTCTCGGACAGAACATCCCGCGTGGTGCCGGCAATATCGGTCACGATGGCGGCATCCCGCCCCACCAGCCGATTATAAAGCGAACTTTTCCCCGCGTTGGGGGCACCGCAGATGACCGTGGGGATGCCCTCGGCGATGGCGTGTCCCGTACGGTAAGTGGCAAGCAATCGCTCGGATGCGGTCAGTGCCTCGGTAACGGCGGCGGTGATCTCGGCGGGGGTCAGCTCCGAGAGATCCTCCTCGGGGAAGTCCATGCCGGCCTCCATGTTGGCCAGCACCGGGCAGAGGGCGGTGTAGATGGCCTCGGTGCGGCGGGACAGAAGCCCCGTCATGCCCGCGCGGGAGAGCCGCAGCTGTTCCTCGTTGCCCGCGTCCAGCAGATTTCCCAACGCCTCGGCCTCGTCCAGCGACAGCTTTCCGTGCAGGAAGGCGCGTCGGGTAAACTCTCCCGGCAGTGCTTGTCGTGCTCCCGCCTGCAGGCAGGCCTCCAACACTCGCATGGTGATCAGGATGCCGCCGTGGCAGGATATCTCCGCCACCGACTCCCCGGTAAAGGAGTGCGGTGCGGGGAAGAGGGTGCACAGACCGTCGTCCAGCACCTGCCCGTCCTCGGACAAGATATCCCCCCAAACGGCTTGCCGCGCCGGGTAGGTCGACAGCGGCTTCCCCGAACGGGGACGGAACAGCCGTGCCGTGATGGCGGCGGTCTCCTCGCCGGACAGTCGAATGACCGCCACGCCGCCCTTGCCGTAGGGCGTGGACACCGCCGCGATGGTATCAAAATAATGGAATGTACTCATTTTCCACACCCCCTCAAGGGTCTTAACAGAATACTCTTTGGAGAAAGGGGGAACCCCCGCAAGGGAGCTCCCCCGAACCGTCTTTAGTTCTCTGCGCTCTCGTTCGAGGTCTCGTCTGCACCCTCGTTCGAGGTCTCATACGAGGTCTCGCTTGCGGTATCCTCGTCCTCCTGCGGCAGGGCGGCGGACAGGTCGATGTCGAAGGGATCGTGCTGGTCGTCCTCGTCAAACAGGGACGGCTGAGGCTCGCGGCGGGTGGCCGGTGCCAGCGGATCCACGGTGCGCTCGGACTTGGGCTTGCGGCGGCGACGGCGACCCGACTTCTCACCGGCGGGCTTGGAACCACCCTCCGGGCGAATGCCGGCGGTGGGCATACCCTCCTCCTCTAAGAAGATGACCACGCGACGGTTGCTGTCGGCTCCGATGGAGTTGGTGGAGATGCCCTCCATCAGCTGGATCTCGGAGTGGATGATGCGCCGCTCATAGGGGTTCATGGGCTCCAGCATGATGCTCTTCTTGTACTTGAGCACCTGTGCGCCCTTGCGGCGGGCGAGGGCACGGAGGGCATCCTCCCGCTTGGCGCGGTAGTCCTCCACGTCCAGGGTGATGCGGGCGTACTCCCGCTTCTCCCCCTCCTCCTTGCGGTTGGCGGCCAGGTTGGCGAGGTACTGCACGGCATCCAGGGTGTCCCCGTGATGACCGATCAGGACGCTTGCATCCCCGCCGTCCACCGTGATGACCATGTCATCGTTGGTGCCGGGGTGCATGGCTACGACAGCACCGCTCAGCCCCATATCCTCCACCAGCTTGCACACGAAGCGGTAGGCGGTCTGCTCGGACGGCGTAGCCGTCTCGGGGTCGATGGGCTCGGGGCGTACCCGAGCGGGAGCCTCGGTCGCGGTCTCCTCCTCGGCGCGGGGTGCGCGGGGGGAGCGGTTCCGTCCGCCGCGGGAGCGGCGGGGACGGTCGGTGCGGGGTGCGCGGGCAGGAGCCTCCCCCTCGGCGGTCTCGGAGTCGGTCTCGGCGGTCACGATGGGCGCATCCGGAACCTGATATACGGCGTGGATGGTGCAATCCACCGAGCCAAAGCCCAGGAAGCCCTTGCGAGCCTCCCGCAACACCGAAATGACCAGAGCCGCCTCGTTCGGTGCGCCCAGCTCGGCTACCGCCTGCGCGATGGCCTCTTCCTTGGTTTTTGCGCTGATCTCAATTTCCTTTTTCATGTCTTGATACCTCGTTTCCCATTATTCGCTGTCGCTGCTGCTGCTGTCGCTGTCACAGCTGTCCTCGGCGGGGGTGTCCTCGCCCTTGTTCTTGTTCTTCTTATTCTTCTTTTGGGCGCGGCGTTCCTCGGCAGACATATCCTCCTTGAGGGTCGCTCCCTCGCTGTAGGTGCTCTCGTTGACCTTCGCCGGAGCAGGCTCGGTGGTCTTCGGCTCGATCGTGGGGTAGGTGTCCTTGCTGCCCGGCTCGAAGTCCTCGTCGTCGATGTGGTGCAGGGAGCGGACATTGGGGTTGCGGGTGCCGCTCTTCTTGACCGGCTTACCCTTGTTCTTGCCCGCCAGCTCCCGCTCGGCGGCCTTGTAGTCGGCCTCGGTAAAGACCGGCAGGGGCATGACCTTGCTCATGATGAACTGCTTACCCAGCGAGACCACGCTCTTGATCGCCCAGTAGGCACCCACGGCACCCGGCACCCAGAAGGTGAAGATAGCCGACATCAGGGGCATGGAGACATCCATGATGGTGTTGGAGCAGCCCATGCCGGGGTCGTTCGCGGTGGTGGGCTGGTAGGACATCTTGCGGGTCAGCTTGGAGCTGAAGAAATAGATGCCGAAGGTCAGGACAGGGATGATGAGCAGCCACGGGTTTGCAAGACCGGGGGTCAGACCAAAGTTGACCGAGCCGATATAGAAGTTCGGAATCTCATGCGTGGTCACGATCTCGGTCAGCTTGGAGAGGCAATCACCGCTGTTGGTGAAGAAGGCGAAATCCTTCAAGGGAGCCAGACCCTCCACGCCCATGTCACGGATATAGGACAGGATCTCGATGGTACCGCGGTTGGACTGCAGGGTCAGTCCCAGACCGCCGGCGGCGCGGGAGGTGGTGGCGAAGGTGTTCAATGCCGAGGCAAGCTCGGTGGAGCAACCCATCATATATTTAAGGGGATCGATGACCACATAGTACAGCGCGAAAACGATGGGCAAGGAGATGAGCAGGGGCAGACAGCCGGAGCTCATGGGGTTGACCCCCTCATCCTGTTGCATCTGCATGATCTCCTGCTGCATGGTCTGCATGGTGGCCTGATCGGTACGACCGGCATACTTCTTGCGGATGGCCATTTCCTTGGGGCGCAGACGTGCGGACTTGCGGGCGTTCCTCTGCTGGATGATGGAGATGGGGAGCATGATGATCTCCACCGCGATGGCGAAGAACACCGTACCCAGAATAAAGCTGCCGAAGCCCAGCACGTTGATCATCCACTCAAAGGCAATGGCGATCCACATGAGGATGCGGGTCAGGAAGCCGATGTCCTCCTCCAGCGTGACCGTCGTCCGGAAGCTGTCGATCAGCATGGCGAGGTCGGCATCGGTCATCTTCTCGACCGAGGCGTAGGTCTCCAGCTTGTAGGTGTCGGACTTGAGCACCTTGAGGGCGAACTCCACCGCCTTCTCGGGCTGAGCCTCGGGCAGGTTCTTATCATCGAAGCCCTCGGCGGTGGTGTCGTAGCCGTTCATAGCGGCGACCAGACCCTCGCGGATCTGCAGAGCGGAGCCGTTGGCGACGATCTTCTCGGCCAGACCGGTCAACTCCTCCTGGTTCATGCCGTTGCCGTTCTCCTCGGAGGGGGCAATGGCTGTCTTGTTCAGGTCAAGGGTGACGACTGTGGTACTGCCGCCGCAACCACTGCAGCCCGACAGAACGCCGCCCAGGATGACCAGCGTCAGGAGCATGACCCCCACCCGACAAAGGATGGCGCGGGTCAAGCCTCTTTTCTTGTTTCTCTTCATGTTCATGATACCTTTCTTGTGTTACCCGACAGGTGGCCTCATCGCGCACGGCGGGGCGGGGTCGGGGCGCGGCTCCTCTGATCCTGGCCGCTGCATACTCGTCTGTATGTGGGATACCCTTATGCGGTATCGGTGGGGTCGTCCTCCGTGGGGGTCGTGTCTCTCTCCTCCGACGAGGGGGGCGGAGTCGTCGCCGTGGGGTCGTACTTGCTCCAACGCAGGGGCATGGTATGGAAGCCCTTGCTCGGCACGGGGTCGTAGCCGCAGGGCGAGAGCGGACTGCACCGCAGGATGCGCCACAGAGTCAGGGCGGTTCCCGCGAAGAAGCCCCGCTTGGCGTAGGCCTCGTAGGCGTAAGCGGAGCAGGTAGGGGTGAAGCGGCAGGTGGGGTAGGGCTTGAGCCGGGACAGGAAGCGTTGGTAGAACCGGATCAAGGCCATGCATATGCGCTTCATGGCAGGACGGGGCTGTCGGACGAGTCCTGCGGAGCGGGCTTGTACATATCCAGCTTGCGGAAGATATACCGCAGGTCGGCGGCGATAGCGGTGCTCTTTGTGGACTCGATGCCGGGGCGAGCCGTGATGACGATGAGGAAGCCCGTCTTGATGGGTGTCTCCCGAATGACCTGCCGCAGACCCTCTCGGATGATGCGCTTGACGCGGTTCCGCCCGATGGCACCGGTCTCCCGCTTGGGCACAGACAGCCCGATGCGGTTGACGGTCTTCTTTTGCGGATGTGCGCGGCGCAGACGATTGGCGGCGAGATCCTTGAGGATCCACACGGTGACATAGTGACCACCGGCGCGCTTGCCCCGGCGGAAGACCTTCTGGTAAAGGTGATTTTCCTGAATGGCTATCTCTTTCATGGCTTTCCCTGACAGGTGAGATTTCTGCTATCAATGAAAAACACCGAGGAACGACAGAACAAGGTTGATCCATCAGTCTTCGGTGGTTTTGCATGGATGCTATACGGTGGGACGGCGGAGCCGTCTGCACTGATCGTGCCTGTGATCAATAGGTCAGACACTTTCTGCCCTTCGCACGGCGTGCCGCGCCTGTGATCAATAGGTCAGACGCTTTCTGCCCTTTGCGCGGCGTCTCTTGAGTACGTTTCTGCCGTCAGCGGTCTTCATTCTCTTGCGGAAGCCGTGCTCCTTCTTTCTCTGACGCTTCTTAGGCTGGTAGGTTCTGAGCATATCCTGCACCTCCTTATTATATTTGTCGGGCGGTGGCGGGGGAAAAGACCCCGCAGGTTGCCTACACTCCGCATCCGCCGGAGGGCAGGGCATGGTACACCTGTGACATTGACCATTGTATTATACCCGAAAAGTGGGTGGTTTGTCAAGGGGTTTTTGAAAAAAAATCAGAAAACAAGGGAGAAATACGGTTTTTCCGGTGCGAGAGGCCGTGGAGAGAAAGCCTTTTCGATCCATATGCGTAGGAGACTCCGCCCCTTGCCTCCCCCGGGAGCCGGGCGACCACGACACGGCAGGGGATCGGAACAGACACATTTCCCGCAAAAAAATGAAGCTCGTCATTTCCCGCATCTTCAAAAAACCCCCTTGACATTCCTGTCGAAATGGTGTACAATAGGTCTGTAAACCGTGATGCGCGGTAAGCCGCGTGTCGGATCGACGTGAAAGGAAGGTACTTTTTTATGGCAAAAGAAAAGAAGGGCGGCTTCTGGTCGGATTTTAAGGCGTTTATCACCCGCGGAAACGTGGTGGATATGGCCGTCGGTGTTGTCATCGGCGGTGCGTTCAGCAAGATCGTGACCGGACTCGTCAACTACGTCATCAACCCCTGCGTGGGTATGCTGACCAACGGCACCAATCTGGACGAGTGGAAGACTGTCCTCAAGGCCGGCGTGGAGGCCACCGAGACCACCGAGGCTGTGCCCGAGGTCGCGATCCTCTGGGGCACCTGGATCCAGACCATCATCGACTTCCTGCTGGTGGCTTTCTGCATTTTCCTGGTCCTTCGCATCATGATGAAGACCAAGAACAAGCTGGAGCACAAGAAGCTGGCCGAGGCCGAGGCCGCCGCCGCCGCCGCCAAGGAGAAGGCAGACGCTGAAGCCGCCGAGGCTGAAGCTGCCGCCAAGGCTGCCGCCGAGCGTCAGACCGCCATCGAGGATGCGATCCTGAATCAGGAAAAGTTGCTCGCCGAGCTGGTCGCCGCGTCCAAGAAGTAATATTCCCATCAAAAACAAAACGGACGGAGCATCCATCGGGATGCTCCGTCCGTTTTTGGTCATGCTCTATGATCGGTTCATTCGGAATAGGAAAACTCTGCCTGCTCCATCAGCCATGCCTGCACCTTCTCGGACACGACCGACTGCTTGAGGAAGGTCTCGCCCATCTGACGGATGATATCGTCGGCGGTGAGCTGACCGTAGTAGTAGCTGACCCACTCCTCCACGACTGCCTTGTACTCCTCCTCCGAGACAGTCTCCATGCCCTGCTGTTCGGCGATAGCATGGGTGATCATATCCTTCTTGACCATCCGCTCGACCAGATCGTACAGCTCCTCCTCCCAGACCTCGGCGGAGGTCAGACCCATGTACCACACGGCAAAGGAGGCCTCGTCGGGGTAGGCCGTGGTGAAGCTCTCACCGTAGTAGGAAGAATACTGCTTGTACATATAGGTGATCTGGTTCTTGTAGCTGTCCAGATAGTAGTTGATCTCAAGCTCGGGCAGGTTGCGGCAGACCGCCGTCCGGGTCAGGTAGACCCAGAGCGCATCGGTCTTGGCGTACGCCACATCCTCCGCGATCTGCTTCTCCAGATAGGTCTTGACATACTGCTCGAACTCCTGCAAGTAGGCCTTATCGCCGGCGTAGAACTCCTTCTGTCCCTCATACTGCAGGGTGTTCTCCACGAAATCCCGGTTATACTCCGGCAGGCTGTACTGCACGGCGTACTCGACGTAGACATAGAAGGTCGCGGTCTTGCCGTTCAGCTCCTCCTTGCCGTAGTCCTCGGGGAAGGTCGCCTGCACCGCAACGGGTGCCTCGCGGGAGGTGTCGGCGGGAATCACGTCGATCAGCCCGTCCTCAAAGCCGGGGATGAAGGATCCGGAGCCGAGTGCCAGCTCGTAGGGGGCGGTGCCGTCCCAGTTGGAGCCGCCCTCAAAGGCCACCCCGTCGATCTCGCCCTTGTAATAGATGAAGGCGGAATCTCCCTTCTTCATCTTGCTGTCGGTCATCTTGGCGGTACCGTTTTCAGCCACGCGGTACTGGAACAGGATGGAACCATAGATGTAGTCCTGCACATCCTGCTCGGTGATCTGCAGGTAGGACGGCAGGGTCAGCTTCATCTCGGTGTAATCCGAGGGCTGAATATCCACGTCCGCCGACACATTCGCCGAGATGTAGTCATACCGCTCGGGAGCCGTGGCAAGCTCGGCCTCGGTGGCGGCGGTCGTCTCGGTCGAAGTCGCGGTAGCCGCGGCCGTGTCGGTCTCGGTGGCGACCTCGGTCGCGGGCTCGGACTCGGTCTCGGAGACAGGCTCGGTGGCGGGCTCGGTATCGGTCGCGGCGGGATCCGTCACGGTCTCGGTGTCAGTCGCGGTCGCGGTGTCGGTGCTCCCCTCGGTGTCCTTGCCGCCGCAGGCGGCCAGTGCCAACAGGGAGACCAGCAGGAGCGCACAGAGCGCAAGGCTCAGGGCGCGGAGGTGGCAATGCTTGATATCACGGTTCATGGGATATACCTTCCTTCTGTGGCCTTCTGTCAAGCGGCAGCATCGGTTGCATCGGTCTCGGTGCTCTCATAGGTAAAGGTCGCACGCTCCAGGAGCCAATCCAGCATCCGATCTGCCAGAGCCGACTGTTTGAGGTAGGTCTCGCCCATGTTCTGGATGATCTCGGCCTCGGTCAGCTGTCCGGAGTAGTTGGTGACCCACTCCTTGATCATGGCCTTGTACTCCTCGTCCGAGACGGCCTCGATCCCCTCCTGCTCGGCAATGGCGTGGGTGATCATGTCCTTCTTGACGATGCGGGTAGCCAACTCACGCAGCTCCTCCTCCCAGGTGTCGGCCGACTTCAGCCCCATGTACCACACCGAGAAGCTGGCCTCGTCGGGGTACATCTTGGTGAAGGTCTCGCCGTAGTAGGTGGAGTAGTTGCTGTAGGCCGACTTGATCTCGCTCTTGTAGGAGTCGTAGTAGAATTCGATCTCCTTCTCGGGCAGGTTGCGGCAGACAGCCTTGTCGGTCAGATGTGTCCAGAGCGCGTCGATCTTGGCATACTCCACATCGGTGGCCAGCTTGGATTCCAGCTGCTTCTTGATGTAGGCGCGGTGCTCCTCCAGGAGCTCGTTGTCGCTGGCGTAGACATCCTTGTCCCCGTCGTACTTGAGGGTGTTCTCGATGAAATCCCGATCATACTTCGGCAGGGTGTACTGGATGGCGTACTCGACGTAGACGTAGAAGGTCGCGGTCTTGCCGTTGAGCTCGTCCTTGCCGTAGTCCTCGGGGAAGGTGGCCTGCACCTTCGCGGGCTTCTCGCGGGAGGTCATGGCGGGAATGACATCGATCAACCCGTCCTCAAAGCCGGGGATGAAGCTCGCCGAGCCCAGCTTCAGCTCATAGGGGGACTTGTCCTCCCAGTTGGAGCCGCCGTCGAACTCCTTGCCGTCGATCTCTCCCTTATAGTAGATGAAGGCGGAATCCCCCTTCTTCATCTTGCTGTCGGTCATCTTGGCGGTGCCGTTGTCGGCTGTGCGGTACTCGAACAGGATGGACTGGTCGATGTAATCCTGTACATCCTGATCCTTGATCTCCAGGTTGGAGGGCAGGGTCAGCTTCATGTCGGTGTAGATCGACGGGTCGATGTCCACATCCTGCAGGACATCCGCCGACAGGTAGTCATAGCGATCCGGGGCGGTAGCGACCTCGGTGGTCGCGGTGGAGGACTCCTTCCCGGTGCCGGTCTCGGTGCCGCTCTCGGTGTCTCCCTCGTTGTTACAGGATGCGATCAGCGCACAGCCCAGCAGCAGTGCCGCTACCGACGCGATCATGGATAACTTGCGAATCTTCATGCTTTACTCCTCTTGGCAGGGGCTCTTCTCCTCCCTGCGCGTATAATACCTACTTATCATACACTATTTTGAGAGAAAAATCAAGGCTTCCGTGTAAATTTCACACAAGATTCAGCCAAAACACAGGGGAGAAGGGCGCGCAGATCCCCGAACCCGCCGACAAAAGCGCGAGTCTGCCCCTTTTTTTCAAAAAGCTCTTGACAAAAAGCCTCGGATGGGGTATAATTACGCTTGTGTTGGTATGTACCGATGATATCACGCCCTGCGGCGCGAAAGGAGAATGCGGCTTGAACTTAGATCTTCGTCCCCTGCTCTGCGGGGAGGCCACGCGCATGAGCGTGGATGTCTGCATTCATCCGGAGGCACCGAGCGGCGTGGAACTGACCGGTGACGCGCATCTGGTCGGCGAGATCCTCAATCAGGGCGGCTATATGCGTCTGACCGCCACCGCCACGGTTCCCTATCGCGGTGCCTGTGCCCGTTGCTTGGACGATGTGGTGGGAGAGTTTTCCATTCCCTTTGAGCGCACCGTCGTGACCGAGGGTACCCTGACCGAGGAACAGCTGGAGGAGGATGTAGACGAGTATCTTGTTCTGAAGGACGGGATGCTGGACGCGGACGAGGCGGTGCGGGAGGCACTTCTGCTCTCCTTTCCGATGCGCCTGCTCTGCGACGAGGATTGCCCCGGGCTGTGCCCCGTATGCGGCAAACCGCTCCGTGAGGGCAACTGCGGCTGTCGGCAGACCGAGATCGACCCGCGCTGGGCGGTCTTAGCATCCATCCGCTTCGACGAGGATGACGAGGATACATCCGAGCAGTGAACAGAGGATCCAACCAATATTGAATGATACCCGCAAGGGGAGTCAGATAGAAGAGGGGCATGGCGGGGAACCGTGCGTGTTCCCGGAATGCCCAAAGAGGAGGTGTCAATATGGCAGTACCAAAGTGTAAGGTTTCCAAGGCTCGCAGAGATACGAGACGCTCCAACAACACCAAGCTGACCGCCGCCGGTCTGGTGAAGTGCTCGAACCCGGAGTGCAGCGAAATGATCAAGCCCCATCACGTCTGCAAGAAGTGTGGCTTCTACGACGGTAAGTTGGTTCTGAACGTCAAGAAGGACTGATCTTTTCGGATGCAGGTTCGTTCCTGCAAAAAACACCCCCATCCCTTGCGGGAGGGGGTGTTTTTTGTCCGAGGTTTTGCGGATCTGGCGACCCGAGGGGAGTTTGGCGGGAGGTTCCGAGACTGGCGACCTCCCGCCCACCCCCCTCCCCAAAAGCCTTCCCTTTCTGCATAAAACAAACGATATGTTAATATAGTAATATATCGTTACATTCGGAGGAACCCCATGCGCCTGCTCACACGCCTTCTTTCCCTCATCATGACCATCTGCACCCTCCTGCCCCGCGCAGGTGTCACCATCCCCGCCCCGCAGGACGGCTGTGCCCTCCTGCCATTCCAAACCGAGACCGGCACCTTGATCTGCCTGATCGGCGTGGAACCCGCCGACCGCTGGGCTCTCACCCTCACCCTCACAGGTCGCGGGGCGGCCACCGCCATCCTGACCCCCGCCCCCGGCATCACGATGACCCGCCTGACGAAGGACGGCTCCCGCCTCCTGCTGGAGGGGCGCGGACGCAGCCGTGCGGCGGCACCGACTCCCATCCCCCTCCTGTACCTGTCGCAGGGCAAGGGCGAGCTGACCCTCGCGCCGCCCGCCGACGCCCCCTATATATATTATAGAAGAATCGACCCGGATATGACAGCCCCGACCATAACAAGTGCTCCCTGTACCGGGATCGCGTTGTCCTCCCGACCGTAAACAAGGAAGGAAATATTGCATCTTGCTGTACATTCTGTCAAAATTCGCCCAAAATTCACGCAAAAAACCGAAAAGATTTCGGCAAACCCCTTGACAAAATCCAAAAGAAATGCTATACTGTGAAAGCAATGAAGGTACGACATGGTTCCGCTTGCCCATATGGGGTAGGGGGAGTGTCGGCTTTCCGCCGCGCAGGAGGTCTCGGGACGCCGCATCAGCGGTCGCTACGGAGTCGGGGCAAACCAAGGTTTGTCCTGTACGGCTTCGGAACCGGACGCGGGTTCGTGGGGGAGTTTTCGGGTACACCGGCGGCAAAAAAAATTTTTGGAGGAAAAAAACAATGAAAAGAATCCTTGCAATCGCGCTGAGCGTTTTCATGATGCTCTCGATCTGCACCGTGTTCGCTTCGGCTCTCCCCGGCACTTGGGGTACCACGGCCGATGACTTTGCCCCCGCAGGCAAGATGGAGATCACTTGGGATCCCGATGCAGCCAACAAGATCAAGTTCGACGGCGACCTGAGTGAGTGGGTCTCCGCCGGCTACAACAAGTACGAGATCAGCCCCCGCAACATGGTCTCCTGGGTCGGCAACGTTGATGCTGACTGGAAGATGGAGTGCTTCTTCGTGGCCGATTCCGAGAAGCTGTATGTTGCTTTCTACATCACCGACAGCGATTTCAGCTACGGCTCCAGCCACGCTGCCTACAACGGTGGTGCCGGTGATGCTTTCCAGATGGCCTTTGACTGGGGTCACAACGTCGGCGATGCTCTGGTAAACGATGAGTACGCTGTCTCCAACCCCCAGGATATCTTCTACTCCTTCAACTGCATCGAGGGCGAGACGCTGCAGTTCAAGCGCGACAACTCTGACCGCGACGGCATGGTCTATGAGGGCAGCGAGGAAGAGGCCGGCGAAGAGTGGGACGAGGATTGGCCCGAGTTCGCAAAGGACAACGAGTGGGTCGGCATGGAGGGTGCTCACGGCACCACCGAGACCGGCTGGTGCGCTGAGTTCTCCGTGACTTGGCAGAGACTGGCTTCCGACGCTTACTACAAGCTGTGGGATGCTGAGTTCTTCCGTACCGCTAAGATCGGTGCTAACCAGGATCTGGAGATCGGTTGCGCTCTGTACTACCTGAACTCTTCCGCTAAGGATGACGGCTCCCGTGCCCTGGCTTGGGCTGCCGGTACCACCCGGGGTGCTACCGACGATGCCGGTACTCCCCAGGTCAACTGGACCTCTGACGAGGATGGTCTGACCCTGGTTCTGAAGTATCAGGATGGCATGACCTTCGGCGAGAACACCGGTATCGAGGTTCTGGCCGAGGGCGAGACCGAGGGCGAGCGCTCCACCGGTGATGAGACCGAGGCTCCCTCCGATGCTACCGAGGCTCCCTCCGATGCTACCGAGGCTCCCTCCGATGCTACCGAGGCTCCCTCCGATGCTACCGAGGCTCCTTCCGATGCTACCGAGGCTCCCACCGAGGCTGCTACCAATCCCTCTACCGAGGCTCCTACCACCGCTGCTGATGATGAGGGTTGCTCCTCTGTGATCGGTGCAGGTGCTGCTGCTCTGGTTCTGTCGGCTATGGCCGCCGCTGTGGCTCTGAAGAAGAAGCACTAAGTTGCTCTTTCTCCGGACGATAGAGAAACGGTAAATAATTGAACACCCTGCCCCGCCTGTCCCCCACAGGCGGGGTTTTTCTGCGCGGTTGGAACGGGGGAGACCCGGCGGGAGTTGGCGGGGGCGCGAACCGCTATCTCCCCCCGCGCGAGGGCAACACCGGGTCTCCACTCCCTGCTCCGCACAAAGGTTCAAAAAGGATGGCGGGGCACTCCACAGAGTGTCCCGCACACCTAATATGGGTTCCTATCTTCCGTTGGTCTCTTCCGAGTAGAAGTCCGAGTCGATACCGTTGACATACCTATAAAAATGCCAGAAAAGTTCTTGGGGGACCTGGGGTGAATGCCAACCGGCGGCAAAGCCGACAGTTGTGCTCTTATCAAGAAGCCCCCAACACTTCCCCTCGCATCCCCTCGCTCTTTCACATCCCCCGCAGTTTCCTCTCCACCACCTCCGCCATAGCCGCAAAGCCCAGATCGGTCGGATGGCAACCGTCCACGGTACCGTCACGACCGACGGAACGCATGAGGGCGGGACCGTCCAGGAAGGCCACATGGTCGTCGCCGGCTGCGCGGGCGGCCTCATAGGTGGCGCGGACGATGTCCCGACGGCGGGACTCCTCGGCGGTCAGGTCGAAGGCCGGGCGGGAGAGGATGAGGATCGGCAGATCGGGGTGGGCATCCCGCACGGCGCGGAACAGGGGGGCATGGGTAGCCGCCAGGTGCTCACAGGAGGGGGCATTGTGATCGTAATCGTAGACAAAGGCCGACATGGACAGCCCGGCGATATAGGTCGCCATGGCCTCCTCGGCGCGAGCACTGCCGGAAAAGCCCAGGTTGATCTGGTCGGCATCCAGCCTGCGGGAGAGGATGTTGGGATAGGCCATGCCGGGACGGGAGGCACACCCGCCCTGCGTGATGGAGGAGCCGTAGTAGACGATGGGCAGGTCGATCCGATAGGGCGGGGGCGGGAGCAGCTGCGCCGTCTCGCTGATGCCGATATACAGCTCACTCACCTGACTGTAGAGCGGGAGGTGCAGGGTGTAGGTGCGGAGACCGCCCTCCCCCACCTCTGCCAGTTCCTCGTAGCCGTTTGTCATGTCCATGGGCGGGACAAAGGTCTTTATATAGCCCGTTTTGGACTCGTACAGGTCTAATCCCGCCGAGCCACTGAGGGCAAAGTGCGGCATTCGACCGATCCCCGGCAGGACGGCATGGATGGCGATATAGGGGCTGTCGGTGGTAAAGCGGAGTCGGCCACCCGCCGTGTGGGTGTGCAGAACCAGCACCCCCTCGCTCACCTCCCGCGCGACAGCCTCGGGCATCCGCCGAAAGAGACCGTTCTCTCGGAACACCCCGTGCAGGGAGAACGGCTCCTCGCAGGCATTCCGCCAAACAAGGTCGTCTCGGTGCAGTTCGGCAGGAATGCGGAAATTCGGGTCAATATCTGTGATCGAAATCATATAAATACCTCACTCACAAGTTTTCAACGAATCATTGGCAAAGCATTCTTTTCTGAATATACCGTGGGGCAGATACGTCCTGCGTGTCGCAATTTTTTCGGATTTTGGTCGCACCTTCTCCGAAAGAAAAGCGAAGATCAGTGTCAGCAAACCGCCCCTCGACAGAATAAAATGCCATAAAAGTCCTTGAAGGGGGGTGCGGGGGGAAACTTCCTTCAGGAAGTTTCCCCCCGCAAACAACTTACAACGCTTCTTCCAACTTCCGGATCAAGGCATCGGCATACAGGCAGAAGCCCGGATCGTTGGGGTGGACAGAATCGGCAAAGAAGCGGGGATCATGCGGGATCATGGCAGAAGCATCCAGCACCGTAAGGCTCCGCTCCCGTGCGACGGCGGCGATGACCTCGCTGACCAGCTCCATCCTCCCCCAGGGGCGCGGGCTGTCGAGATCCGTCCGCCACGGCGGGGTGATGACATACACCGGCACACCCGGGAACAGCCCCGCCAGCTTGTCAAGGTAGGCCTCGCAGTTGGTACGCACCTCCTCCAGACTCCCCCGCTGGTTGGCATCGTTGGTGCCGTAGGCGACGAGGATCACGTCGGGGTCAAATTCCATGGGTGCAAGGTTGTAGGGCTGGTAGGTCTCCCCGCCGATACCCTGAATGACGCTCTCGGCGTTGAAGTGTCGGCTCACCCGGTAGGCAAAGGACAGGCTGTCCAGCTCAGAGTGCCAGCCCTGTGTGATGGAATCCCCCAAAAACAGGAATTTCCGATCATACGTCGGTCGCCGCAGACTCGCCCCCTCGGACAGCGAGATACCGCACAGCCCGCCCGGCTCTCCGTGGGAGGGCAGGTACAGGGTCACGCGGTGCTCCCGCCCGTCCTGCGGGAGGGGATAGCAGACAGGCTGACCCGCCTCGGCGCAGACAAACTGCGTCAGGAGCCCGTCCACCTCCAGCTCATACCGCCCGGTGGTAGCGGTCACATATTCCACGCAGGCGGCATCCGTGTAAAAGTCCAGACGGACACCCGTGGTCGCCACGGCGGAGGGGTTGATGGCAGGAACCGCCGACAGGAGGCTCTCCATCTGCGCCGCGCTCAGCTTGGAGAAGCAGACTCGCCCCTCCTCTTCCCATGTGCGGAGGGCACCCACCGTCACGGAGCATATCTGCTCATAGGATAGTGGCCTCATATTCATTCCGCTCACTCCGTTACAGCAAAATCAAACTCATACCGCTCGTCGGTGCAATCCTCGCCGACCCACAGCTTGAAATTGCCCGGCTCCACGATCAGATTCATGGCCGGATCATGGAATGCCAGCGCGGCGGCGGGCAGGCGCAAGGTCACCTCGCGGGACTCCCCGACTCCCAGAAAGACCTTCTCAAAGCCCTTCAGCTCCTTGACGGGACGGACGGTACAGCCCACCAGATCCCGAATGTACAGCTGGATCACCGCCGCGCCGTCCCGTGTACCCGTGTTACGCACGGTCAGGCTGATCGTGATCTCGCCGTCCTGCGGCATCTCGGTAGCCGACAGGCGGATGTCCTCGTAGGCAAAGGTGGTGTAGGACAGGCCGTACCCGAAGGGGTAGAGAGGCGGGATCTGGCAATCCCGATACTTAGCCTCAAACGGCCAATTTCCCAGCGCGGGACGGCCGGTGTTGACATGGTTGTAGTAGATGGGTACCTGCCCCGTGCAGACCGGCTGGGAGGTGGTCAGGTGTCCCGACGGAGAGACCGCACCGCTGATCAGATCGGCGACCGCATCCCCGGCCGCACTGCCCATCTGCCAGATCAGCATAAGAGCGGCGACCCTGTCCCGATAGGGGGTCAGGATGAGCGGACGACCCGCCGCTACCAGCAGGACGACCGGCTTGCCGGTGGCGATCAAGGCATCCACCAGCTCGCCCTGAAGCCCCGAGAGGGACAGGTCGGCGCGGCTGTTGGCCTCCCCCGACATCCCTTCCTCCTCGCCGACGGTCACGATGATCACATCGCAGTCGGCGGCGGCCTCGGCGGCGGCAGAGATGTCCGCCCGCACGGCGGCGCGCTCGGCCTCGCTCTCACCGCACAGGACACCACAGCCCCGCAGGGTCAGGATCTCGGTGTCCTCGCCGTAGACCTTCCGCAAGCCCTCCTCGATGGAGGTGGTGTGCGCGGGGTCGCAGAGGCAGGACCAGCCGCCCAAGAGGTGGCGCTTGCCCTCCTCACCGGACAGCGCACCCACCAGCGCGAGCCGCTTGCCCTTCATGCCCTCGGGGGTCAGCGGCAGGGTGCCGTCGTTCTCCAGAAGCACGGCGGTCTCACGGGCGGCGCGGCGGGCGGCATCCATGTGTGCGGCAGAGAAGAAGCAATCCTCGCCGCCCTCCTCCACCAGCGGCTCGTCCATGAGTCCGCAGAGGTACTTCAAGGTCAGGATGGACAGCACCGACCGATCCACCTGCTCTTCGGTCAGCTTGCCCTCGCGGATCAGCTGCGGGATGCAGTCGTTGTAGGGGTCGCCCGCCATGATCATGTCACAGCCCGCGCCGAACGCCAGTCGCACGGCATCCTTGATGTCCTCGGCAAAGCCGTGCGGGATCAGCTCGGCGACCGCCCCCGCATCCGACACCACGAAGCCCCGGAAGCCCAGCTGACCACGCAGGACATCGGTCAGCCAGTAGCGGTTGGCGGTAGCCGGAACCCCGTTTATGTCCTCAAAGGCCGACATGACGGTAGCGGCACCCGCATCGATCCCCGCCTTGAAGGAGGGGAGGTACACATCGTGCAGGGTCTGGAGCGAGAGGTCGGCGGTGTTGTAGTCCCGTCCGCCGATGCAGGCACCGTAGGCGATGTAGTGCTTCATGCAGGCATAGATATGATCCTTCCCTACCGTCTCGCCGTCCCCCTGGTAGCCGCGCACGGCGGCCTCCGCAAAGCGGGAGCAGAGGTAGGAGTCCTCGCCGTAGCCCTCCATGATGCGCCCCCAGCGCGGGTCACGGGCGATGTCCACCATAGGGGAGAACGTCCACTTCAATCCGGCGCGGTAGGCCTCCCGCGCCGCGACCTCACAGCCCTCGCGGGTCAGCTCGGGGTTCCAGCTGCAGGACTGCGCCAGCGGCGTGGGGAAGGTTGTGCGGTAGCCGTGGATGACGTCATCCGCGAACAGCACGGGAATGGGCAGACGAGCGACCTTCAGGAGGTCTCGCTGGATGCCGTTGGTGCGCGCCGCGCCCTTGATGGTCAGGTAGGAGCCGACCTTTCCCTCAACGAAGTGGTCGTCAAAGGTCTGCTCGTTGTCGGAGTAGATGGAAGTGCCGAACTGGGACAGCTGCCCGATCTTCTCGGTCAGGGTCATGGTGGAGAGCAGCTCCTCGGCTCTCTTGCGTGCCGCCTCGTAGGCAGCGGAATTCATGATAGTAGTCATTTTCTTTTTTTGGGGAAAACCTTCTGAAGAAAGTTTTTCCCACACTCCTTTCAAAGATTTTAA
>CAYXBU010000028.1:0-24569 GCA_964463245.1 uncultured Clostridium sp. | reverse complement strand
AATGTCCAACCAAACTCGACCCGGATTCGCCGGGAACCCTTCTTGTATGTCTCCTCCAGCGGCTTGATATCGAACAGCTTACCGATCAGGTACAGAGCCATATCCTTGGTCTCCCTGTCCATATCATTTACCGAGCGCAGCATGGAGATACCGTTGTGGATCGCGCCTTGGTTCAGCTCGGTCAGGGTCTTGGCACCGGTGGATTCCAGTACACCGAAGAATATCTCGGTCAGGTGACGGCGTTCCTCGGCAGTCATGCCGTTGATACGGGCGCGCACCACGCTGTCGTTGCGCTTCCCGCGCCCCGAGAGGCCGTCCGCCCTGAGGAAGGAGCCACCCATGACCTCCCAGGAGAGGCCGTTGTGCTGGAATATCCCCAGTTGACTGCTCCGAATGACATTGCGACCATTCATGGCAATCTCCTCACGGGAGAGCAACAGCCCCACCAGCGAGGACTGCGGGATCAGGTAGGTGATCCGATCCGACAGGGATGCATAGGCCTCCGAGGAAAGGAAGCCCTCCGAGAAGCCGGGACCGTCGTTGCTGTAGACCCGCTGAATATGCCCTCGCACAGCCTCGGAGGCGTGGACAGCCCCCCAGACCGCCAGATTGCCGCCCTTGGAGTGCCCGCCGACATACAGGCGCGCGTTCTTGGGCAGGGGCAAACGATCCAGAAAATCCGCCGTCATGCGCTGAGCCGGCACCTCGTCCATCCAGGAGAGGTTGAAGTCTTCCCGCCAGCCCACGATGGTATCATCCGTCCCGCGCACCGCCACGAACCACACGCCGTTCGGCAGACGGATAGTCAGCGCGGAGAACTGCACCTGCCGCTCCTCGCTTATCTCGTTGACATACCCGCAGAGCTTGATGTCGCGGTAGCGAGGCGCATCTACCATTTGGCGGAACATATCCACGATCTGGCGCGGAACGATCAGCCCCAGCGGTCGCTCGTCCTTGGGGTCGTGGTCAAGGAAATAGGTCTTGGCCGCCTCAAGCAGTGTCACACTGTGCTTGAAGTCGGATGGGACTGCCCCCTCCAGATCGACGTAGGAGAGCAAGCAAAAGATCAGGTTGTCCACCTCGTTAACAGGGTCATGCTCAAAGGGAATGTCTCCGCGCCAGCGGATGTAATCGGGTATGTGCGGCATAGTCCTTCTCCTTCCGATTTGTTTCCTGTGTTTTCTGATAAAAAGAGACGCGGGGGAGAAATACGGCATCCTCCCCCGCAAAAGCATCAAACGATATGAACACCCGCGTCTGCGTCCGCGTGTGCGGCATCCACGCCGTACTTCTGTGCCTTACGGTACTCGAAGAACTTGAGCGCGACCTTATCGAACAGGGCGTAGGACAGGACATCCTCCTCCTGCTCGCACAGGCCTGCCGGCAGAGCGGCACGCAGGGTATCCAGCTCGGGCTTGAGGTCATCGGCGGGACGATAGGTGATGGGCGTGGCATCCCCGCAGATCTTTTTGACAAATGCAGGGTCGATGGCGACCGGGGTCTTGCCGTATTTGCCCAGCACGAGGTCGCGGAACTCCTTGGTAACGGTCTTATACCGTTCGCCGGTCAGGATATTGAAGACCGCCTGCGTACCCACGATCTGGGACGAGGGGGTGACCAGCGGCGGGTAGCCGACATCGGCGCGAACACGCGGCACCTCCTCCAGCACCGCCGTCAGCTGATCCTCCTTGCCAGCCTGCTTAAGCTGGGACATGAGGTTGGACAGCATACCGCCCGGCACCTGGTACATGAGGGCATTGACGTTGACCTTGAGCACCTTGGGATCCAGCAGACCCGATGCCAAATACTTCTCCCGCAGGGGGGTGAAGTAGCGGGTCAGGACATCCAGCTTGCCCAGATCCAGTCCGGTGTCGTACTCGGTGCCCGCCAGCGCGGCGACCATCGCCTCGGTAGAAGGCTGAGAGGTGCCCATCGCCATGGGGGACAGAGCAGTGTCGATGACATCCACGCCGGCCTCGACCGCCTTCATGAGAGTCATGGAGGCAAGGCCGGAGGTGTAGTGGGTATGGAGCTGGATCGGGATCTTGACGCTGTCCTTCAGTGTCTTGACCAACTCGTAGGCCTCATAGGGTTTGAGCAGACCCGCCATATCCTTGATGCAGATGGAGTGTGCCCCCATCTCCTCCAGCTGCTTGGCATAGCTGCGGTAGTAGTCCATGGTGTACACAGGACCCGTGGTATAGCTGAATGCCGCCTGTACATGACCGCCCTCCTTGATGGTGGCGTTGATGGCGGTCTTCAGGTTACGGGGGTCGTTCAGCGCATCAAAGATGCGGATGATGTCGATGCCGTTGGCGATAGACTTCTGCACGAAGTATTCCACCACATCGTCGGCGTAGTGACGGTAGCCCAGAATATTCTGCCCGCGGAAGAGCATCTGGAGCTTGGTCTTCTTGACCTTGTCGCGGATCTTGCGCAGACGCTCCCAGGGATCCTCGTTGAGGAAACGCATACAAGCATCAAAGGTCGCGCCGCCCCAGGCCTCCAGCGAGTAGTAGCCGACGTCGTCCATAGCCTCCAGAATGGGAAGCATCTCCTCGGTGGTCATGCGGGTGGCGATCAGGGACTGGTGCGCGTCCCGCAGAACTGTTTCTGTAATCTTTACCTGACTCATATTCACTTCATCCTTTCCCTATTTTAGACCCACGACAGGAACACCCCGGCGGCCACCGCCGAGCCGATAACACCCGCCACGTTGGGTCCCATGGCGTGCATGAGCAGGAAGTTGGTGGGGTCGTACTTCTGCCCCTCCAGCTGGGACACCCGCGCCGCCATCGGAACCGCCGACACACCGGCAGAACCGATCAACGGGTTGATGGTACCGCCGCAGAAGAGGTTCATGAGCTTGGCGGTCAGCAGACCTCCGCAGGTGGAGATCGAGAAGGCGACCAGCCCCAGCGCGATGATCAGCAGGGTCTGGGGGCGCAGGAAGTTCTCGGCACTGGCTGTCGCGCCGACCGAGATACCCAAAAAGATAGTAACGATATTCATCAGCTCGTTCTGCGCCGTCTTGGAAAGACGGTCGGTCACGCCGCAGACATTGAGCAGGTTACCGAACATAAGGCAACCGATCAATACCAGTGCATCCGGCACGATCAAGCCGACCACGACCGTCACGATCACAGGGAACAGGATCTTCTCCAGCTTGGAGACCGGGCGCAGGGAACCCATACGGATGGTACGCTCCTTCTTGGTGGTCAGGAGGCGCATGAAGGGCGGCTGGATCATGGGGATGAGTGCCATGTAGCTGTATGCCGCAATGGCGATAGCACCCAGCAGTGCGGGAGCCTTTTCCTTCGTGACAAGGATGGCGGTAGGGCCGTCTGCACCGCCGATGATACCGATCGCCATGGCCTCAGCCAGCGTGAATGCACCCGACAGGAGTGCGCCCGCGAAGGCCACAAACACACCCATTTGAGCCCCCGCGCCGATCAAAAGGCTCTTGGGATTAGCGATCAGCGGGGAGAAGTCGGTCATGGCACCGATACCGATGAAGATCAAACAGGGATAGATACCCAGCTTGACGCCGAGGTAGAGCATATCCAAAAAGCCGCCGTTCTTGAGGACATAGGCATAGTCCACCGATTCCCCGATGAAGAAATCCAGGTGGAAGATGTTGGCACCGGGCAGGTTTGTCAACAGCATACCGATGGCGATGGGGAGGAGCAGGAGCGGCTCAAAGCCCCGCTTGATGGCGAGGTAGATGAGCACACCGGCAATGGCAAACATGACTAAGGTCTGCCAGCAGGCGGTATTGAATACCCATTCCTTCCCCGCCGCCGAGAAGCCTTCCCCTTCCTTGAAGAGGAGCTGCCAGACTCCCGTCTTGGTCAGAAAATTCAATAAACTATCAAGCATGACAGTAGGTTTCCTTTCATATCATCCGTCCTCGCGGAGCGAGTCGGATCGTCTCGATACAAGTGAGGGACGCCGATCAGTTCAGAGTCAGGAGGACCTGCTCCGTCTTGACGGTATCACCGCTCTTGACCTCAACGCTGGCCACCACGCCGTCCTGCGGTGCGGGCACATCGTTCTCCATCTTGAGCGCCTCGATGACAGCCACGGGTGCCCCCCTCTTGACGGTGTCCCCCGGCTTGACATTGACCTTCATCACGGTGCCCTGCAGGGGAGCCTTTACGGCGACAGCGCCTGCGGCAGAGGCTGTCTTGGGGGCAGCAGCGGGTGCGGCCTTGGGAGCGGCGGGAGCGGGAGCGGCTACGGGAGCGGCAGAGGCATCAGCCTCCTCGACCACGACATCGTATGCGGTGCCGTTTACGGTAACGATCAATCTCTTTTTCATGGCAGTATATCCTTTCACATCAACAAATATCAAGCGATCCGATTGCCACGCGCCGAGCGGGTGGACTTCTTAAAGGAGACGACACGGAAGCCGCTCTCAAAGCGGGAGGACAGCACCTCATCCGACTCAATGGCGGCGGCTACAGCGGCGGTGATGACGGCTATCAGCTCGCCATCATCCTCAACAGAGGCAGCGGCAGACTCCGGCTCACTGACCGCGGGAGCGATCTCCTCGGCGGGAGCCTCGGGAGCAGGTTCATCCGCCTGCTTCTTCTGCCGGGTCATGACCTTGCCGAAGATGGCCAAGATGCCCCACAGGAGTGCCAGCACGGCAAAGACCATGAACATACCGATCAGGAAGACCTGACCCGCCAGCTCCAGTCGCTCGGGGGACATGAAGCCACCGATATCGGGCTCCGAAGCGGCTTTCAGGAAGAATTGATTCATGCGGTTCCCTCCCCTCACAGAGGCAGAACGCCATGCTTGCGATCCGGCGTACCGCCCGACTTATCCGCCAGCATATACAGCGCGGCGCACAGGCGGGCACGCAGCTCCTCGGCAGGGATGACATCGTCGATGTCCCCGCCTGCGGCGGCGGTAGCGGCCACATTTTCGGCCTTCCACGCACTCTCCAGTGCGGCGCGGGAGTTGTCCGCAGACACGGCATGGTTACGCAGGAAGGCAACGGCGGTCACGGGATCCAGAAGGCTGATGACGGCATCCGACAGAGCCAGAGCCAGGTCAGCCCCCAGCGCACGGGAGCCGAGGAGGGTAAAGGCGGCACCGTAGGCCTTGCCGGTCACGACCGTGACCTTCGGGCAGGTGGCATCGACGTAAGCCGTTGCAAGACGACCCAGTGCACCGCTGAGAGCAGGATCATAGGACGAGGACAGCCCGGCATTGTCCACCAGGGTCACGACCGGGATGGAGAAGGCATCGCAGAAGGAGACCAAACGAGCGGCCTTGGCGGCACCCGCCGCCGTCAGCTTGCCGTCGTCAGCGGCGGCATTACCGACCACCAGACCCGCCGTCATGCCGCCCATGCGGCACAGACCCACGGTCAAGTCAGGACCTGCGCCGGCGTACAGCTCGACAAAGCTGCCGGCATCCGCCAGCTCACAGGCCAGCGCCCCACCGGTCAGCCCGGCAGGAGCCACGGGACGATCCGGCGCATCGGTCGGAACATCGTCGGCGCACTCGGCATTGTTGCGGGGCAGGAGGGAGATCAGCGAGCGGACAGAAGCGACCGCCGCCTCCTCGGTATCCGCCGTCAGCGAGACAGCCGTCTCGTTCTTGCCGCCGTTGAAGGGCGGGAGAACGAACAACTCGGACTGCTCCTTGACCGTCACGGTGAAGTCGCACAGCCCTGCCGCCACGGCCGCCATGCCGCCGCACACGCCCTCGACCAGGGCGATCTGCGGAATGATGCCGGATGCATCGGTGATGCACTTGATCAGCTTGCCGTAGGCCGACAATGCGCCCGCGCCGTCGGTCACGACGGCTCCCGCGCTGTTCAACACCGCCACGACCGGTGCACCGGTGCGGACGGCCTGCTCATACAGGCGAGCGACCTTAGCGGCTCCGACCGCATCCAGTGCGCCCTTCTGACGATCCGTGTCCTGCGCGTAAGCGAAGGTCAGCTGACCCTCCACCGCGCCGTAGCCGCAGAGAAGCGCATCGTAGGTCTCGCCCGCACGGCAGACATACGCGCCCATCTCCACGAAGGTGCCCTCATCGAACAGAGCCAACAGGGCGGCTCGTCCCTTCGTGTCTCTTTTTTCCATATCCATAAAGCGAAATTCCTTTCTCGACCGATCGGGAGACCGCCTCCGCGCGGGATGGGTCACCCGCCCTTTGGTATGTCCTGTTTCGATCCGATATAGGTTCATTTTGGGAGGAGGAAAAGCCGTTTTCGCAAAAAAAACCATCCTGCCCCAATTATAACAAATTATAGCACCAAACCACTGGTTCGTCAACCAAAAGAGATCATTTATTTGTTACTTTTCTGTGACATATCGGTAAAGGATCACCACGGCGGCAGAAGAAAGCCGCACGGGCAAAGCCCATGCGGCATCTTCTCAAAAGGACGAGATCGGCAGGTCGGGGTCGTCCTGCCCCTTGCGTATCTTCAATATCTTGACGGGATAACTGACCGTGTCGTTGACTCGGACTGTCACGGTCTGCCCCACCTTGCGCCCCAGCAATGCCCGCCCGAAGGGGGAATCCTTGGAGATGTTGTCGGTCAGCACGTCGTTACGCAAGGAGGTGACCAGTCGTACCGTGCGAGTCTCGTCGTCCTCCGGGTAGAAGATGTCCACCCAGTCGAACAGTCCGACCTCATCCTCGGCCGAATCCACGCGGATGACCACCGCGTGCTCCAGTGTACGCTCTAAGTAGCGCATACGGCTCTTGTTGCGGTT
Organism: uncultured Clostridium sp.; assembly: GCA_964463245.1. GTDB lineage: Bacteria > Bacillota > Clostridia > Oscillospirales > CAG-272 > CAMEON01. Next base: position 17,829 of record CAYXBU010000028.1, on the reverse strand, counting down.
GTATTCCCGCTTGGCACAGCGGTACTCATCGTTCTCGGAGAGGTCGCCGTACTCCTTGGTGCGCTTGACCTCGTCTCGCAGTGCCGGCACCCGCGCCTGCCGCTCTGCCAGCTCCTTTCTCAGCTGGTCGATATCCACCTGTGTCATCTCGTTGCTCATATCCGTGCTCCTTCCGCTCGAAAAAATGCGGGGATGCGGCGGCATCCCTGATCCTGTCTGTATTGTAGCATAGTTTGCCCAAAAAGTCAAGAGCGAGAAAGGGCGTATCCTGCAACGAAACATACCGTCCCCGAAAAAAACATTTGACATATCCTCCGGTTTGTGGTATAATAATAGACTGTAAAGTTATGCACAGGGGGATCGCAACCGCATGGTCACAATAAAAGAGGTAACGCCGGGGAGTCGCGCCGACCGCCACGGTGTGCGCACGGGAGACATCCTGTGCTCCATCAACGGAAAAGAGATCGCCGACGTACTGGATTACCGCTTTTTCTTAGCCGACACCGAGGTTCGGGTCGGGCTCCTGCGGGACGGACAGCCCCTGGAGGTGGTCATCCACAAGCGGGAATATGACGACATCGGGCTGGATTTTGAGACTCCGCTGATGGACAGGAAGCACTCCTGCGAGAACAAGTGCATCTTCTGCTTCATCGACCAGCTGCCAAAGGGTATGCGGGAGACACTGTACTTCAAGGATGATGATTCCCGCCTGTCCTTCCTGCACGGCAACTTCATCACCATGACCAACCTGCGGGATCGGGATGTGCAACGCATCATGGATATGCACATCTCTCCCATCAACGTATCGGTACACACAACAAATCCCGAGTTGCGGGTCAAGATGATGCACAACAAGCGCGCCGGGCAGGTACTGGATTACCTGCCGCGCCTGGCCTCGGCGGGGATCACCCTCTGTGGTCAGCTGGTGCTCTGTCGCGGCATCAACGACGGCGAGGAGTTGGATCGCTCCATGCGTGACCTGTACGCACTGGGGGAGGCGTTGGAGAGCGTATCCATCGTCCCGGCGGGTCTGACCCGCTACCGCCAGAAGCTCTTCCCGCTGGAGCCATATACCGCCGAGGAGGCAGGTCGCATCATTGATCAAGTGGATGCCTTCGCCGCCGTATGCCGCGCCGAGACCGGCTCCCGCAAGTTCTTCTGCGCGGACGAGCTGTACCTGACGGCCGGTCGTCCCCTGCCCGGCGAGGACTACTACGAGGAGTTCGCCCAGCTGGAGAACGGAGTCGGTATGATCACCTCGCTGGTCTCCGACTTTGAGCGGGAGATGGCCTTCTTGGACGAGGACGTGACCGAATTCCGCACGGCGCGAGAGGCGGCAGGTCTTCCCTTTGAACGACACATATCCGTCTGCACCGGGGTCGCCGCCTACCCCACCATCAAGGCTCTGGCGGCACGGCTGGAGGCTGCCGTCGAGGGCTTGGAGATACGGGTCTATGAGATCATCAACCACTTCTTCGGCGAGACCATCACGGTCGCAGGTCTGCTGACCGGTCGAGATATGTCCGAGCAGCTGACCGGGCAGGAACTGGGCGAGGAGCTGCTCATCCCGGAGAACACCCTGCGCGCCGACGAGGCCATGTTCCTCGACGACATGACACCGGATCAGCTCTCCGCACTGCTGAATGTTCCAATCACACCGGCTAAGAATGACGGCGCGACCCTGCTCCGTCAGATGCTGGGACTTGAATAACCCTGATCGAAAGGAAATAACACCATGTCAAAGCCTATCATTGCCATCGTGGGTCGCCCCAACGTGGGCAAATCCACCCTCTTTAACAAGCTCATCGGGGAGCGGCGCGCCATCGTGGAGGACACTCCCGGCGTGACCCGCGACCGCATCTACGGCGAGACCGAGTGGCGCGGCCGCCAGATGATCGTCATCGACACGGGCGGTATCGAGCCAAAGACCGATGACATCATCCTGTCCCAGATGAAGGTGCAGGCGCAGATCGCCATTGATGATGCAGACGTGATCGTCTTTCTCTGCGATGTTCACGCGGGTCTGACCGCCGCGGATCGAGACATTGCGGTCATGCTCCAGAAGAGCGGCAAGCCCATCGTCCCCGCCGTCAACAAGTGCGACAGGACAGGAGACGTGCCCTACGAGTACTACGAGTTCTACGAGCTGGGCTTTGATCAAGACCCCATCGCGGTCTCCTCCATCCACGGCACCGGCACGGGCGACCTGCTGGATGCCTGTGCAGACAAGCTGGCGGACTGGGAGGACAACGGCGAGGACGAGGCCGGTATCCGCGTGGCCGTCATCGGCAAGCCCAACGCGGGGAAATCCTCGCTGATCAACCGATTCTTAGGCGAGAACCGTATGATCGTCTCGGATATCGCGGGCACCACGCGGGATGCCGTGGACACCCGCATGGTCTCGGACAAGGGGGTCTTTACCTTCATCGACACGGCGGGCATTCGCCGCTCCTCCCGCATCGGCGACCAGGTGGAAAAGTATTCCGTCCTGCGGGCACACATGGCGGTCGAGCGGGCAGACGTGTGCCTGTTGCTGATCGATGCCTCGGTCGGTATCACCGAGCAGGACGAGAAGATCGCCGGGATCGCCCATGAGGCCGGCAAGGCGACCATCATCGTGGTCAACAAGTGGGACTTGGTCGAGAAGGACAACAACACCGTCAAGGAGTTCACGGATCGCATCCGTACCTCGCTGGCCTATATGCCCTACGCCCCCATCCTGTTCATTTCGGTCAAGACGGGACAGCGCACCCAGGGGCTGTATGACCTGATCCTGTCGGTCTACGAGCAGTCCAATCGCCGTATCACCACGGGTGCTCTGAACGATGTGCTGGGCGAGGCCATGATGCGAGTCCAGCCGCCCACCGACAAGGGCAAGCGGCTCAAGATCTACTACATGACCCAATCCTCGGTGGCACCGCCCACCTTCGTTCTGTTCTGCAACGATGCGGCTCTGTTCCACTTCTCCTATCAGCGATATATCGAGAATTGCCTGCGTACCGCCTACGGCTTTGCCGGGACACCCATCGTGCTGGTCATCAAGCAGAAGGGCGAGGATCCGGACATTCAGGTACGCCGTCCCGGCCAGGGAAAGAGCCGTGAGGAGTAAGAGAGGAAGCAACCTATGAACTTTTTTGATCATGTGAAATTATATGTCAAGGCGGGAGACGGCGGCAACGGTGCCATCGCCTTCCATCGGGAGAAGTACATCTCCCACGGCGGTCCCTCCGGGGGGGACGGCGGTAACGGCGGCAATGTCGTGTTCCGCGTGGATCCGAACGCCAACACCCTGCTGGCCTACCGCTTCAAGCATCGCTTTATCGCCCAGAATGGCGGGGACGGCTCCGGGGAGAAGTTCCACGGTGCCAACGCAGAGGACCTCGTGCTGACGGTGCCCGCAGGTACCCTCATCAAGGAGGCCGAGAGCGGGCGCATCATCCATGATATGTCCGAGAACGACGGTGCCGACTATGTCTGCTGTCGCGGCGGGCGCGGCGGTTGGGGAAACAAGCATTTCGCCACCCCGACCCGTCAGGCTCCACAGTTCGCCAAGAACGGCACGCGGGGCGAGGAGCGCGAGGTCGCGCTGGAGCTGAAGGTCATCGCCGATGTGGGGCTGATCGGCTACCCCAGCGTGGGCAAGTCCTCCCTGCTGGCCGCCATCAGCGCGGCACGACCCAAGATCGCCGCCTACCACTTCACTACCCTGTCCCCCAATCTGGGGGTCGTACAGATCGACGGCGGCAAGGGCTTCGTGGCCGCCGACATTCCCGGACTGATCGATGGTGCCGCCGAGGGTGCGGGACTGGGGCATGACTTCCTGCGCCATGTGGATCGGTGTCGTCTCCTGCTCCATGTGGTGGACATCTCCTGCTTTGAGGGGCGGGATCCGATCGAGGATGTCAAGAACATCAATCGCGAGCTGGAGAAATACTCCCCCGCGCTGGCAAGCCGTCCCCAGATCATCATCGCCAACAAGTGCGATGCACTGGACGAGTCGGTGGTGGACACCCGCGCCTTTGAGGACTTCGTGGACGAGAACGGTTGGGAGATGCTGTATGTATCGGCCGCGACCCACGAGGGCATACAGGACATGATCCACCGCGTGTACGAGCGGCTGAAGCTGCTCCCGCCTGTCATGATTTACGAGAGCGAGGTCGAGTCCGACACGGTCGAGAAGGTCGCGGCGGGGGTCAAGGACACCGTCATCCGTCAAGAGAACCGCACCTTCTATGTGGAGGGCGACTGGATCTACAACCTCATGGGGCGCATCAACTTCGACGACTACGAGTCCCTCAACTACTTCCAGCGCGTCCTGCAATCCAGCGGTGTGTTCGAGATGCTGGAGGAGCGGGGCTGTAAGGATGGGGATACCGTTTCCATTTACGACTTTGAGTTTGATTATGTCAAGTAAGGAGGCTATCCATGAATATCTGGCATGATTTTGATCCCGCCGAGATCACCCCGACCGACTTTACCGCCGTCGTGGAGATCCCCAAGGGAAGCTCCTGCAAGTATGAGCTGGACAAGAAGACCGGCTTTGTCCGTCTGGATCGCGTGCTCTACACCGCGACCCACTACCCCGCCAATTACGGCTTCATCCCGCGCACCTACGCCGACGACGGCGACCCGCTGGATGTGCTGGTGCTCTGCACCGAGCCGCTCTACCCCCTGACGCTGGTGCAGGTCACCCCCATCGGTGCCATGCGCATGATCGACGGCGGCAAGCTGGACGACAAGATCATTGCCGTTCCCTTCTCCGACCCGACCTATACGGGGGTGCAGTCCATGGACGAGCTGCCGGAGCACGTCTTCGCCGAGATACGGCACTTCTTCACGGTGTACAAGCAGCTGGAGAACAAGCAGACGGCCGTCCGCGAGATGTTCACCCGTGATGAGGCGATCGAGATCATCCGCGAGGCCATCCACGCCTACGATGTGACCTTTGGAGATCGGAAAGGAGCCACGCAGGCATGAATCAACAAAAAAAGGCTCCGGGTGTGAAGGGCGATGGGTTGGATGCGCGCATCAAACAGGCTTTTACATGGGAGAAGACCATCTGCCGCGTGATCGCCTCCTGGTGTATCATGGCCATACTGATCCTGCTCGACGGAAAGACCGCCGAGGACGGTGCCGACATCCTCTTTACCGACCTCAAGCTGTTCGGAGCCGATGTCTCGAACAGCCTGCTCCTCTTCGGCATCGCGGTCGCCTTTATCCTGCTGACGGTGGTCGCCGCATATCTGCCCAAGTACGAGACCGACTCCTGGTTCCTTCTCCTGGGCGCGACCGCCTGCGTGGTCAAGTGGCTGTCGGATTACAGCGGAGAGAATCAATTCCTGTTTTTGCTGGCTGTCCTGGTCGCGTACACCCTCTTTTTGGCCTACTTCCTGCACAAGAACTGCGACCTGCTCGCCAAGTGGAAGCCCGGCAAGCGCACCGTCATCGCCACCGCCGCCGTGTGCGGCCTCATCGGCGGCGGCGTGATCGCCGGCTTTACCTGTCTGCGCTACATGACCTTCTCCTCCCCCAACTTTGACTTCGGGCTGTTCTGTCAGATGTTCCACTACATGAAGAAGGAGGGTCTCCCGCTCATCACCTGCGAGCGGAATGTGCTCCTGTCCCACTTCGTGGTGCATCTGTCCCCCATCTACTACCTGATCCTGCCGTTCTACGCCATCTTCCCCTCCCCTCTGACCCTGCAGATCGCGCAGGCCGTGGTGGTGGCAAGCGGCGTTATCCCCGCATACCTGCTCTGCCGTCACTACAAATTGGGGGGCAAGGCGACCATGCTGGTCTGCCTTATCTACTCCCTCTTCCCTGCCTTGGCAGGCAGCTGCTTCTACGATATGCACGAGAACTTCTTCTTAGCTCCCATCCTGCTCTGGCTGTTCTGGTGCTTTGAAGCGAAAAAGACCCTCCCGATGTATATCTGCGCCATCCTGCTCTTGATGGTCAAGGAGGATGCGGCGGTCTACCTTGTGCTCTTTGCCCTCTACATGATCCTCTCCCGCAAGCAGTTCAAGCACGGCGGGATATTAGCAGGGATGGCTCTTATATGGTTCGGCATTGCCATGACCATCCTGACCAGGACCAGCGAGCACTATGCGGCCTACTACGCCGAGCTGGGCGTGACCGCCAACCCCTCCATCTCGGGACCCATGGTCAATCGCTTCAACAATTTGATGGTCGATAAGGAAGACGGGCTCTTAGGTGCCCTTCGCACGGCTCTGGTCAACCCCGGCTACCTGCTGACCCAGCTGTTCACGACATCCAAGAATGGGTGGGAGAAATTCATCTATGTGTTCCAGATGATCCTGCCGGTGGGCTTCATCCCGTTCTGCACCAAGAAGGCCTCCCGCTGGCTGCTCCTGACCCCGTGGCTTCTCAACCTGCTGACCATGTACCAGTATCAGTATGACATTGGCTTCCAGTACCACTTTGCCATCTCCGCCTTCCTGATCTACGCCATGATCCAGAATATCCCGGAGCTGAAGGCTCCCACGCGGCGGGGACTGTTGGCCTTTGGCGCGGCGGCCTGCTGTTGCCTGTATATCATCACGGCGGTGCCGAAGTTGACCTACTACCAGGAACGCTGGGAGAACGGCAAGGACACATACCGCTACATGGATGAGATCTTAGATGAGATCCCCGAAGATGCATCCCTGTGCGTCTCCTCCATGCTGCTGGCGCACGTCCATGATCGGGATGTTCTGTACGAGGTCACCTATAACACAAAGACCGTGAACGGGCAGAAGGTGCCCATCCATGACGATGTGGACTATGTCGTGTTCGACCAACGCTACAACAATACCGACAACATCAATATGTATCTCGCCTGTGGCTACGAGAAAGACCCCGCATTTGAGCAATATCAGAAGACTATCCTGATCCTGCGGCGGGTCACACCGGCGGAATAATTCCGCCCCCGCGCCACTATACTGGGAGTACAAGCTCATCATAGGAGGATAACCGCTATGCCGCATTTTGAATCTCGCGGGACGTCCGCGCTGTCGGGCGACCTCATCCGCCGCATCGGGGAGGAATGGATGCTCATATCCGTTGCCGACCCCGACAGCGGTATTCCAAACACCATGACCGCCAGCTGGGGCACGGTGGGGGTACTGTGGAACAAGCCGGTGCTGACCTGCTTCATCCGCCCGCAACGCTTCACCTATCCGCTGGCCTGCCGCGAGGCACGGATGTCATTTTCCTTCCTGCCCGATGAGTACCGCGCCGCCCTGAAATATTGCGGCGTGCACAGCGGACGGGAGGGGGACAAGTTTGCCGCCGCCGGGCTGACCCCCGTCATGACCGCGGGAGCTGACCCGGTGCCCTACCCCGCCGAGGCCTCCACCGTCATCATCGGGCGCAAGCTCTACGAGGATGACATTCGAGAGGGCAACTTCCTCGACCCCACCCTGTTTTCCAACTATCCCCGCAAGGACTACCATCGCTTCTTCATCTGCGAGATCGAGGATGTCCTCGTTAAGGCTTGATCATGATACCATTCCCCGTTTCCATCCGATCCGGCCTGTTTAAAAGTTCTTGAAACGGGGGCGCGGGGGAGAAACTTCTTTCAAGAAGTTTCTCCCCCGCAAAAAAACAAGTAAAGGAGCTTACCTATCATGCAGACACGCACCGAGAAGGATTCTATGGGGGAGGTTCTGGTTCCCGCCGACCGATACTGGGGAGCACAGACCCAGCGCAGTCTGGAGAATTTCCGCATTGGCGAGCGGATGCCGCTTGAGGTTATCCATGCCTTCGGCCTATTGAAAAAGGCCGCCGCGCTGGCCAACCGCGAGCTTGTCCCGACTCGGATGACCGAGGAGAAGCTATCGGTCATTGCAAAGGCCTGCGACGAAGTCGCAAGCGGCAAGCTGGACGACCACTTCCCGTTGGTGGTCTTTCAGACCGGGAGCGGTACGCAATCCAACATGAATGCCAACGAGGTCATAGCCGGGCGCGCCAACGAGTTGGCGGGCAAGCGGCTCTGCCATCCCAACGACGACGTGAATATGTCCCAATCCTCCAACGACACCTTCCCGACCGCCATGCACATCGCCGCCAAGCTGGCCATCCTGCGGGAGCTGATCCCCGCGTTGGAGCGCATGATCGCTGAGCTGTCCCGCCTGGAATCCGAGAATCGGGACATCGTCAAGACCGGACGCACCCACCTGCAGGACGCGACCCCCATCACCTTTGCACAAGAGATCTCGGGCTGGCGCGGGATGCTGGAGACCTGCCGCCGCCAGATCCTCACCGCCGCCGAAGGGCTGTCCCACCTGGCACTGGGGGGCACCGCCGTTGGCACGGGGCTGAATGCGCCGAAGGGCTTTGACCTCCGCGCCGCCGAACTGCTCTCGGACATGACCGGCGTTCCCTTCTCGACCGACCCCAACAAATTCCACGCTTTGACCGCCAAGGACGAGCTGGTCTTTGCTCATGGGAGCCTCAAGGCTCTGGCCGCCGACCTCATGAAGATCGCCAACGATGTTCGCTGGTTGGCCAGCGGCCCCCGCTGTGGGCTGGGGGAGATCTACATCCCCGAGAACGAGCCCGGCTCCTCCATCATGCCCGGCAAGGTCAACCCGACCCAGTGCGAGGCAGTCACGATGGTGGCGGTGCAGGTCATAGCCAACGATACCGCCATCGGGCTGTGCGCCTCACAGGGGAACTTCCAACTCAATGTCTTCATGCCGGTCTGCATCGACAACTTCCTGCGCTCGGTGCGCCTGCTGACCGCCGCGATGGACTCCTTCCGCCTGCACTGCCTTGCGGGTCTGACCGCTAACCGCGAGCGCATGGAGCACAATCTGCACGCCTCCCTCATGACCGTCACGGCACTGACCCCGTACATCGGCTACGAGAACGCCGCTCGGGTCGCCAAACTCGCCCATCGGGAGAGCATCACCCTACGGGAGGCCTGCCTCGCCCTCGGCTACCTGACCTCCGAGGAGTTTGACGAGCGGTTCCACCCGGAGCAGATGGTCTGATGGAAGGGGTCAACGAACACAATCTTGCGAAAGGAGCCGCACACCATGTCCCTTACCGTATGTGAAATTCTCCTCCCCTCCGCCAAATTCAACGGAGAATCGACTCTTCCCTCCCTGTACGCCATGTCAAACATCCAGAATCTGACCCACTCTTCCCTGGATGAGGATGACGAACTCTTTGTGGGCTATGGTGCCCTGCCCTCCATTTTCCCTTATCGGATGCAGGATCTGTACGACCGCTCCGAGGATATGACTCCCTACATCGGAGTCGTGCTGGAAAATGACTATCTGAAGGCGTTGTTTCTCCCCGAGCTGGGCGGTCGTCTGTGGTCACTTTTTGACAAGGTGGCGAAGCGCGAACTTCTCTACGCCAATCCCATGGTAAGACCCTGTAACCTGGCCGTACGAAACGCTTGGTTGTCCGGAGGTATCGAATTCAACTGCGGCATGATCGGCCATCACCCCTTCACCTGCTCTCGCATCCATGCCGCCGAAACCGCGCTGGAGGACGGGACACCTGTCCTGCGTATGTATGAGTACGAGCGCATTCGCGCCTGCGTGTACCAGATGGACTTCTTCCTTCCCGATGATTCCAAGCAGCTCTTTGGCCGTATGCGTATCGTCAACCCCACCTCGGGTACCGTTCCCATGTACTGGTGGACGAACATGGCTGTCCGCGAGGATCCGGACGCCAGGAACGTCATAGATGCCACCGAGACATATAACAACCGAGGCGGCATAGTGGGAAAGAATCCCGTTCCTTTTGATCAAGGTATCAATATCACATACCCCTCCAATAACCCTGTGGCCATCGATTACTTCTGGAAGATCCCGCCCGAATCCCGCAAATACACCGCCTACATTGACCGCGAGGGCTACGGCTTTTTCCAAACTTCAACCACACGTCTCCGGGGGCGGAAGCTCTTTGTCTGGGGACAGGGAGAGGGCGGCAAGCGTTGGCAGGAGTTTCTAACAAAAGACGGTCACGATGGCCGCTATGTGGAGATCCAGGCAGGTCTTGCACACACCCAGTATGAGTGTCTGCCCATGCCTCCCAAAACCGCGTGGGAATGGATGGAAGCCTACGGTGCCGTCACGACAGATGCCCGAAAGGTTCACGGTGAATGGGACGAGTGTCGCGCCGAGGTAGAGATGCAATTGGAGGCTCTTCTTCCCGCCGCCGAGTTGGAGAAAAAGCTGACCGCCACCAAGCCCATGGCTCTCGCTCCTGCGAAAAAGCAGATCTGCTTTGGCTCGGCATGGGGCAAGCTGGAAAACCTCCGTCGCAAGAAGAACGACGAGCTCCCTGTGTGCCCCCATCTGGATTTCGGTGAGCTGACCGAGGCTGAAAGACCCTGGGGTATTTTCCTGGAGACCGGCTACCTTCCTGCGCTGGGAGCCAAGGAAGCACCGCTGTCTTGGATGCTCCAGCCGGAGTGGACGGCGCTCCTTGAGAATGCCGTTCCCACCCACGAGCATCACCTCCATCTGGCAGCCATCTACCTGTCACAGCGGCGTATCCGCGATGCCGAGGAGGCTATTGACGCCGCCCTCGCTTGTGCATCCGTACCCTCCCCCACGGCTCTGTTCCTCAAGGCTCAGGTTTACCGTTTGAAGGGGGAGCTGAACAACGCCGCCGAGACAGCCCTGTCTGCCCACCTGTTGCTCCCCTCCGACATTTCCCTTGCCCGTCAGTCCTTGGCACTTGCCCTGAAAGCCGAGAAGTACACGGAGATCACGGCGGCCTACGGCACCGCACCGGAGCAGACCCGAAACGATGGTCGCATAGCCATGACGTACGCCCTTGCTCTGCTCCGATTGGGGCGGATCCAAGAGGCCGAAGCCGTTCTGTATCGTGACGGCGGTCTGGCCGTCACCGATATTCGAGAGGGCGAGATCTCACTTACATCCCTGTACATCGAGATCCAACAGGCTAAGGCCGCTGTGTCGGGAATCACCTTGGATGCCTCCGAGATAGAGGTGCCGAGGCGGTTCGATTTCAGAATGAATGTACCGAGGAAGAAGTAAGGCTCCGCCGCACGGTTCCTTTGCGGGGCTGCGGCGTCGTTATAACAAAATTCCGTGCGCGCAGAGCATATTCTGCGCGCACGGAATTTTGTAAAATAGGATTGCATAGCTAGCGACCTCGCAGGCAGATGAGGGATCAACGATCCTGCTTCTTTCGTTTGATAAGCACGACAGGCGTCAGCAGAGTCAGAAGAAGCAGGCCACCGCCCACGGCAGAGCCACAGCCGCTCGACTCGGATGCGGCAGCCGTAGCCGAGGCTGTATCCGCATCGGTCGCGGCAAGTGTCGCAGATGCCGTCTCGGTATCAGATGCCGCACCAGCCGGCTCGGTGTCGGTCTCGGTCTCCGGGACGGTGACCGGTTCGGTCTCGGTCTCGGTATCCGTCTCCTCGGGGAGCTTGGTATACACGGCGCGGACGGTAAAGTCCTCGTCCTTCATCTCGTAAGCCGCCCACTCACCGGCATATCCCTCGCGAGCCGGAACCTCCGGCTCCTTGACCGAGGTCGCACCCGCCTCAAAGGTGACCTTTTCCACCAGAACGCCGCCTGCCACAAAGGACACAGTGTAGGTCTTGACAGGTTCGGCCACACCGTCAGCGATAGCATTCTTCAGAACGTCCTCCTCCGTGAGAGCACGGTCATAGAAACGAATCGAGCGATAGGTCGTCGTGAAGGTCTTGCGCTCGTCTGAATGACCAATGAACAAATTGTCAGCACCCATCGCGGAAGGACTGCTTCGATAACTCATCTCCTCGCCATTGACATAGATGTGGGTCTCGCCACCAACCTTGTAGGTGATCGTAACCAGTGCCTCCTGCAAAAGTTCTAATGCACCTTCGACGATTGGACGTTCTTCCACTGTATTTTTGGCAAACTTGAACTCGATCACATCGTTGCTGTTGCGGCGGAACAGAGCAAAATAATCATTGTCACTGTTCAAGAATGTATTATACTTCGTGCCGGTGGAGATAAAATCGCTGAACAGCAGCTCCACCGTGAACTCCTGCCCGTTGACCACGTCCACAATCTCCTGCGGGAAGTAAAACTGACCGCAAGTCACATCAAAGCCACTCTCGCAGAAGCTGTTAACATCGGTGTTCTCGACCGGCAGGTCGTGGCCGCCGACAAGATCTGCCCACACGGTGGCCTCCTCGTCATGGCCGTTCTGCGTGTTGCGGACACCGTCGTACCATGCGACCAGACCCTCGTTCGCGTAGGGCACCTCCAGCACGGTAAAGGGGATGGTCACGAGAGCCTCAAAGCCGTCGTTCTTCATGAGCACCATCTTGTAATTCCCGGCGGGGATGCTGAGCAGTTCCCCGCGAGGGGCATTGGTGTACTCGGAATCCTGAATGCGCTTGGTGTCACCCGACTTGTTTCCGTCCTGCGCGACGTAGTACCAGCGAATGGAGATCACACCGCCTGCGTTGGAGTCATAGGTGTCTCCCTCCAGGTACAGACCGACCCAGTCAGCCCCCGTACCGGTGGCGGTGACCAGAATATCCTCGCCGACCATATAGACGGATTTGTTCAGGGTCATGGTAGGGGTGGTCTCCTCGGCTAAGACGGGGAGGACGGACAGGGAGGCTGTCAGCAGGAACAGCACAGCGAGTACAAGGAAAAGTCGTTTTCTCATGGCAGTTCTCCTTTTTTGTTATAGCTTAAATTGTGGGACGAAGATCACGGCTGCTTCGAGGTCAGGACATCCTCAAGCAGAATATTCCGGATGCTGTTGATCTGCTCAGCAGTCACACCGCATCTGACCGTCAGGAAGTTGATCACCCACTCCTCCTCGGTATTGCCTTGTTGGTAGGTCTTGATCATACCGGTAAAGGTACTGTATGCGGCATCGATTCCTGCGTTCTTAGTGCTGAACTCGCTCATATAGAAATCTTTTTTCCGCTGTGTCTGATCCACGCCCAGAACCGTCTCCAGCAGATAGCAGATCATACCGACCTCTTTATTCCCGTAGATGTCATGGATGTAAACAGGATAGTTGTTCGGATCCGCCAACAGTTCAAAGGACTTGCGGATAAACTCATGCGTTGTATTTACCTCCGCGAGGGTCGGGCCGCTGCCGTACCCATACGAGCCGGGAATGTGGACATACTTCACGAAATTGCCCAGGGGGCAGTATCCGTCAATGCCTCCCGTATCTTGAGCGCGCATATCGACGACTGTGCGAATACCCAGCGATGCAACCATGGTGGACACGCCGCTTGACCGGCTGATCGTGCACTCCCGATCGTTGACCCCGTCCAGCTCGCAACCACGGTAGAGCAGACCCTGCCGCACCTGCTTCGTGCCCTCTGCGGTCTCCACCGTCATCCAGCCGCCAATGTCCCGCACATTGTACAGATAGGAACCCATGATATTGGCAACCGATACGAAGCGAGGCGACTGTTTGGTCACGAACCCGTCCTCGGTCTCAAGCGTCGCACCGCCGGAGAATTCCGCCACGATCTTATAGAAGTACTGTGTGCCCGCCTTCAAATGCGTGCAGACGATAGAGTCCTCCTGCGCAGACGTATTGGCATAAAAGACGGTGGGAGATACGTATTCTCCGTCATCCGTCACGTTCTCCGACACGATGGCATACACACGGCGGATGTCCCTGTGACGATCTGCCAAGTTGTCAATGGCATACTCGATCGTGACATTCAGCGCATAATCCAATCGACGGTTGGTCAGCTTATGGCTGTTGAGTAGATTTCGCGCCGACGGGTCGGTGTTGTACTTATCCGCGTATGTGATCAGAACATCTTCCACCAGCTTGACTTCATCCTTCAAACGAACGATCTTGATCTGTTCGGTTCCTTCGGCTTGATTTCCTTGATACTTGTCACCAACAGGAACGCCGCTGGTAACACCGGACGTACTACCATTGATCGTGAAATAGGTCACCGCCAGAATGCTGATGATCAGCACCAAACCGGCCAACGCAGTAATCAAGAGGATCAGCATCACACGCCGATTTTTGGCCGCGAATCGTTTCATACGGAAGCGAGCCCGGCTTACTCGACTGCGGGGCATCCGACGACCGGAGGGTGCCGAACGCATCGCTTCCTCACGCTCACGGCGGAAGCGCTCCTTCTCCTGCTGACGCGCCAACAGTTCCGAGTTCAGTTCCTCTTTCGCGGCCGGTGCATCGGTCTGCTCCGGTGTTCCCTTGTTCATATCATTCTCACTCATGATCTGTTTCCTTTCGATATTCGTATCTATCTTCTGTCTTAATGCTTATCCGTCTGTGTATCCGGCCGACCACCCATGCGATCCCCCACGCGGGCAGGAGGCAGAGTGCCGCTATACACGCGCCGGTCGTATTCATGATCAAGTCATCGGTCTCCACGGCGCCCAGGCTGAATATGCCCTGCACCAGCTCACAAATGAAGCTCAATCCAAAGCTCGCGCTCATCGTCAACCCCAGCCGCATCGGGAAGGCGCGTTTGGAGTCCCACGCGTTCACCAATGTCAGCCCCAACGGGACAAAAAGCAATGCATTCATGAAGAGCATTCGGTAATATTCCTCTGCAAGCCAGGCCTCGGCAGGAACTTGGAAGGGCAGCAAGAACCACCCGACCTCACTGCCTTCTCCAAAAAAGCGTGAAAAGATGGTCACGGCAAGAATGCCCAAGGCAGAAAGTCCCGCCAGACCGCGGTTGAGCCACATCCAACCTTTACGGGCAACGGGAAGATTGGCTCCTACCGCCGTCAAAAACGACCAAAACAGCACCAGTACAAAGGCGACCTGCGCCAATTCCGACATACTGCCGCAATAGATCTCCAGATATATTGCGTGTAATAAGCTCATAGCAGCACCCGGCGCAGATACGCCTTGGAATCGGCGATCACCGGTTCCAACCTTTCCTCAACTTTTTTCCAATCGATCGGCTCATCCGCCCGTTGTCTCGCCTCCAGCCCGACCATGGTCAGAAGGTCTCGCATACGGCTGTTCAGAGTCTCCTGCCGTCCGTAGGTCATGAAAGGCCGCCTGAAGATCAGGGAGAACGCCGTCGCGTGGAGAGAGTTGGAGAGGACATATTCCGCCCCCGCCAGCCAGCCTAAGAACTCATCCGGTCCCGCATGGGCGGCGGCGGGAGTCCCGTAATCCAGCTTGAGGAGGGTCACGATCTCACAGCCGTGCGCCGCCGCAAGCTTCTCAGCCGCTCGGCGCATGATCGGCGATCCGTCAAAATCGTAGACCAGAATATATGGTTTCTTTCGCTTGACCGGCACAGCCAATTCAGACCACTCCTCGCAGGAGAGCAGGAATACGGGGTCAGCCACGACCTGTCCGTCCGTCACGCCCATCTGCTCCAGTAGGGACAGTCCGGTAGCCTCCCGTACCGCGATATGATCCAGCTCCCGTATCCATGCGGCCTGCCGCTCTGCCCATGCAGGATCCGGCTCGTCCATGGCAAAGCTGGCGGCGTAGGAGGCGCGGCGCACCCCCTCGGGCGCAAATTGTAGGTAGAATGCGGGATCCTTCCCGTTCGGAAATGCGGTATTCCATATCTGGTCACTGCCCGCGATGCAGACATCTGCCTCGGGCGGGTGGGCACACAGCTCCTCAAAACTCCGATACCGCTCGGTCAAGGGAAGGTAGCGATCCCGAAAGCGGTCGAAGCTGCGCTTACGCCGCTTCAAGCGGTACACCAGGCGACCCGGGAACTTGACCAGCTGATAGCCCGTCCGCAACAGGGGCTTATCAAAGCGTGAACTGACCCCGCCCCACAGGCGGTAGTGACCGGAGAGGTAATCCGGCTTGTAGTCGATGATCCGAACATCCTGTCCCTGCTCGGTCAAGTATCGACATAGGGCATACGCCTGCAGGGACGCGCCGACGTTGTATACATCGTGACAGGTTATGGTTCGCACCCGCATGGGCATACCTCCTTGTATCGGTTTCGTTCAGATCTGCAAGAGTCGATAGAGCTTCTCGGCCTGATCGGCGTTCGTGTAATCCCGCGCCGCGCAGGCGGCAGACAGGCGGGACATACGGTCGGGGTCGCGCAACAGCCCGGCAATGCCGGCGGCACAGCCCTCGTTGTCCATCGGGACGATCACCCCGTCCACACCCTCCTCCAGCTGACAGGACGAGGTGGCGTAGCGCGTGATGACCACGGGCTTGCCCAGCATCTGCGCCTCCCTGACAGTCACGGATTTTCCCTCATAACGGCTGGGCTGGACGTACAGGTCGCAGGCGCGGATGTAGGGGTAAGGGTTCTCCCGCTTACCTAACAGGATGACGTTCTGCTCCATGCCCGCCTCGGCGATCTTACGGCGGATCAACTCCTCGTCACCGCCGTAGCCGATGATGTACCAGCGCACCGACAGCCCCTCCGCCAACAGACGGCGGGTGATGTCCGGCAGGTTGTCGAAATTCTTGGCCTCGCAGAACCGCCCGATGGACAACAGGCGGATGGAGCCGTCGCGGGGCATATCCCCCTCGGGGAGCGGCTCTGCGGCACGCTTCTCCACATAGGGTCTTGCCAATATATTCTCGATCACCACAGACCGTTCGGTCATGGCAGGGTGAACCTTGTCGAATGCCGCCTTGCAAGCCTCCGACACATTGACCGCATGGGTACATCCTCCCCACATGGCGTCGTCCAGGGGCTTATCCGGCGTGACCAGCGCGTTGTCGGTATGGAACCAACCCAGTTTCAGCGGGGCGGTGGTGCGGCTCGTCATGATCCAGTGCGGATCGATGAAGGAGATGGCCATATCATACTCGCCCCCAATGCGGGGGAGATACTTGACCGCATTGGCATGAGCCCGTTGCTTGAGCGCGTGGCCAAGATCCTTAAAGTGCAACTTGCGGTTACGTCGGGATACCGTCAGCTTGGCGTGGACTCGTGCGGCGGCGATGCAGGGGTGGCCGTGCAGGAGTGCCGTCTTGATGGGATCAAACAGTGCCCGATAGGCGGGCACCTCCGGCAGGAGCTTTACCTCCGGCGGGATCAGGGACAACAGCTCCCCCGTGTGCTGATACAGGAACAGATCCACCGACACACGACGGTAGTCAAGGCTCCAGAGAAGCCCCAGGAGGCTGGTCTCGGCTCCCCCCAGCTCCAGATTGGAGTGCAGGATCAATATCTTTTTCATGCCGTCAAATGTCAGCGTTTCCCGAACACGTGCTGGAGCCTGTGCCACGGCTTGGAGAGGGTACTGCGCAGGATGGCACTGCGGCTCATCCAACTCTTGGCAAACCAATGGATGGAGTAGGTATTCTCGGTCTTGCACAGCTTCCCGAGAATGTCGTCATAGGGGTTGAAGTAGTCGGCCGCGTATATGACCGCACCGCCGACCTCCTGGGTCTGCCCGTTCTTGACCAAGCCGAAGGCCTCCAGTGCCTGCGTGTTCAGGATGGGACAGCCGATCGTGCCGTGGGCACCGTCCAGAAGCGGGTCGTAGGCGGCCAGCATGGCACGCAGGACAGGATGCCCCGTCTCGGTGCCGAAGCCGACCCCCGTATTGATAAACTCATCCGTCTCAAAGCCGAAGAAGGCCGCGTGCATCAGCAGGGGGTCGAAGGAGCGGATGACCTCAACGTCCACATCAAAGTACAGACCACCCTCCCGTTCCAATATCCACAGGCGCGCGTAGTCGCTCAGAAATGCAAACTTCCGCTGCTCGTAGCACATCTCGGTGTACGGGTTCAGGTGGATGTCGAAGTTGTCCTCGTTCCACTCAATGATCTCATAATCGGGGCAGAGGCGGCTCCAGCTGGCAATGCACTTTTTGGCTTTGTCGCTCTTCTCGCCACGCCCGAACCAGCAGTAATGTATCTTTTTGGGGATCA
>CAYXBU010000027.1:0-25566 GCA_964463245.1 uncultured Clostridium sp. | reverse complement strand
CTGCTCTGGCTTGCATAATTTTGTCTGTTGATGACTTTGGAAACACACCCTAGATAATACAGTGTCTAATATCTCCATTTTAATCGAATACCTTAATTGTTCCTTTCGTTCCGTTTTGAGTGGTATAATTTATGTGGGAAAATGTGTGTGGATTAGGGTACTGATGCGGGCTTGCTATTCTGACAACAGTCCCTCCCGATTCATTAATCAATTGAATTGCTTGTTGTTTAGTTGGCACCCCGCCATTCAATTCAGTTATAGTACCACCTCGACCTACGACTCAGAAACGAATCGTAGGTTATAATTTATTCGTCAACAACTCCAAGAACCTTTCCGCAGGCCCGTACCCGTGCAGAAGGAGCACGGTACATCATGTCCGCAGAGCCATACCTGAGCGCACTCCTGCTCTGTTACCCGCGCATCTCCAACCCTGCCACCGACGCATCGATGTCCGAGAAGAATGCGGCGACCGCGCCGGGGGTAGCGGCGCAGGGAACGGTGGCGTAAAGGGAGCCGTCGATCCGAACAGAGACCGCCGTCGGCGCGACCTCAAGGCTGAAGATGTGGAAATCCATCGAGGTAAAGAAGAAGTTGGGGCGGAGGTAGAGGGTACGGATGCCGTCGGGGGATACCTCGCGGAGGGACAAGGTCTGCCCGAGGCAGTCAAAGCAGAGCTCACGGTAGGCGCAGCTCTCCTCCCGCATGGCGAAGCGGTAGCCAAAGCGGGTAGTCCCGGGGGCAGAGCCGAGCCAGCGGTTGGAGCGGACGGCGGCCGAGAGGGCAAAGCAGATCTGCTCTCCGTGGACACGCAGGAGCTGTTCCCTGCCCGAAGCCACGGTATGGAGATACAGCTTGCCGTCCTCGTCCTGCAGGTCGAAGCCGCTTGGGTCGAAGGTCTCGGCCAGCGCGGCACGGAAGCTCTCCCGACGGCGGGCGGTCAGCGCGGCGGTATCCACCCGACTTTCCATGCGGCAGTGGTCAAAGATGGCGAATCCGTCCGGCGAGGAGCTCGCGGGGGCACGCAGACCCACGAACAGGTCGCTTTCCTCCTCGGTCAGATCAAAGCTCAGCGAGGCGGTCTGCGGGCGGGGGCAGATCACCTGTTTCGTGGCAAGAAGTTCCCCCAGCGCATAAGGGTCAGCCTCGGCACCGCTCCCCGGAGCGGGAATGCGGGCGACGAACAGCTCGACCCCGTCGGGGGCGGTCATCAGCTCGCAGGTAAAGGTGTGCTGTCCCATCAGGAGGTGCAGCCCCTGCGCGGCGGCGACGGCTCCCGCTCCGAAGCGGTGGATCCGTCCCTTTTCCTTGTCCGCGTAGATGACCGTATCAATGGAGTCGGGCGCGACATTATGCCACAGTGTCCAGTTGGCAAGACCTCCCAGTGAAAAGTCGCCGTTTCGGAAGTCGGCGCCCGAGATGATGCCGCAATCCGTCAGGATGTTGGTCACATGGACGGGGGACAGCTTGCAGTTGCCGACATAGCGGTTTCCATAGATGCGGATATCCTTGATGGGGGAATAGTCATCGGTCTCGGTGTTGTCAAAGGGCTGTTTCCCTGCGTAGGGGTTGTCCGGCCAGGTTCCCACCGGGTTGACCGACATCAGGATATTGTCGGTCGCCACGACATGAGAAATCTCCTCCCGCTCCTGGATGGGGTCGCTGGTGCCCCAGGTGATGAAGGCCAGAGCCTTGCCGCCGCCCGAGTTGAGGTAGGAGTGCAGAACCGTGATGTCGCGGCAGGAATTGTCCTCGTCCCGCAGGTTCGTCCACCACAGGAGACCGCGCGGGTCGTAGTAGTGGCAGGACATGACGATCCCGTCGTCGTTGGACTGCAGGAAGCAGCGGTTGACCCGCACCTCCTGCGCCCCAGCCATACCGAAGCCGTCCCCGCTGACACACTTGACCTCATGCAGGCGGATGTTGGCGATGTAAACGTGGCGGCAGTGGTTGTACTCGGTGTGGTAGTTGCTTGCGCGGATGATCTCGAAGTCCCGTGTCTCCACGTAGTCGCAGAGGAACAGCCCCAGCGGGATGCAGTGGATGCGGCGGTAGCACCCGACCGAGTAGCCGGGCATATCCACCCCCTCCTCCGAGGCGGTGTCCTGCATACGGATGCTCCCGCGCCCGGTGATCTTGATGTGGGAGAGGTTTGCACCCTGGATCAGGGGCAGGTTGGAGACGTGCAGGCTGTGTGTCCAGTTGATGCCGGGAATGACCCCGTCATGCCCGAGGGAGGGCTGGTAGGGGTAGTCATCCCGCCGCGGAGACTGCCAGAGTACGGCGCCGTCCCCGAGATGGAGATCCACATTGTCCCGCAGGAGCAGGGAGGTGACGATATACCGCCGCCCGTAGCGGTCGGTACTGCCCGGCAGGTATACCTGCCCGCCGCCCGCCGCCGAGACACGGTCGATAGCGGCCTGAATGGCGGCGGTGTCATCGTGGATGGCATCCCCGCGGGCACCGCAATCCAGAACCGAGAGGGTATAGGACGGCAGGTCAAAGGCGTAGGGGTTTCCGTCAAAGACCTCGTAATTCTCGATATAGAAGCGGTCGGACAGGCAGAGCGGGAGCTGGCCGTCAGCCTCGGCAAACAGCAGAAGCTGGTAGGGGAGCAGGGTGGTCTCCTGCATACAGAGGGACAGCTCGTCCAGCTCAAAGGGGACGGTCGACGAGGTCAGGCTCGGCAGGGGCAGGGCGCCGACGAGTGTCTTCCCTGCCGTAGACTCCTGCGAGGCTCCCAGCCCCTGTGCATCCGCCATGGTGGCGGCATACAGGCAGAGCCGCCCGCCGGAGTAGGCGTCAAGAAGGGCATCCGTGCGGATATGCCCCGCGACCCGCAGGGTCATGTTAGCCGGATCGGCGACCGCCGCCGTGACGATGGCTCGCGGCTCCTCCGACGGCTTCTCCTGCTCGAACGACCAACCATGGATGAGCAGAGTCCCGTGCCCCTCCACCTCCAGCCGATAGCCGGTCAGCCGACCCGCACAGCCGGGGCAGGCCGACAGGTTGAAGTACAGCGCATGGGGCGCACCGTCCTGCGGCAGGGGCAGGGTGACGGCGTTCTCGGGGGCATAGTGCGACGATGTCTCGGAGGTAAAGGACAGGGTGGCTCTGTCCAGCCCGTCCGGATTGGACAGGATCATGAAGATGGTGTTGCGGCGGGGCATGAGCATACTGTAGCACCCGCCCGCCTCCTGCGGCAGGGAGTCGGCGGAAAAGCCGCCGTGCCCCTCCACCGTCAGGGCGAGGTCGGAACCGCGATCCGTAAGGATCGCATCAAACGGGCAGTAGAAGTGCGCTTGACCGCCCCACTCCCCCAAGGTGTTCCAGACAGACTCCAACACAATGGTGGCGGTCAGAGCCGCGCCGACAGTCTCCAGCTTGAGCCTTGTCGGTGTGAAGTCCATGCGGGACAGGGAAAAGCTGTCGGTACGGCCCGCGGCCGCAGTCCCCACCGAGGAGAAGGACTCCCCGTCCGCGCCAAAGAAGGTCGCACGGTATATGAGCTCTTCCGTGGCGGGGGTGTCTGCGACAGGGGTCACCGACAAGGCGGAGGAGGCCGCCAGCACGGCGACCGTCTCACCCGAGAGGATCAGCTCGACCGGTCTCTCGGCCGAGAAGCGATGCTCCCCCAACGAGAGTCGTGTCTCCCGCCGATAGAGCGGCGGGATAGCGTTGTGGGATTGGGTGCGCCCGTCTGCCCACGACCACGGCAGGAAGTCGGGGCGGTAGCTGTAGTCGCTCTGCGGGACACGCTCGTAGGTGTATTTGGTCTTGACTAAGTAACGGGAGTTGTCTCCGGCTCCCTGTACGGTATTCTGCTTCATGTCAGCCTCCGTTCTGCCGCAGTGCGGCATATATTGGCGTATGGAGGGCATACGCGGTACCCCTCGGGGGTATTATAGCATGGAAGAGGACTGCGTGGCAATAGGTTTCAAGAAAAAAAGCAAAAAAACGGCGGGATGCTCCGAAGAGCATCCCGCACACCCTGTATCTATTTCATCATTGGTTGGTCTATGCCAAGCGGAAATCCGCGTGATCAGCCGCCCAGATACGCCCGTCTGACGCTGTCGTCGTTGGCGAGGGTCGCGGCATCGCCGCTCATGGCGACGCGGCCGGTCTCCAGAACGTAGGCGCGATTGGCGACCTTGAGAGCCATTTCGGCATTCTGCTCGACTAAGAGGATGGTGGTACCGGCACGGTGCAGCTCCCCCACGATGTCAAATATCTGTTGGACGAGGATGGGTGCAAGACCCATGGACGGCTCATCCAGCATGAGCAAGCGAGGCTTACTCATCAAGGCGCGCCCCATGGCGAGCATCTGCTGCTCGCCGCCCGAGAGGGTACCTGCGACCTGATTCTTACGGTGCTTGAGGCGGGGGAACAGCCCGTAGACCTTCTCCAGTCCCTCCTTGGTATAGCCGGGGTCGGTATACGCCCCCATCTCCAGATTCTCCTGCACCGACATCTGCAGGAAGCACCGCCGTCCCTCCGGGACGTGCGCCATCCCCCGCGAGACCAGCTTATAAGCCTCTGTGTGGGTGATGTCGGTGTCCAAAAAGGAGACATGACCGGACTGCGGATGCAGCATCCCCGAGATGGTCTTCAGGGTGGTGGACTTTCCTGCGCCGTTCGCGCCGATCAGAGCCACGATCTCCCCCTCGTTCACCTCCAAGGACACGTCCTTGAGTGCATGTATCTTTCCGTAGTATACATTGATATTATCCACCTTGAGGATCATGCGCCGTCTCCCCCTTCCTTCTTCTTGCCGAGGTAGGCCTCGACCACCTTCTGGTTGGACAGGATCTGCTCCGGGGAGCCTTTCGCGATGATGCGACCGTGATCCAGCACACAGATGCCCTCGCAGAGGCTCATGACCAGCTTCATGTCATGCTCGATCAGCATGACCGCGATCCGGAAGGTGTCGCGGATGCGACGGATGTTCTCCATCAGCTCGGCGGTCTCGGAGGGGTTCATGCCCGCCGCCGGCTCGTCCAGAAGAATGATCTTCGGCTTGGTCGCCAGTGCGCGCACGATCTCCAGCCGCCGCTGGGCACCGTAGGGCAAGCTGCCCGCCGGCGCATCCGCCAGGTCTGCCATGCCGAAGAAATCCAACAGTTCCAATGCTTTTTCCTGCGCCTCGCGCTCCCGCTTGCCGTAGCCGAAAACATGGGTCACCGCCGCCAGCAGGCTCTCGTTCGTGGTGTGGTGCAGGCCGATCTTGACGTTGTCCGCCACGCTCATGTTGGAAAACAGGCGGATGTTCTGGAAGGTACGCGCCACCCCCATGTGGTTGAGCTGTGCGGTGGTCTTGCCCGACGTGCTGTAGCCGTCCAGCATGATATTGCCCCGCGTGGGCTGGTAGATGTTGGTCAGGAGGTTGAATACGGTGGTCTTGCCTGCACCGTTGGGGCCGATCAGCCCCGCGATCTCGGTCTTGCCGACCACCAGCGAGAAATCATCCACGGCGGTCAGGCCGCCGAAGTCGATGCCCAGGTGCAGTGCCTCCAGCACGGGGGTCTTCCCCAGATCCCGCTCCGGGATGACGGCACCCGAGGGGTAGGTCACCAGATTGGAGCCCTCCGAATGGTAGTTGTCCTTCTTTTCAAACAGGTTCATGCGTCACAGGCCTCCCCTCCGTTATCCCCGGGATCCTCGGGGGTCTTTTTCTTTCTGAGTCCCTTGAGCCAATCCATAAAGGAGAAGCGGCTCTTCCAGGCCTTGAAGCTCTTGTTCTCGTTGAGCAACATCATGGCGATCAGCACCACCGAGTAGACCAGCATCCGATAGTCCGAGAACTCGCGGAGCATCTCGGGCAGAGCGCGGAGGATGATGGCCGCCAGCACCGAGCCGCCCAGGTTGCCCATGCCGCCCAGCACCACGATGACCAGTATCTCAATGGACATATTGTAATCAAAGGTATCCGCCTTGATGTTGGGCAGGCTGAAGCCGTACAGCACCCCCGCCGCCCCCGCGAAGAAGGCCGCCATTATGAAGACCAGCAGCTTGTAGGAGGTAACATTGACCCCCGTCGCCTCGGCGGCGATGCGATTGTCGCGGATGGCCATGATGGCACGGCCGTGCTTGGAACGCTTAAAGTTCATGATCACTGCCATGGTCAGCAGGATCAGCACGAAGGCGTAGGGCAGCAGATCCTTAGACCCTTGACGGATGGCGGAGGTGTCAATGCCCAGCGCACCCTGCAGGGGGGAACCCTTGATCTTCAGGTTGGTTAAGATATTCTTGATGATCTCCCCACAGCCCAGCGTCACGATGGCCAAATAGTCTCCCTTCAGCCGCAGGACGGGAAGCCCCACGATGAAGCCCACGCCCGCCGCCGCAAGACCGCCTATGATCATGCACAGGGGCAGGTTGATCACCGTCGGCAAGTAGGGTTGCAAGAAGACAGCCACCGTACAGCCGACGAAAAGTCCCACCGACATAAAGCCCGCGTGTCCCAGCGACAGCTCGCCCAGAAGGCCGACCACCAGATTCAAGGACACCGCCAGCACGATGTAGCAGGCGACCGAGATCAGCATATTCTGCACCTGTCGGCCGACAGCATCGGTATACACCAGCATCCCCATCACGAGGAACAGGAGTGCCACGACCAGCAGTGTCACGCGGTCAACAGTGAAGAAGCTCTTTGCTCGAATGGTTTTCTTTCCCACGGTCACACCTTCTCTCTCATGGGCTTGCCCAACAGTCCCGCCGGTTTGAACACCAGCACCAGCACCAGCACGCCAAAGACGATGGCATCCGTCCACTGGGTGGAGATATACACCTTGGAGAATTGCTCGATCAGACCCAGCAGAATGCCGCCCAGCATAGCACCGGGAATGGAGCCGATCCCGCCGAAGACGGCGGCGGTGAACGCCTTGATACCCGGCATGGAGCCGGTGGTGGGCTTGATGAAGGTGTAAGTCGCGCCGTAGAAGATGCTGGCCACCGCCGCCAGAGCCGAACCGATGGCGAAGGTCACGGTGATGGTCTTGTTCACGCTGATACCCATCAACTCAGCGGCATCACGATCCTCCGAAACGGCGCGCATGGCCTTACCCATGCGGGTCAGGTTGATGAACAGAGTCAGCCCCACCATGATGACCGCCGTGACCCCCAGGGTCAGGAGGGTGATCCCGTCCACGGTCACACCGCCCACCGTCAGGGAGGGCAGATCAAAGAGGGTGGGCATGGCCTTCTGCTCCGAGCCGAAGATCAAGAGAGCCAGATTCTGGAGCAGGTAGCTGACACCGATGGCCGTGATCAACACCGCCAGCGGTGGGGACTGCCGCAGGGGGCGGTAGGCACAGAACTCGACGGCGACACCCAGCGCGGCGCAGATCACCACGGCGGCCAGTATGCCCACCAGAGGCGGCAGGTTAGCCGTCGTGACGGATACGATGACAGCATACGCTCCGACCATAATGATATCGCCGTGGGCAAAGTTCAGCATCTTGGCAATGCCGTACACCATGGTGTAGCCCAGCGCGATCAGGGCGTAGATACTGCCCAGATTCAGCCCGCTGATCAGGGCACCGATGAGTTTGGTCATGATGACAGTCTCTCCTTTTCGGGTTTTTGAAGGTTTCCTGCGAAAAAATAGGCAAAGGCCGAACCCTCACCGACCGGGCGGCGGGAGGATCCGGCCGAATTGTCGCGTATGCGGGGCGATCAACCCTCGGGCTTGTACTTAACAGCCTCGCCGTTCTTGTACACCATGGCGAGTGCCGTCTTGTTCGGCTCACCGTCGGCAGACCACTCCATCGTACCGGTCACGCCCTCGACCTTGATCTGGGTCATGGCGGCCACGATACGGCTGTTGAAGTCATCCTTATTCTCGGCGGTGATGTCTGCCTTCTTGATCGCGGCTACGATGGCGTAGACAGCATCGTAAGCATCAGCGGCAAACTGATCCGGGGTCTTGCCGTACTTGTCGGTATAGTTCTTGACGAAATTCTGGGTCAGGGCGCGCTCGTCGTCGGCGGCAAAGGGAGTCAGCATCATGACACCCTCGGCATCCTCCTTGGTAATGCCCTTGTTGAGCAGGCCGTCCAGACCGTCACAGCCGAACTTCTTCATGCTGTCCAGCTTGCCCTTGGCCTGGGTCAGGAAAGCGGCCGCCTCCTGCGCGTAGATGGGCAGGAAGACCAGCTCGGCACCGGATGCGGCGATCTCATCGATCTGAGCCGAGAAATCGGTGTTGGTGCTGGAGGTAAAGGACACATCCGCTACGACCTCGATCTTATCCTTGGAACCCGCCATGAAGGTCTCCCGCAGACCGGTGCTGTAGTCGGTGCTGCTGTCATAGAAGATGGCGACCTTGGTGGCCAGCTTGTTGTCCGAAATGTACTGCGCCGACAGCTTGCCCTGATAGGGGTCAGAGAAGCAGACGCGGAAAGCCTTGTCACTGCCGGAAATAGCCTGCACGGAGGAGCCGGAGGGAGTCAGCACCAGCATACCGTCGGTCTTAGCCTCGGCTACGACGGCGGCAGTCTCACCCGAGAGGGTACCGCCCAGGGATACCTTCATGCCGCTGTCCACCAGCTTGCCGTAAGCCGTCTTGGCCTGGTCGGGGTCGCCCGTGGAGTCCTCGAATTGGAACGTCAACTTGAAGCCGTTGATGCCATCCGGGTTGGCGGCGTTGATCTCCTTGATGGCCAGCTCGGCACCGTTCTTGACTGAGAGGCCGTAGTTGGCGTAATCACCCGTGGTCGGACCGATCCCGCCGATCAGAAGTTCGGTCAGGCCGTTCTCATCCACTTTCCATTCGGCAGAACCACAACCGGATAGAATGGACAGGCAACCTATCACCATCACAAAGGTCAATACGAGGGAACACATTCTTTTCATACGAGATCATCTCCTTTTCATCTTTTATACAGGCTCCCCTCGTACAGTGGAGCTGTATTTGCATTATTATAATACAAATTCCTGCATTTTGCAATAGGCGGGTTTGACAAAATTTTAGCCTAATAAAGTGCCCGCCGCATTCATCTTGCATGAATGCGACGAGCACCTTTGTATAAAAACCCGTCCGCCCTCGGACGGAAGGCTCACTTTTTCGGTTTTTTATTCCGGGCGGGCGGCAGACCGACCGCCTCGCGGAAGGCCGCAAAGGCTGACGGAACAGCGTGTGATTCCTGCATATCCGCAGGTGTGACGGCAAGCCAGCCCTCCGGCAGTGCCGCATCGGCTCGGAGTGCCGCTAAGACCCCCTCCATGTGCCATTCCACATGGGAGAACAGGTGCTTGGCCGCCCCGACCGACTTCACCTCCGCGACCTCCAGCCCCCACGACCGCAGGGCGGCGGCAGACCGCTCGGGCAGGTCGCCCCCGTCGGGCAGTTCCGAGAGCAAGCGGTTGGGAAACTCGTACAGTCCGCCCAGCAATCCGCGCGGTCGCTTGCAGAGGATCAGCGGTGCATCCGCACCTTCCCCCACCCGCAACAGGAATACCACGCGCTCCTCTACACGGCGTTGCTTCGGCTTGCCCCGCACGGGCAATTCGGTCGTCCGCCCCTCGGCTCGTGCCCGACAGAGCAGGGCAAGGGGGCAATCGTCGCACTGCGGTTCCCCCGGCAGGCAGACCAGCGCCCCCAGCTCAATGAGACTTTGGGTAAAATCCCCTGCACCCGGGGTGGGGATGCAGGGGGTGATCGCCGCCTCAGCGGCGGCCTTGGCGGCAGGCAGGAGCACATCGGTATCGTCCGCCGTCAGGCGAGCCACCACACGCAGAACGTTGCCGTCCACCGCAGGTGCGGGGATGTCGTAGGCAATGGAGGCCACGGCTCCCGCCGTGTACCGTCCGACACCGGGCAGGGTGAGCAGAGCCTCTACGTCGGCGGGGATGACCCCGCCATAGTCCTGCATGATCTTCTGCGCCGCCCGTCCGAGATTTCGCACGCGGCTATAGTAGCCCAGCCCCTCCCAGAGCTTCAAGAGGGTGTCCTCATCGGCGGCGGCCAGATCCACCAGCGTCGGCAGGGTGGCCATGAAGCGGTCGAAATACGGCTTGACGGTCTCGGCGCGGGTCTGCTGGAGCATGATCTCGGAGACCAGCACGCGGTAGGGGTCGGTGTCGGCTCGCCACGGCAGGTCGCGGGCATGAGAGCGATACCAGTCAAGGAGGAGCGGCACCGCCTCGGGCGGGAAGGGATGCTTCATATTATTTGACAAGTCGGATCCCGTCTTACTCCACCGAGATGATGAAGTCATACAGCGGCTGACCGCCGGGGATCATGGAGATCTCGGCCTCCGGCAGGAGTGCCTGCATATCCGAGAGAAGAGTGGCGGAGCAGGTCTCAGTCACGTCCGCGCCGCAGAAGACCGTCACGAATGCGGCACGGGGGAAGTTCTTGAGCATCTCCAGCACGATGGTGCGGCGGGAGGCACCGGTGTAGCCGATCTTGCGGTCACACAGACCCATATACTCCCCGGCGCGGATGCTCATGCCGTCGATGGCGGCATCCTTGACGGCGCGGGTCACAGACAGGGTGTGTACACCCGCGTAGGCGGCGGTCATGGTCTCGCGGTTGGCATCCGGCTCGGCATCCGGGTCGAAGGCCAACATGGCGGAAAGTCCCTCCGGCACACTGCGGGTATTCAGCACGATGGCACGCTGCCGTCCCTCGTCGGCCAGGATATGCGCCGCCTGCTCGGCGACCATGATGATATTCTTATTATTTGGCAGAAGGAAGACCACCTCGGCGGCGGTCATACGCGCCGCACGGAGCAGGTCGTCGGTGGAGGGGTTCATGGTCTGCCCGCCGGTGACGATCTCGTTGACCCCCAGGTCACGGAAGGTCGCGGCGACTCCATCCCCCATGCACACCGCCACAAAGCCGATCGGCTTATCCAATGCGGGGCACTCGGCGGCGGCCTGAGCGGCAGCGGCGGCTGCGGCAGCCTCCTCGGCCGCCTGCTCCCCGGCGGCGGTCAGGGCATGGTGCTGGTTGCGCATATTCTCCACCTTGACGGTCTCCAGAGAGCCGTACTTGACCGCCTCGGACAGCACCCGCCCGGGGTCGTTGGTGTGGATATGCACCTTGATGATCTGCTCATCATCCACAAAGACCATGGAATCCCCCAGCGGAGAGATGGTATTCTTGAAGACCTCGCCCGTGCCCTCGCCCGCGAACTCCTCGGACTTGGCGATGATGCACTCGGTGCAGTAGGCGAACTTGATGCTGTCGGGATCGATCTCGGCAAAGTCGGCGGCATCAGCCGTCTCGGCGGCATCGTCGCTCTCCCCTGCCTCGACCCCTTCCCCCTTGAGGGAGGCCAGCATTCCCTTGAGCATGGTCACAAAGCCACTGCCGCCCGCATCCACTACCTTGGCTTGCTTGAGCACCGGGAGCATCTCGGGGGTCTGACGGAGCACCTCCTCGGCGGAATCCACCAGCCGCTCAAAGAAGGCCTCGGGATCGCCCTGATACAGCTCGCTCTCGGCCTCGGCGGTGTCGGCGGTGCCGCGCATGACGGTCAGGATGGTGCCCTCGGTGGGCTGTCCGACCGCGCGGTAGGCCTCGTTGGTACCGGAGCGGATAGCCTTGGCGATGTCCTTGGAGTCAGCCTTATCCAGCCCCTTGAAGGACTTGGCCATGCCGCGGAAGAACAGCGACAGGATCGCGCCGGAGTTGCCGCGCGCGGCGCGGAGCACCTTCTCGGCGACTCTTCCCGCCGCCTCGGACAGGGTGCCCGGCTCGACATGGATCTCCCGCACCGGCTTCATGGTCAGGCTCATGTTGATGCCGGTGTCTCCGTCCGGCACGGGGAAGACATTCAGGTTGTTGATCTCGGTCTTCTGGCTGTCCAGCGAGTTTGCGGCTGAAACGCACATTTCTTGAAACTTATTGCCGTCTATTTCCATATCGGTATACCTCCGGTATATATATCGCGGTGTCCGCAGGGAAGTCCCCACGAGGGGCAGGGTGGACTTCGGACACACTCAACCAGTATGATTATACCTTGTTTTTCCACATTTGTCAATACTTTTTTTGTAACAGAAGGATCCGAGGCGATTTTTCGTTACCATCGTCATGTTACCGGGCGAATAACCGATTTTTTTTGCCCTTTTGCCTACAGGCAGAGAACATTTTGAGGTCTGCCGCCCCCCCAAAAAAGCCTGTCGAATGAAAGTTTCCTGTCCCCCGTGTGAAAATGTCCAAAACCCATTGACAAAACCCCCGACATCGTGTATAATAAGAACAGCGGCGAGGACAGCGTAGCCTCCCACTCCTGCAGAAAGGAATATGCATCACATGGAAGAGAATAAGGATCTGGAAGCCGAGGTCTATACCCTGACCGACGAGGACGGCAACGAGTTGGAGTTCGAGGTCATCGCTTCGGCTGTGCTGAACGGCAAGACATACTTCGCCATGGTGCCCATGGACGAGCAGCCCGAGGAGGAGGATGTGTGCGAGTACGTGATCCTCTGCGCCGAGAAGGACGAGGACGGCGAGGACATCCTGGTCACGGTGGATGACGACGACGAGTTTGACGATGTCGCCGAGTATTTCGACGATATGCTCTCGGACGAGGCCGACTACGACGTCAACCCCTCCGAGGAAAAGAAGAAGTAAGCAAAAAAAACGGTCCTGCGGTGTGCGTGATATGCAGATATTGTGACCCACATCAGATCAAAGGAGACCGACTCGCGCTGCGGTTTGCAGACCTCCCGTCCCCCATGCGGTAGACTTGTCCCGATGCGGGAACGGACGCTGGGAGCAGTAAAGCAGTGGATAGGTCACCGCCCTGGACAAAACAGGGTTCCGAAGTTTGCATACACGGCTCGGTGGGACCCCCTTCAAAGCATCCACTTCATAACGGACGGACGGCCGATGGTCGCCCGTCCGTTCTTTTTTCGCCCTCCCCCGCATAGGCTGTACCGCGATCGGTGCGCGCCGATACAGCCCGTCGCGGAACGGAGGATGCCCCGTGCACATGAGCCATGCCCGCCCCCTGTCCATACGGTGCTTACGAACCGTATGCGCCCTCCTCTGTCTTCTCTCGCTCCTGCTCTGCCGCCCCGCCCTCCCAACGGCGGCAGACAGCCCGACAGGCGGGTATACCCTCACGGGGGAGGCCGCCCGCCGTGTCGCGCAGGGTCTGTTGGCGGACGGGCTGAAAAGCTCCCGTGCCGAGATCGACCTGTCCGTCGCTTCCCTGCCCCGCGCCGAGTTGGGGACTGTTTTTGCCCGCGTGATGGACAACGACCCGGAGCTGTTCTTCGTGGAGGATCACCTGTCCTACACCTACGATGCGAGCGGTCGCGTGCTGACCGTCACCCCCGCCTACCGCTTCACGGACGAGGAGCTGACCGAGGCACGGCGGATCTGGACGGACACCCTTGCAGAGGTGCGAGAAGCCTTGGCGGCCGCCAAAGCCCTGGCGGGAGCCGACGGTCGCCCCGGCGCGTGGGGCGAGGCAGATACGGTGCTCTTCCTGCACGATCACATAGCGGCTACATACGACTACGATGTAGACACCACCCGCTACGATGCCCTGAGCCTGTTTCGGGACGGGACGGGGGTCTGTCAGGCCTACGCGCTGGCCTTCCTGGCATTGGCACGGGACGCAGGGCTGGAGGCGGACTTGGTGGTCAGTCGGGAGATGGATCACGCCTGGAACCATGTTCGCGTGGACGGGGTCTGGTACCATGTGGATGTCACGCGGGACGACCCCATCCCCACTCCCGATAGCCCCGCCGCCGTCTGCCACGACCGTCTCCTGCGCTCGGATGCCGCCATGGAGGCCTTGGGGTACAGCGGGTATTCCTGCGCGAGCGGGCACACCTGCGCGGGCAGCCGTTTTGAGACGGTCGAGGGCGGCGGCATTTTGGCGGGCATCCGCAGCCCGCTGACTCGCTTCGGGACAGGGTGGTTCGCCCCGGGTGCGGGGGAGGACACCGACCTGTGGGTACCGGTCACGCTCCCCGCGCCCGCGGACGAGAGGACGACCCCCGCCCCGCTCCTGCCTGCGGGGGACATGGATCGGGACGGTGTCGTCACCCCGGGGGATCTGCTGTATCTGGAGACCTGCCTGCCCCCCGCAGAGCTTACCCGCGCCGGCACCGCCCTGCGCAGGCGGCTGTTGCAGGGAAACGGTTCCTGATACCCGCGCGGGGCACTCTGCCGAGTGCCCCGCGCTTTTCTACCTTCAGATGACCGCCCTTGCCGCCCGCAGGACTTCCCTTGTGTCGGGCGACACGACCAGCAGGACGAAGTTGCCCGACACCGTCACCTCGCCCTCCTCGACCCATGCGGCGTATGCGGTGCTGACCCGGGTGCGCCGCAACAGCTCCAACCGCTCCCGACAGACCGCCGCCACCGACAGAGCCGCCGTGGTGTCGCGGCAGTAAAAGACCGCCAGCTCAGCCGGCTCCGGGCGGCTCGACAGGAACAGTGCCGCCTCTACCACGGGGGGATCCTCCCCCGCCCCCCATCCCCGCGCCGCCGAACCGTACAGTGCCGCCAACAAAGTGTCGTCGAGCGCATTGACAGCACCGGACACGGCATTGCCGGACACGGCACGGCTGTCATACACCTCCCCGGGCGGTAGTGGGGCAACCTCCATCATGGCAGTCAGTACCTCTCGCGCCGACGGCGGGGGCTGTCCCCGACAGCCAAGCAGGGCGCAGACCGCCCCCACTGCTAAGAGCAACAGCACCGCGCGGAGTCCGTGGCAACTCCTCTTGCAAGCTCTTCTCATGGGGATCCTCCTTTCCGTGCCGCAGGGCGACCTGCCCGAGTATATGCGCCCCGCAGGGACGGCATGACGGAACGATTCACGGCTGACTAAAAATTGCAAATCCGATGACCCTGCTTTTGTGAAAGTGTGCTATAGACAAAATTCGCGGGATATGCTATAATAAGTTATCGTTGGAAAAGAATTGCCCAACGGGGCATGAAGAAAGGCAGGCATGGGGTATGCGAACGACCGGTGGTTTCTCGCCTTCGGTAAGACGGCGCGGCGGTACTGTACATGGTACATCCGGAACGGGACAGCCTCGGCATACCTGCACCCATACGACCCCGAGCGACGGGAGCGCACGATATACGACGGCATAGCTGCCGACACGGCACCTCAGGAGAAGTGCCTTGCCGCAGTCCTGACGGCGCAGTGCGCTCCCCTTTCTCTTTTCACAGCCATTCCAATAAAGGAGGATATCCTAATGACAGCTACCAAGTACATTTTTGTCACCGGGGGCGTTGTCTCCGGCTTAGGAAAGGGCATCACCGCCGCCTCTCTGGGACGGTTGCTGAAGGCGCGAGGGTTGAAGGTGGCCGCCCAGAAGCTCGACCCGTACATCAACGTAGACCCCGGCACCATGAGCCCCTACCAGCACGGCGAGGTCTATGTGACCGAGGACGGAGCCGAGACCGACTTAGACTTAGGGCATTACGAGCGTTTCATCGATGAAGACCTCAACCGTTTCTCCAATCTCACCACCGGCAAGGTCTACTGGAACGTACTGAACAAGGAGCGGCGGGGGGAATACCTCGGCTCCACGGTGCAGGTCATTCCTCACGTCACCAACGAGATCAAGGAATTCGTCTATCGGGTCGGGAAGCAGACCGATGCCGATGTTGTCATCACCGAGATCGGCGGCACCATCGGGGACATCGAGTCACAGCCCTTTCTGGAGGCGGTGCGCCAAATATCCTTGGAGGTCGGGCGGGAGAACAGCCTGTTCATCCATGTCACGCTGGTTCCCTTCCTCAGCGGCTCGGACGAGCACAAGACTAAGCCCACCCAGCATTCGGTCAAGGAGCTGCAGGGCATGGGCATCAACCCCGGCATCATCGTCCTGCGCTGTGATCGCCCGTTGGAGCCGTCCATTTTTCAAAAAATATCCCTCTTTTGCAACGTCAAGCCGGACTGCGTGATCCAAAATATCACCCTGCCCTGCCTGTATGAGGCTCCCCTGATGCTGGAGCAGTCCCACTTTTCGGAGGTCGTCTGCCGCGAACTGGGGCTGGACACCCCCGCCCCCGACCTCACCGAGTGGTCAGAACTGGTGTCCCGCATCAAGGCGCGGGAGAAGGAGGTGCATATCGCGCTGGTCGGCAAGTATGTCGGTCTGCATGATGCCTACCTCTCGGTCGCCGAGGCCATGCGCCATGCGGGCTACGCCCTGAACACCCACATCCGCATCCACTGGATCGACTCCGAGACCCTGACCGATGCCACCGTGGCCGAGGCTCTGGGGGATGTGGACGGCATCATCCTGCCGGGTGGCTTCGGCGGGCGCGGCATTGACGGCATGATCACCGCCGCCCGCTACGCACGGGAACAGGGGATCCCCTACTTCGGCATCTGCCTTGGGATGCAGATCGCCGTCATTGAGTTTGCACGACACGCCGCCGGCATTCCGGATGCCCACTCCGGCGAGTTTGACGAGCAGTGCCGCCACAAGGTCATCGACTTCATGCCGGGACAGAGCAAGGATATCGACAAGGGCGGTACCCTGCGCTTAGGCTCCTACCCCTGCTGCATCCGTCCCGGTACCGTCATGGCGAAGTGCTACGGCACCGAGCTGATCCACGAGCGGCACCGCCATCGCTACGAGTTCAACAATGACTACCGCGAGGCTCTGACCGCCGCCGGGCTGTGCCTCTCGGGGCTGTCCCCGGACGGCTCCCTGGTCGAGACGGTGGAGCTGCCGGAGCACCCCTTCTTTGTGGGTGTCCAGTATCACCCCGAATTCAGATCTCGCCCCAACCGCCCCCATCCGCTGTTCTGCGGCTTCATCGCCGCGGCACTGGAGCAGCGGGAGCACGCGAGATAACATCGTAAATAGCCGATCAAGTACTCTTTTTCTGAATACATTGTGGGACAGGGACCCCACATGGGCGGAATACGCGTAGGAGTGTTGTCAACAAGCCTCCTCTCGATAAATAAATAATTTTGAAAGTCCTTGAAGGGGGTCTGGGGGAAACTTCCTTCAGAAAGTTTCCCCCAGAGACGCAACTTTTACAATCGTTTATATTTTCAAACAGAAAGGATATACAGAATGAATCAAGTAGCCGGAACCGAGAACAGATGTCTCCCGACGACCGATCTGCACGAGGAGTGCGGTGTGTTCGGCGTATACGCCCAAGCACCCACCGACGTAGCGGGTCTGATCTACTACGGTCTGTATTCTCTCCAGCACAGAGGGCAGGAGAGCTGCGGTATCGTGGTCAATGACGACGGGGTCTTTGCCTCTCACAAGGACATGGGACTGGTCAACGAAGTCTTCAACAAGGATGTCCTGCGCAGTCTCCCTGAGGCGCAGATGGGAGTCGGTCATGTGCGCTACGGCACGACCGGAACCAACGAGCGCTCCAACTGTCAGCCGCTGGAGGTCAACCACAGCAAGGGCAAGCTGGCTCTGGCGCACAACGGCAACATCAGCAATGCCTATGAGTTGCGCCGCGAGCTGGAGTCCCGCGGAGCCATCTTCCACACCACCAGCGACACCGAGACCATTGCTTACATCATCACCCAGGAGCGGCTCTGCACCCCCTCCATCGAAAAAGCCGTCAGCCGCGCCATGGATCGGCTGGACGGTGCCTACTCGCTGGTGTTGATGTCCTCCGCCAAGCTGATCGCCGTCCGCGACCCGCACGGCTTCCGCCCGCTGTGCTACGGCATCATGCCGGACGGGACCTACGTCATCGCCTCGGAGTCCTGCGCGCTGGGTGCCGTGGGGGCTACCTTTGAGCGGGATGTTCAACCCGGAGAGATCCTGGTCTTTGACGAGAACGGTGTCCATTCCGACACCACTCACTGTGTCAAGGACGCGGAGAACGGCAAGCACCTGTGCGTGTTCGAGTATATCTACTTTGCAAGACCCGACTCGGTGGTGGACGGTGTTTCGGTACACGCGGCTCGCCGTCGGGCAGGGCGCGTACTGGCGGAGCGACACCCCGCCGAGGCAGACGTGGTCATCGGCGCCCCCGACTCGGGTCTGGATGCGGCCATGGGCTATGCGGCGGCCTCCGGCATCCCCTACGGCATGGGCTTCGTCAAGAACCGCTACATCGGCCGTACCTTCATCGCCCCCGGGCAGGAGCACCGGGTCAACCTCGTGCGTATCAAGCTGTCCCCGGTCGCCGAGGTGGTGGCCGGCAAGCGGGTCGTGCTGGTGGATGACTCCATCGTGCGCGGTACCACCAGCCGTCAAGTCGTGAACCTCTTGCGGGAGGCCGGCGCGACCGAGGTGCATATGCGGATATCCTCCCCGCCCTTCCTGAACCCCTGCTACTACGGCACCGACATCGACTCCCGCGAGCACCTGATCGCCACCCATCACACGGTAGAGGAGATCGCCTCCATCATCGGTGTGGACTCGCTGGGCTACCTGCCGGACGAGGATCTTCCCGCCCTCTTAGGCAAGGACGGCATGACCTGCGAGCAGGCAGGGCTGTGTCACGCCTGCTTCTGCGGCCGCTACCCCACCGCCGTCCCGGAGCACACCGAGAAGGATCGCTTTGAGGGCAAGCTCTCCGAGCGAGACAAAAAGAACGACTGAACCCGTCCCCCCGCACAACAACTGTCAACAATTTGAAAGGAAATAAAAATCATGGAAAATCTGGTTAAGCTGTACGAAGGAAAGAGCAAGATCGTTTACGAGGGCACCGAGCCCGGCACCTGCATCATCTCCTATAAGGACACCGCCACCGCAGGCAACGGCGTCAAGAAGGAAGACCTGCCCGGCAAGGGGAAGCTCAACGCCGCCATCTCCAACATTATCTACCAGCACCTGGCCGAGAACGGGGTCAAGACTCACCTTGTGAAGGTCATCGACGACACCACCGTGCTGGTCAAGAAGGCCGACATCGTCATGGTCGAGGTCATCGTCCGCAACATCGCCGCAGGCAGCTTCTCCAAGAAGTACGGCGTTCCCGAGGGCACCGCTCTCCAAAACCGCGTGGTGGAGTTCAGCCTCAAGAGCGACGAGCTGGGCGACCCCATGATCAACGACAGCCAGATCACCGCCATCGGCGTGGCCACCCAGGCCGAGCTGGACGAGCTGCGCGGCATGGCTCTCTTGGTGGACGACCTGATGACCGAGCTGTTCGCCAAGTGCGGCATCAAGCTGGTGGACTTCAAGCTGGAGTTCGGCCGCGCTGACGGCGAGCTCCTGCTCTGCGACGAGATCTCCCCCGACTCCTGCCGCCTGTGGGATGCCGAGACCGATCGCAAGATGGACAAGGATCGCTTCCGCCGCGACCTCGGCAACGTTCTGGACGGCTACCGCGACGTGCTGGCACGCCTGCAGGCGGCTCGCCTTTGATCCGACCGGGGGAGCATCATGGCAGGAAGACACGACGTATATGAGAATCCCCTCTGCGGTCGCTACGCAGGGCGGGAGATGCAGGAGATATTCTCGGATGACCGCAAATTCTCGACCTGGCGGCGGCTGTGGATCGCGCTGGCCGAGAGCGAGCGGGAGCTGGGGCTGAACATCTCGGAGGAGCAGATCCAGGCCATGCGCGCCCATGTGAACGACATCGACTACGAGGTCGCCAACGCACGGGAGCGGGAAGTGCGGCATGATGTCATGGCGCACATCTACGCCTTCGGTCAGGTCTGCCCCGAGGCCAAGCCCATCATCCATCTGGGCGCGACCAGCTGCTATGTCGGGGACAACACCGACGTGATCCTCCAGCGGGATGCGCTTCTGCGCATCCGTACCCTGCTCCTGCGCGCCATTTCGGCGGTCGCGGACTTTGCCGAGCGACACGCCGAGCTGCCCACGCTGGCCTACACCCACTTCCAGGCGGCTCAGCCCACCACCATGGGCAAGCGGGCGACCCTGTGGTTGCAGGATCTGATGCTGGACTTGGAGCATCTGGAATTCGTGCTGGGGAACTTAAAGCTGTTGGGCTGTCGCGGCACCACCGGCACCGGCGCCAGCTTCTTGGAGCTGTTCGGCGGTGACGGGGAGAAGGTGCGGGAGCTGGATCGCAAGATCGCCGCCAAGCTGGGCTTTGACTCCACCTACGCCGTCAGCGGCCAGACCTACACCCGCAAGGCCGACTACTATGTGCTGTCGGTACTCTCGGGCATCGCCCAGAGTGCCATGAAGTTCTCGGGCGACATCCGCCTCCTGTCCCACATGAAGGAGTTTGACGAGCCGTTCGAGTCGGGGCAGGTCGGCTCCTCGGCCATGGCATACAAGCGCAACCCCATGCGGAGCGAGCGCATCACCTCGCTGGCTCGCTATGTGATCGCTGATACCCTGAACCCGGCACTGACCGCCGGTACCCAGTGGCTGGAGCGGACACTGGACGATTCCGCCAACCGCCGCATCAGCATCCCGGAGGCCTTCCTCGCAGTGGACGGCATCCTGTCCCTGTACATCAACGTCATCTCGGGCGGCACTGTCTACCCCAATGTGGTACGCAAGCACCTGATGGAGGAGCTGCCCTTCATGGCCACCGAAAACATCCTGATGGAGTGCGTCAAGCGAGGCGGCGACCGCCAAGCCCTGCATGAGGTCATCCGTCAGCACTCGGTCGCCGCCGGGCGTGCCGTCAAGCTGGACGGTGCCGACAACGATCTGCTGGATCGTATCGCCGCCGACCCCGCCTTCGGGCTTTCCCGCGCCGACATCGACGAGATCCTGTCCACAAGCAGCTTCACCGGCCTCGCCGCCGACCAGGCACACGCCTATGTTGCCGAGGTGCGAGCTGCCCTCGCTTCCAACTCCGTCTGGACGGCTGTCCTGTCGGCACCGGACGACTCGGAAGTACACGTGTAAGACATATGACGGGGGAGACTTCCTGCGGGAGGTTTCCCCCGAACATCCTTCCGTTGTGGGGAGTTTGGGATCCCATTCCCTCCGTGTTTCTCTTCAGCCGAGTGAAGAGGTGTCACATCACCTTACCGTAGCCCCCGACGGGAGCTTACCGCCAACCGTTCGGCTACCGTCTCGGGGTCGCAAGGGGCGGAGTCCCTTGCATAATTAGTACGCGGCTCCCCCTTTCCCCGCCGGGGAAAGGGGGTCGGGGGGATAGGGGGAAAGTCTTATACGAACGAGAAATCCCGGGCGCGTCACATCCGCGCCCGGCAAACGACCCAAAAGAGACTGTTTCGGCACGGAGAATGACTCTATTCTATTCGGGTGTATCCATATACCCACACACAAGGAGATGAAATTCAAATGTTAACCGCCATCGTTGGAATCAACTGGGGGGATGAGGGCAAGGGTCGCATGGTCGATCTCCTCTCCTCCGACTATGACATTATCTGCCGCTACCAGGGCGGCAATAACGCCGGCCATACCGTCGTCAACGATAAAGGCAAGTTCATCCTCAACCTCCTCCCCTCCGGCATCCTGCGGGAGACCACCGTCAATGTCATGGGCAACGGCATGGTCATCGACATCGAGCATCTGGCAGGGGAGATCCACCACCTGCAGGAACGCGGCATCACCATCACCCCGGAGAACCTCAAGATCAGTGACAAGGCCATCATCTGTATGCCCTACCACCGCTTGCAGGACGTGATGGAGGAGGATCGTCTGGCGGACAAGAAATTCGGCTCCACCCGCCGCGGTATTGCCCCGGTCTACGCCGACAAGTACATGAAGAAGGGTCTGCGCATGGAGGATCTGCTCCACCCCGACACCCTTCGGGAGAAGGTCTGCGACATCGTGGCCTGGAAGAACATCACGGTCACGGGCTACGGACATACTTCCATCGATCCCGAGGAGATGCTTGCCTGGCTGGACACCTACGGCCGCGTGGTCGCTCCCTACATCACCGATGTATCGGTCTATCTGGACTCCGCCATCGATGCGGGAAAGAAGGTCATGTTTGAGGCGCAGCTGGGAGCTTTGCGGGACATTGACTTCGGCATCTACCCCTACACCTCCTCCTCCACGACGCTGGCGGGCTACGCCCCGGTCGGCGCGGGGGTGCCCGGTCGGCGTTTGGATTCGGTCATCGGCATCATGAAGTCCTACTCCACCTGCGTGGGCGAGGGTCCCTTCACCTGCGAAATGTTCGGCGAGGAGGCGAAAGCCCTCCGCGATGCGGGCGGCGAGTACGGCGCGGCGACCGGTCGTCCCCGTCGGGTCGGCGGCTTTGATGTGCCCGCCTCGCGCTACGGCGTGAAGATGCAGGGCGCGGACACCGTCGTGCTGACCAAGCTGGATGTGCTGTCCTACATGGACAGGATCCCGATCTGCGTGGCCTACGATGTGGACGGCGAGATCACCACGAGCTTCCCGACGGGGGATCGTCTCCTGCGCGCCAAGCCCGTGATGGAATATCTGGATGGTTTCGGGGATGTCTCGGTCTGCCGCACATGGGACTCCCTCCCCGAGAACGCGCGGAAGTATATCACCTACATCGAGCAGGCGGTCGGTTGCCGCGTGGGCTATATCTCGGTGGGTGCCGAGCGGGATGCGTACATCAAAAGGTAACAGTTGACAGTTGACAGCTGACAGTTAACAGCTGACAGCCAACAGCCAAGAACCATCAAAGGAGGTGCCGCGTGAAGATCATATACATTCTCCTGACCAGGTCTGCGACGGTACTCTCCCGCATCGTACACCTGGCCACGAAAGCCCCCTATACCCATGTGTCCATCTCCTTTGACGAGACCCTGAACACCCTGTACAGCTCCTCGCGCAAGAACGGGCGCACGCTCTTTCCCGCAGGTCCCTGTCGGGAATCCCTGTACAGCGGCTACCTGGGGCGGCACCCGGATATGCCCTGCGCCCTGTATGAGTTGGAGGTCTCCGACGAGGTCTACGAGGCGGCACGGCAGACCGCCGAGGCCATCCTGCACAATGCCGCCCGCTACCGATTCAATATCGTCGGCATGATCCTCTGTCAACTCCGCATCCCGTACGACCGAGCAGGGCACTACTTCTGCTCCCAGCTGGTCGGCGAGATATTGGTGCAGAGTCGGGCGGTCGAACTGCCCACCTCGACATCCCTCATGCGTCCCATGGATTACACACATCTGTCCGAGCTGACCTGCCGCTTCAGCGGCAACCTGCTCGGCTTGATGCAATATTGCGCCGCCGAAGCGGAAACAAAATCACTTACAAGAGGTCGAATATGATCGAGAGCACACAAGACCGCCACCAGCTCGCGCTGATCCTGGATTTTGGCGGACAATATAAGGAACTGATCGCACGGCGGGTGCGGGAATGCGGCGTGCTGTCGCTGGTCAAGCCCGGGAACATGACCGCCGAGGATATCCGCTTGCTGTCCCCCATCGGGATCATCCTGACCGGTGGTCCCAACAGCGTATACGACCCGCAAGCCCCGCACTGTGACCCCGCGCTGTTCCGACTGGGCATTCCCGTGCTGGGCATCTGCTACGGTTGCCAGCTGTTAGCTGAGACACTGGGCGGGCAGGTATCCCCCTGCGAGACCAGCGAGTACGGCAAGACCGCCATGCAGGTCGAGACAGCCTCGCCGCTCTTTGAGGGGCTGGAGACAGCCCAGATCGGGCTGATGAGCCACACGGATCGCATCACCGCGCTACCGAAAGGCTTTACCTGTGTTGCACACACGGCGCACTGCCCCTGTGCCGCGCTGGAGGACACCGCGCGGGGGCTGTACGGTGTGCAGTTCCACCCCGAGGTAGAGAGCACCCCGAACGGTACCCGCATGATCCGCAATTTCCTGTACAATGTCTGCCATGCGACCGGAGACTATGACCTTGGGAACATAGAGACCGATCTGATCGCCGCCGTGCAGGAACAGGTCGGGGATGCACACGTCCTGCTGGGGCTGTCCGGCGGTGTGGACTCCTCGGTCTGTGCGGCTCTGCTGTCCCGCGCCATCCCCGGGCAGCTGCATTGTGTCTTTGTGGATCACGGCCTGATGCGTAAGGACGAGGGGGACGAGGTGGAGCAGGCTTTCGCCGAGTTTGACCTGCATTTCATACGGGTCAATGCCACCGATCGCTTCCTTACCGCCCTTGCGGGCGTGACCGACCCCGAGGAAAAGCGGTGTATCATCGGCGAGCAGTTCGTACGGGTGTTCGAGGAGGAGGCTCGCAAGCTCCCCAACATCCGGTTCCTGGCGCAGGGCACCATATACCCCGATGTGATCGAGTCGGGGGACAAGAGTCATGATGGCAATGGAGACCCCGACCATGCTACCCACGATGAGGCCAACAGCAAGGCCGACGGTCAGGCGGACAGTAAGGCCGCCGTGATCAAAAGCCACCACAACGTCGGCGGCCTGCCCAAGGATATGCTCTTTGAGGGCGTGGTCGAGCCGTTGCGTGGGCTGTTTAAGGACGAGGTGCGGGCACTTGGACGGCGGCTGGGACTTCCCGCCGCGCTGGTGGATCGCCAGCCCTTCCCCGGTCCCGGGCTGGGCATACGGGTGGTCGGCGAGATCACGCGGGAGAAGCTGGACATCCTGCGAGAGGCCGATGCCATCTTCCGCACCGAGGTACGGCGGCGGCACATCAAGGCGGATCAGTACTTCGCCGTCCTGACCGACACACGTTCGGTGGGCGTGGTGGGGGATTTCCGCACCTACGAGTACACCGTTGCCCTGCGCGCCGTGCGCACCTCCGACTTCATGACCTGCGTCTGTGTGCCCATTTCCCACACGACCCTTCAGGCGGTCGCCACCCGCATCGTCAACGAGGTGCGCGGCGTGGGGCGAGTGGTGTACGACATCACGGGGAAGCCGCCGGCAACGGTGGAATGGGAGTGAGGAAAGACATATCCCTATAGAGTATGAAAAGCCGGCAGAGCCGTTTTGAGGACGGGTCTGCCGGTCTTCTTGGTTGGTGGTGGGGTGGCACGATTTCGCAATAGACTAAGTATTTACATTTAAGGCACCACCGCACAATTCTTTTTGCTCAATTGCGCAGTCAGAAAATTCGTCAGATGAAACAAATTTTCGCGCGCGTAGTTTATCCTACGCGAAGGAAATTTGTAAAATATGACGGATTTTATGCAAGCAAGTGAGTGAAAAAGGCGTAAGCCGTGAATTGTGCGGTGTTGCCTTAATTATCTCACGGAGAGCCTATGCTCAGTGAACAGATACGGATCTTGCGGAAAGCGCGGGACATGACACAAGTAGAGCTTGCCCGGGCACTCTAAGTCAGCAAGCAGTGTCAAATTTGGAAAACGACAACAGCGAGAGGCGGAGCGCACCATGCCCCGCCTCTCACTTTTCCCAATCTCCGACGAAAAACAAAAAAGACGCAAGCGCGTCTTACAACGAAAGTAATTATCATTTCCAACCAAAAGAAGAAAAGACTCTCATAGAAAAGAAACTCAAACAAATGCATTGAAGAACCCGTCCATGATTGAGGACGAAGTTCAAGCCCTCGGTCAATTAGTATCGGTTAGCTGAACACATTACTGTGCTTACACACCCGACCTATCAACTTGTAGTCTGCAAGTGACCTTACTCATTTGAAATGATGGGATATCTCATCTTGAAGCATGCTTCACGCTTAGATGCCTTCAGCG
This sequence comes from uncultured Clostridium sp., assembly GCA_964463245.1. Taxonomy (GTDB): domain Bacteria; phylum Bacillota; class Clostridia; order Oscillospirales; family CAG-272; genus CAMEON01. The sequence goes on along the minus strand of CAYXBU010000027.1, from coordinate 114 downwards.
TTTATCAATACCGCACGCCGCTACCCAGCTATGCCCTTGGCAGGACAACTGGTGCACAGGAGGTGCGTCCGACCCGGTCCTCTCGTACTAAGGTCAGCCCTTCTCAAATATCCA
>CAYXBU010000026.1:0-25808 GCA_964463245.1 uncultured Clostridium sp. | reverse complement strand
CGGAGCCGTCAACAGAACCGACAGAGCCATCATCGGACGAAAATGAATAAAGAGAAGACCGACCGAGCACCCGCTCGGTCGGTCTTCTGTATATGGGGATGCGCTCACTGCTCTTCGACAGCCGTCTGTACGATAGAGATGGCGAGGTTTCCGTTGAGCACCCGCAGCTCATCCAGAAACTGCTTTTCCTGCTTGTCGTTCTTGAGGACGATGCGGTAGTCCAGCCGCAAGAGGGTGCCGTAGTCCTCGGTCTTTATGCGGTTGAGGTGGTAGCCGCGGCAATACTTCTTGAGCACCGGATCAAACACGCCGGAGTAATCCAGCGACTCGGGGATCAAGATGCGCAGCTGTTTCCCGCGCCCGCCGATGCGATCCAGTCCAATGAGGGAGGTCAGGATCATGAGCAGGAGGACGATCCCCACGGCGACGGCACCAAAGCCGATGAAGCCGATCCCGCACGCCATACCGGAGGCCAGCGAGAGGAAGATGTAGATGAGGTCGCGGGGATCATCCACCGTGTTGCGGAAGCGGATCAGAGCCAGACCGCCGCCGATGGAGATGGCGCGGGCGATGTTGCTTCCAATACAGAAAACGATGATGGACACGATGGGCCCCAGCAGGAGCACGGTCATGGCGAGGGAGGGTCTCCAGCCGGTGCGGCGATGAGTGAACATATACACCAGCATCAGTGCCACGGCAAACCCGACCGAGCAGCCCATGATGGTCAGTGCTCGTCCCAGCGTGATGGGGGTGATATCGATGGTCTTCAATATGTATTCCATGTGAACATCTCCTTTTAATGAATCAGCCGCAGGATGTGCTCCTCGTTTGGATGCGCGGCGCAGGCCTGCTCGTATGTATACAGCTTGAAATTTGTTCCGACCTTGGAGAAGGTGTGGAAGGACAGTCCGAACTCGCTCATGATCCGACAGAACCAGACCGGGACTGCTCCCGCGAACTTGACCTCCAAGAGGGTCTTCCCGGGGGAGAGGGCAGGCTCGCCGTACCGCCCGAGGGCAAGATCCAGATCATGACGCCTTGTCAGGATGTCGCTGTCAAAGGTGACTCGGAAGGAGGGATCCTCCTTGCCGAAGTAGGCGTTTCGCAGGTAGCTGACGTACACCCGCGGGGCAACGTCGTGGTGGGAGCGGTAGTAGTCGATCTCGCGGAGCACCTGCTCGTCTATGTAGGAGAGCCCATCGGGATGTCGACCTGTGGCGAGGTACTGCTGCAGGTCGCGGTAGGGTAGCTTGGTGCGCCGCTTGGTGCCGACCTTGTCGCATTTTTTCTTTAATTCCAAGAACACCTTCGTGTCATCGGTGGGTGTGCCGTAGCTTCGCAGGCGCAACTTTTCCTTGTACCACGGCTTCTCCACCGAGGTGCGGATGACATCGTCATCCCACTCGTCAAAGTACAGGTTGCATATGGTGTAGGGCTTTCTGTCCACATTGTAGGCATCCGGGTTCATGTAGGCCTCGATGCGGGCCATCAGCTCCGGGACTGCCTCGGTCGGGAGAGTCGTCTTCTTCTCCATGCGCTTGAAGGTATTCCCCGCCATATGACCGCCCCCTTTCGGCTTACGCCCTCCGATAATACGGGTATTATACTACAGATATGTGAAAAAACCGTGAATAACGGAACAATTGTCGGGAAACTTTTGAACAAATTGCACGGAATACCGCCTTCTGTCGCCCTGTCTATTTTATTCCGCTTTGCCCGACCATTGCATGAGAGCGGCGGGGCAAAGCGGCGCACACTATGGGTGAAAGGAGCTGATCCACTTGATTTATTTGGAAAAACAGGGCAGGAAACGCCGCCTGTGCCGGATGGGCGCGGGGCTCTTGTCCTTGATCATATGTCTGCTTTCGATGACCTCCCCGACCGGGGCGCAGGAGGAGGCCTACAGCTGGTATTGCGCCCATGTGCGGGGGCATATCCGACCGCAGGCTGACGGGCGATTTGCCTTCATACGCGAGCTGGGCGGGTGGTATCTGGATGACCACCCGGGGCACCGTGACCCGAACGCGGCCGATAAGGTGGTCTACCTGACCTTTGATGCGGGCTATGAGAACGGGAATGTCGAGAAGACTCTGGACGCGCTGGCGGCGGCGGGCGCGACCGGGGCATTCTTCGTGCTGGGTCATCTGGTGGAGGCGCACCCGGAGCTGATCCGCCGCATGGCGGCGGAGGGACATTTGGTCTGTAACCACTCCTATGCTCACAAGGACATGACGACCTGGAGCGCGGAGGAGGTCGCGACCGAACTGGCGCGACTGGACGAGGCTTGTCGGGCGGTCGGGGTAGAGCCGTCCCCCTTCTTCCGCCCGCCCGCGGGGCGGTTCAGCCGCAGTCTTCTGGCGGCGGCCTCGGCAGAGGGGTATCAGACCGTGTTCTGGAGCTTCGGCTACGCGGACTGGGACAACGCCAAGCAACCCGAGGTCGCGGCCGCCAAGGCCAAGATACTGGATAACCTGCACGACGGGGAGGTCATGCTCCTGCACCCCACCTCCGCGACCAACGCGACCATCCTGCCGTCCCTGCTGGCGGAGATACGGGCGCGCGGCTACCGCTTCGGCACCCTGTACGAGCTGACCGACACCGCCGCGCCGAATACGGGTGTGCCGCAGACCGAGGAGGAGAGCGCATGAGCGTGAAACGGCAAAAGGGCGAAAAGCCTTATCCCGACAGTCGGATCGGGCAGGTGATCTGGCTGGGGGCGGCGCTGGTGTTCTTAGCGTTGGCTCTGGTCTCCCTGTGGCTGTATGCATCCGGGAATGGTCGGTTCGGGCGCGGCGAGACCCCGCCCGCCGACCCACGCACGGGCGGGAGCCTTCTGCCGATCGGTTCCTCGCCATCGGTGGAGCCTGCCGTTCAGGGGACGGAGGACACCGCCGAGACGGATGAGGACATCGTCTACTACCGCCGCCGCAACGACCGCATGGAGATCGCGCTGAGCTTTGACGACGGCCCTCACCCCGTGTATACCCGCGAGATACTGTCCATCCTGGAGGAGTACGGCGTGACGGCGACCTTCTTCATGGTGGGGGAGAATGTGGGCTACTACCCCGAGGCCGCCGCCGCCGTGCTGGCGGCGGGGCACGAGATCGGCAACCACAGCTTTGACCACAAGCGGCTCACGCGGCTGGACGAGGATTCCATCCGCGAGGAGGTCTCCCGCTGTGAAGAGGCACTCTTTACCCTCGGTGAATACCGCCCGCACCTGTTGCGCCCGCCCGAGGGAGCCATGAACGACACCGTGCGCCGCGTCGCGCGGGAGGGGGATTATCGGCTCATCCTGTGGGATGTGGACACGCGGGATTGGGCGCATACCCCGCCCGAGACCATTGCGAACAGCGTGATCTCCTCGGTGCAGGCGGGGGACATCATCCTCATGCATGACTATATCGGGCACGACAGCCCTACCCCCGCCGCCCTGCGCCGCCTCCTGCCGACCCTGCTGGAGCAGGGGTACCACTTCGTTACGGTCAGCCGCCTGATCGACGGGGAGTGACCCGATGCGCGGTCTGTCCCGCTTTGTCGGAGTCTGTCGGATGGATGTGAATTTTTTGTAAAAGGTTTAGTCTGTTCATGCAATTCACGGGCTGTATGTGCTATAATAAGATGTGTTTCTCGCTGTGGGAGAGGATGCCTCCCCTGCGGCGGATCCGATAGCGGCATCTGTGCAAAAAGGAGCAACCTGTGGCAGAATTTTTTTCATCGATCAGCGCATTTTGGGACGCCCATATATGGAAGCCCATAACCGGCATGACCTGGAAGGATGGGGTAGACATCCTGCTTCTGGCTGTCCTGCTGTACTTTCTCTATACCTTTGTCAGCGGTCGGCGAGCCAGCAAGCTGCTCTTCGGTCTGGCGACCATTATCGTGCTGTATATCCTGACCGACTGGGTGGAGCTTCGCGCCGCGCATTGGCTGCTCTCCTCGGTGGCGTCCTTTGGCGTGATCGTGCTGGCGGTCATTTTCCAGCCCGAGCTGCGGGATGCGCTGGATAAGCTCGGCTCGACCGTCATGGATCTGCGGGTCGGGAATCGAAGTGCGAATGCATCGGCGGTCAAGATCATCAATGAGGTGGTCGAGGCGGCTTGCCAGATCGCCCAGCAGGAAAAGGACGGCGCCCTGATCGTGATCGAGGGCTCGACCCGCTTAGGCGAGTTTGAAGAGAGCGGGGTCGCGCTGGATGCGCTGGCATCCTCCGCGCTCTTGACCAATATTTTCGTGGATCGCTCCCCCCTGCATGACGGTGCCGTCATCATTCGCGGTGACCGCATCGTGGCGGCGGGCTGTAAGCTCTCGTTGACCTCCACCGAGCGTCCCGGTCTGCGCATCGGTACCCGCCATCGTGCGGCTCTGGGGGTGTCTGAGCAGAGTGACTGCGTGGTGGTGGTGGTCTCGGAGGAGCGGCACGTCATCTCTGTGGTCAACAACGGCTTTCTCAAGCGGGATTATAACAAATCCATAGCGGATTTTGCGACCGGCGAGAAGGATATACAGAACCGTTTGCGGGCGGATCTGTACCTGCTGGTCACGGGGTCGGCTGATCCCACCGCCGAGGGGCAGAGGGAGAAGCCCGACCGCAAGAAGTTCCGTCTCAAGGGCACGAGCAAGGACGCGGTCGCGGCGAACGGAGCTCGCAGCGGTGAGCCTGACGGCGACACGACCGCCGCCGAAGAGTCGGGCGAGAAGAAAGGCGAGTGATCGAGCATGGCAAAATATGAGATCCGACAGGATGAAAATAACCGACGGAAGTACAAGATCGAAAAGCAGTGTCTGACTCTGCACTGGCCGTCTATGGTGGTCTGTCTGCTGGTCGCATTCTTGTTGTGGCTGTTCGTGGTCGCAGGAGGGACAGATCCGGAGCGACCGGACGCCCCCGGCAGTGAGACCTCCGGCGCGACCGGAGAACCGACAGCCTGCGCCGTCGGTGAGGCATGGTGCGGGTCATGATCCGGTCAGCCACATACAAGGAGGCCGTCCTGGAGGGAATATCGGTTCCGGTGGGGACATCGGAGGCGGATATCCTGGCTCGGGCGGCAGAGAAGATGAAGCGGAGCGGAGCGGATGCCCGGTCGCTTCATTTTCGCCTATATAAAAGGTCGGTGGATGCTCGTCATCGGGACGACATCCGCATCGTCTGCTCGGTGCTCTGTCGGGCAGAGGAGGGCACCCCCGGGTTCACGGCGGAGCAGCTGGCGCGGCTGGGGGCGAAGCCGTTTGCACCGGGGAAGCTGGAGTTCTCGCGGGGGGATGCCCCGCTGGCGGCGCGACCGCTGGTGGTGGGCATGGGGCCTGCGGGGCTGTTCTGTGCCCTCCTGCTGGCGCGAGAGGGCTATGCGCCCCTGCTCATAGACCGCGGCGACGGCATCACGGAGCGGGTCGCGGCGGTAGAGCGGTTCGAGCGGGAGGGGGTGCTGGACACCGATTCCAATATCCAGTTCGGCGCGGGCGGTGCCGGCACCTTCTCGGACGGCAAGCTCTTGACTCGCATCAATGACAGCCGCTGTGCCTTTGTGCTGGAGACCTTTCGGGCACTGGGTGCGCCGGAGGACATCATCTGCAAGGCCAAGCCGCATATGGGCACCGATGTGCTCCGCATGGTGGTCTCGCGGATGCTGGATGAGATACGGGCGGCGGGGGGCGAGGTGCTCTTCCGTTGTCGGATGGACAGCTATGAGCGGTTGCCCGACGGGAGCTATACCGTACATACCACGCGCGGAGATATGCACGCGGGGGTGCTGGTGCTGGCTCCCGGGCACAGTGCCCGAGATACCTACGGAATGTTGATCACGCGAGGTGCCGAGGTGGTGGCCAAGCCCCTCTCGGTAGGGGTACGCATCGAGCACAGGCGGGAGGACATCGACCGCCTGTTCTATGGTCGCATGGCGGGACATCCCGATCTCGGCGCGGCGGAGTATTCCTTCTCGGACACCAAGGGGGATCGCGGGGTCTACACCTTCTGTATGTGCCCCGGCGGTCAGGTGGTCGCAGCGGCCTCGGAGCCGGACTCGGTGGTGGTCAACGGCATGAGCTATCGGGCGCGGGACGGGGTCAACTCCAACGCCGCCATTGCCGTGTCGGTGCGTCCTGAGGACTATGAGCCGGTGGAGGGCAGCCTTGCGCGGGGTGCCATTGAGTTCCAGCGGCGGATCGAGCGTGCCGCCTTCCGCGCGGGTGGTGGGGACTATGCGGTTCCCATCCAGACGGTGGGGGATTTCCTGGCGGGCGACCGCCCGACCCACGAACCGGGACGGGTATGCCCGAGCTATCGCGGCGGTCAGCACTGGCGGCTCTCCCGCATGGCGGATGTCCTGCCGAGCTTCGCCTGCGAGGGCTTAGCGCGGGGTCTGCGTGCCTTTGACCGCAAGCGACCCGGCTATGCGGCGCGGGATGCCATCCTGTCGGCCGCCGAGACCCGCACATCGGCACCCGTGCGTATTCTGCGCGGGGAGGACTTGTGCGCGATCGGACAGCCCGGTGTCTACCCCTGCGGGGAGGGAGCCGGGTACGCGGGGGGCATTACCAGTGCCGCCGTGGACGGAATACGGGTCGCGGAGGCTATCTGCGCCGCCTACCGTCCGAACGAAACGAATTAGATCAAGAATAGATGCATCATTTCACGGAAAGGAAAGGCTATGTCCGCTATGAATCCGGCACAAGCCCCCAAGCGGGCACAGATATGGTCTCTCCGCACGGCGTGGGATGACGAGAGCCAACACGCGGCGCAGGAGCTGGCGGCGGCCTTGAGCCTCCACCCCCTGACGGCGCGTCTGCTCGTGAGTCGCGGGTACCGCGACCCCATCGAGGTGGCGAGCTTCCTTTCGGGCGGGGATGTGGAGCCGCTGGATCCGTTCCTGATGGCGGATATGGAGGCCGCCGTGGAGCGGGTATTGCTCGCGGTGGAGCGGGGGGAGACGGTGGCAGTGTACGGCGACTACGACGTTGACGGCGTGACCTCCCTCTCCTGCCTGTACCTGTACCTGCGCGGGCTGGGTCTGCGGGTCTGCCGCTATATCCCCAACCGCCTGCGGGAGGGCTACGGGATCTCCCGCGCCGGGGTGGATGTCCTGGCGGCCGAGGGGGTCACCTTGATCCTGACGGTGGACACCGGCGTGACGGCTGTCCGCGAGGTGGCCTATGCGGCTGAGCTGGGGATCGACACCGTCGTGACGGATCACCACGAGTGTCTGGACACCCTGCCGCAGTGCGCGGCGGTGGTGGATCCCCACAGACCGGATTGCCCCTACCCCTTCAAGGAGCTGGCGGGCGTGGGTGTGGCCTTCAAGCTGATCTGTGCCTGTGAGCAGAGACGGACGGGGGCATCCTGCGCGGAGGCCTTCGCCGCGATGAGCCAACGCTACCTTGACCTTGTGGCCATCGGTACGGTGGCGGATGTCATGCCGCTGGTCGGCGAGAACCGCCTGATCGTGACGGGCGGGCTGGCTCTGCTGAATCGGGAAACGGCTCGACTGGGAGTAGTGGCTCTGCTGGAGGCTGCCTCAGGGAAGGGCATACGCCCCGTGTCGGGGGGCGGACAGCGGCAACGCCGCCGCGTGACCGCGACCGTCATCGGCTATACGTTGGCACCCCGCCTCAATGCCGCCGGGCGCATCTCGGATGCGATGGAGGCGGTGGAGCTCCTGCTGACCGAGACCGAGGAGGAGGCGCGGCTTCGTGCCGAGGAGCTGTGTCGGATCAATGTGCGGCGGCAGGAAGAGGAGAATCGGATCGCCACCGAGGCCTTCCGACGGATCGACGCCGCCCTGACCGCCGAGTCCGAGACCCCTTGGAACCGACAGGTGCTGGTGCTGGAGGATAACGACTGGGCGCAGGGGGTCATCGGCATCGTGTCCTCCCGCATCACGGATAAGTACGGCCTGCCCTCCATCCTCATATCCTTTGAGGGGGTGCCCACCGACGGCGGGCAGGAGGTCGGCAAGGGCTCGGGGAGAAGTGTCAAGGGGCTGAACCTGGTGGATGGGCTGTCCCACTGTCGGGAGCTGTTGATCCGCTTCGGCGGGCACGAGCTGGCGGCAGGGCTTTGCATTCGCAGGCAGGATATCCCCGCCTTCCGCCGTATGCTCAACGAGTACGCCGCCGCCCACCTGACGGATGAGATGACGGCTCTGCGCCGCGAGGCGGATTGTGCCGTCACCCCCGACGAGCTGACCATGGAGCAGGCACGGGAGCTGGATCTGCTGGAGCCGTTCGGCACCGGGAACCCGCCGCCGGTGTTCCTGCTGGAGGATGCCACGATACAGCAGATCACTGCCCTCTCGGGCGGCAAGCATACCCGCTTGACCCTGTACGCCGAGGGGCGGCTGTTCCCGGCACTCTGGTTCGGTATGCCGACCGTCTCGCTTCCGGTGCAGACGGGGGACAGGGTGGATGTGCTGTTTCAGCTGAATATCAACGAGTATCAAGGCGTAGAGAGCCTGCAGCTGATCCTGCAGGATCTGCGCCGCTCCGAGACCGCACGGCGGTCACGGCGCACGGATCGCGCACGCCTGGAGCGGATATTGGCGGGGGAGAGCTTCTCCGCCGAGGAGGGGCTCCTGCCGGATCGGGCGGATGTCGCGCGGGTGTATGTCTGCTTGCGGGAGCGGGCAGGCCGAGAGAGCGACAGCGTGACGGCGGAGGAACTGCTGGGACGGTTGGCGGGGGCGGGTGCCCCCATGCCCTACGTCAAGCTGCGGCTGATCCTGCATATTCTGAATGAGATGGCGGTCTGTCGGATCGAGGAGGCGGGGGAGGACATATTCGTCTTTTCCCTCCCGTCCGACCCGCAGCATACATCGGTGGAGGCGTCGCCGCTGTTGCACGCCCTGCGGGAGCAGTGCCGATAAGGGAAAAGGAAGACCAAACACGATGGATACCGCGGCGGGCAGTGCCCTCCGCAAAATAGGAGAACAGTATGGAACCGACCAAAGTCGTACATGAGAGCATTGACCGCTTGTTGGAGATCCTGCGGGAGTCCGGCAAGAAATACGATATAGAGAAGATACAAAGTGCCTACGATTACGCGGCGGGTCTGCACGCGGGACAGCGTCGCGCCAGCGGCGAGGCCTACATCACCCACCCGGTGGCGGTGGCCGAGATCGTGGCGGGTCTGGGACTGGACACCGACTCCATCTGCGCGGCTCTGCTGCATGACACGGTGGAGGACTGCGGCGAGAAGACCAGCAGTAAGGAGATCGCCAAGCGGTTCGGCGCGGACGTGGCCATGCTGGTGGACGGTGTGACTAAGATGATCACCCTGCAGGTGGAGGACAAGGAAGAGGCGCACATCGAGAACCTTCGCAAGATGCTCTTAGCGATGTCCCGCGACGTGCGGGTCATCCTCATCAAGCTTTGCGATCGCCTGCACAATATGCGTACCCTGGATGCCAAGCCGGAGGGCAAGCAACGCCTGACCGCACTGGAGACCATGCAGGTCTACGCGCCGCTGGCGCATCGACTGGGTATCCAGAAGATCAAGCAGGAGCTGGAGAACCTCAGCTTGCGCTACCTTGACCCCATCGGCTACGCGCAGATACAACAGCACATCGAGGAGAAGTACGGGCAGAACCTGGACTTCATCGAGAGCATCCGCGGCATGGTCAACGGCAAGCTCCGCGAGCTGGGGATCGAGTTCCTGCTGGAGGGGCGTATCAAGACCGTATACAGCATCTATCGCAAAATGTTCAACCAGAACAAGAGCTTTGATGAGATATACGATTTCTATGCCATGCGGATCATCGTGGGCACCGAGGCCGAGTGCTACATGGTGCTGGGTATCATCCATGAGATGTTCAAGTCGGTGCCCGGTCGCTTCAAGGATTATATCTCCATCCCCAAGCCCAATATGTACCGCTCCCTGCACACCACGGTCATCGGGCGGGACGGCATCCCGTTTGAGGTACAGATCCGTACCCGCGAGATGCACCATGTTGCCGAGTATGGTATCGCGGCGCACTGGAAGTACAAGAGCGGCGCGACCTCCAAGGAGGACATGGACAAGAAGCTGGAGTGGATCGCCCGCCTGATCGAGACCGAGGACGGCACCCGCGACCCCGACGAGTTCATGAAGGCACTCAAGATCGACATCTCCCACGACGAGGTGTTCGTCTTTACCCCCAAGGGGGATGTTATCTCCCTGCCGCAGGGCGCGACCGCCATCGACTTTGCTTACGCGATCCATTCGGCGGTCGGCAACCGTATGATCGGTGCCAAGATCAACGGCATGATCGTGCCCATCGACCGCGTGCTCAATACCGGGGAGATCGTGGAGATCCTGTTGGCCTCGCCCACCTCCGCGCACGGCCCCAGTCGGGACTGGCTGTCCATCGTCAGGACGAGCGAGGCGCGTAACAAGATACGCCTGTGGTTCAAGCGAGAGTGCCGCGCGGAGAATATCCAGGTCGGCAAGAGCGCGATCGACCCCGAGCTGAAAAAGGCGGCTCCCCGTCTGAGCGATACCAAACGGCAGGAGCTGGTGGAGACCTTCGCGCAGAAGACCGGCTTCAACACGGCGGACGACCTGTACAATGCCATCGGCTACGGCGAGCTGGCGGCAAGCAAGATCTTGCCAAAGCTACTGGAGGATGTGGCCGATGCCGTGGAGGAGGAGCCGCTTCCGACTCCCGAGCTGACCGCCGAGGAGGTGGTGACGGTGGCACCGCCCCGCCACCTGCGTTCCAACAGCGGCATCGTGGTGGACGGAGCCGACGGCTGTGAGGTCAAGTTCGCCAAATGCTGTAACCCCCTGCCCGGTGATGAGGTGGTGGGTTTCGTGACCCGTGGCTTCGGCATCTCCATCCACAAGGTGGATTGCCCGAACGCCGTGCAGGGTATGTGCAACCCCGAGCAGGAGGGTCGCTGGAAGCGCGCCTACTGGGAGACCCCGGAGACCGAGGCCGACAGTCGCAGTGTGTATGAGGCGCATATCCAGGTACATACCCAGGATGTGGTAGGGGTGTTGGCTAATGTGTCTGCCGCGCTGGCGGACATGAAGGTCTCCATTCTGTCCATCGATAGCCGAAAGGCCAGCGGCGGTCGCGCCATCATGAACCTGAATATCAGCTGCAAGAATGTGGATCATTATCGGTCGATCGTGAGCCGCCTGCGCTCGCTGGACAATGTCGTGGATGTGGTTCGCGGCTTCAGCGCATCGACCAAGGGTCGAAACGAGGGATAAATAGCAAGAAAGGATGCCCCGAGCGGGCAGGGAAAGACATATGAAGGCAGTGCTCCAGCGCGTCACGAGGGCGCAGGTGGATATTGACGGCGAGACGGTCGGGCAGATCGGGAAGGGCTTCCTGATCCTTCTGGGCGTAGCGCAGGGGGATACCGAGGAGGATCTTGACCGCCTGCTGGCCAAAATATGCAAGCTGCGGGTCTTCGAGGACGAGAACGGCAAGATGAACCGTTCGGTGCAGGATGTGGGCGGGTCGCTCTTAGTGGTCTCCCAGTTCACCCTGCTGGCCAATTATCGGCACGGGAACCGACCGGACTTTCTGGGCGCGGCGGCACCCGCCGAGGCGGAGCGGCTCTACGAGCTGTTCCTTGCCCGTGCGGCCGAGACTCTGCCGGTCCAGCACGGACGGTTCGGCGCGGATATGCAGGTCAGCCTGTGCAACGACGGCCCCGTCACCATCGTGATGGACTCGGACGTGCTCAGACCCGATAAGTCAAAAGAATAAGATAGATAAAGGAAGTTGGCTATGAGACTCTACATCGACGGCCCCGTGAACAAATACTATGTGCAGACGCTGGGCATGATCTTTTTCCCCGGCTCCAAATTCTCGGAGGACGAGGAGATCGGCGAGGATACGCCGGAGCTGTGGGTCTCCTTGACCCGCACGACCCTTCCCCCCGATACGGACGCGCCGGAGACATCTGCCGAGGCGACTGCGGAGGGAGTTGTCGTTACCGCCAAGCTGTCCTTCCGCGGGGAGACGGCCGAGGCCGAGCGCGCCTACCCCTACAGGGAGGGCTACACGCGGGAGCGGGTAGAGAAGATCGCGGTGGGGGATGCCGTCACCAATGTCTGTGAAAAGCTGCGCGGCTATCGCCCGGCGTGGGGGATGCTGACGGGTGTCCGCCCCTCCAAGGTGGCGACCGAGCTGTTGCAGAAGGGCATGAGCAAGACGCGGGTCAAGAAGGAGCTGGCGCGGGATTATTTCGTCATCCCCAAGAAGGCCAGCCTTGCCACCGAGGTGGCAGTCAACGAGGCGCGCCTGATCGGCACCCCCGGCAAGCGGGATTGCTCGGTGTACATATCCATCCCCTTCTGCCCGACCCGCTGTGCCTACTGCTCCTTCGTCTCCTATACCTCCAAGAAGCTCCTGTCCCTCATTCCTGACTACCTGTCGCGGCTGTGCCACGACCTGCGGGACACCTTCGCCCTGATCCACCGTCTGGGGCTGAACCTCCGCACCATCTACATCGGCGGCGGTACCCCCACCATCCTGGATCCGGATCAGCTGAGGCTGTTGCTGTCCACGGTGGCGGAGCTGACGGATGTGCACGGGCTGGAGGAGTACACCCTGGAGGCGGGACGCCCCGACACCATCACTGCCGAGAAGCTGGCGGTCGCGCAGGAGTACGGCGTGGGGCGAGTCAGCGTCAACCCGCAGATCCTCTGTGACGACGTCCTGCGCAGCATCGGGCGGGCGCATGACACCGAGATGTTCTACCGCGCCTACGAGCTGGCGCGGGCATCCGGCATCCCCGTCATCAATACCGACCTGATCGCGGGGCTCCCCGGAGATCGCTTCCCCACCTTCGCGGCCTCCTTTGATCAGATCATCCGCCTGCGCCCCGAGAACATCACGGTGCATACCTTCTGCGTCAAGCGTTCGTCGGAGCTGCGTAAGAGCGGCGACGTGTACTCCATGCGGGGCGGGGATACCGGCAAGTGTGTGGACTACTCACAGATCAAGTGCATCCACGAGGGCTACCTGCCCTACTATATGTACCGCCAGAAGAACACGGTGGGCAACCTTGAAAACGTGGGCTTTGCCCTCCCCGGCTTTGAGGGCTTGTACAACATCTACATGATGGAGGAGGTACATTCCATCTTCGCCGTGGGTGCGGGAGCCGTCACCAAGCTGGTGGACTACGCCCCTGCGGATGGCTCTGCCCGCCTCATCAACCGCCTGTTCAACCCCAAGTATCCGTATGAGTATTTGGGCGAGGACGGCAGGACCGTGCTTGCCGAACAGGCCGCCGCCATCGAGACCTTTTACCGCGAACGCGGACTATTGAACCATATCTGAACCGACAGGAGGATGGATCCATGAAGACCAAGCGCATACTCGTTCTGATCGCCTTTTTGCACATTCTGATCCTCTGCGCAGGGCTTGTCGCCTGCGGGGGAGAGGATACACCGGAGGGAACCATGACCGTTACCGAGACCGAAGCCGAGACGAACCTGCCGCCCGAGACCGGAACCTCGGATGAGACACCGACCGAGCCGGTTACCGAGCCGACCACCGAGGCTCCCGAGACCGACCCTGAGCCCCGACCGATCGACCGCTCCGAGTACCCGATCGAGCAGGCGGGAGCCAAGACCGATACCGTCCTCTACGCCGCCGATTTCGGCGTGGTCGGGGACGGCGTGACGGATGACGGCCCTGCCATCGATCGTGCGGTGGCGGAGGCGGTCAGCCGACAGGCGACCCTGCGCTTTGAGTCGGGCAGGACCTACTACGTCGGCTCTACCGAGCGCAACGCCTCCGCGTTCGCTTCGCCCTTCGCCATGAACGGGGCGGACGGCGTGACGGTGGACGGCGGAGGGTCGGTGTTCCGCTTCGGCGTGGGCATCAACTATATCTCGCTGACCTCCGGGTCGGATATCCGTTTCTGCAACATGAAGTTCGACCTGGCTGTCTCGCCGTACTTAGTGGGTACCGTCACGGCTGTCAAGGGCACGACCGTGACCTTTGCAACCGATGACGAGCCCTATGCGGACAGCTGGAACTACGGCGGGAGCGGCTTCTCCATTAAGTACAATGAGGGTACCCAGAACCGCCCCCACATGATGATCGAGCAGATGCGCCGTGTCGGGGAGCGGGAGATCGAGGTGCAGTACACCGCCAATACCCACCCCCATGCCGTGGGGGACGTGGTCTTCCTGCCCAACCCCGGCATCGGGCACGTCCAGTCCGAGATCATATATGTGTCGGGCAACACGGGCTGTCTGGCTTTTGAGAATATCGAGGTGTGGGCGGCTCCGAGCTTCATTGCCAACATTCGGAGCAACGACGCCGAGATATACTTTGAGAATGTGGATTTCATCCCGGGCGAGGAGAACCACCGCGCCATTCAAATGGTCTCCTGGCGGGACGGCTACCATGTCAAGGACAACCGCCGCCCCATCCACTGGAACGAGTGTGATGTGGGGGTGCTGTTCGACGATGTCTTCAACGTCAGCAACACACTGGGCTATGTGACCGACGCCAAGAACGGCAACCGCTTCACGGTCGCCAACGATGAGTTCTATGTGCGCGGTGCCTATGTCGCCTTTGATTGCCGCGAGGGGGACATGGTAGACCTGTTCAGTGCGGCGGGAGAATATGCGGGGGCGGCGACCGTCCGCCGTGTGCTCCCCAACCCGAACGGCACGGTGGACATCGTTCTGGACTACGGGGTGGAGCTGAATGCAGTGAAAAAGGGCTGGCTGGTGGGTAACCGCGATACTTGCGCCCCCGGCTCGACCATCACCAATTCCCGCTTTGAGGGGACCTTCCGCTTCCGTCGGGACATCAGCATTCGGAATTGCGACTTCCGTATGCTGATAACATGGATCCGCGAGGACGGGAGCGTGGAGGGACCTCTGCCCGGGAATATCGACTTCGTCAACTGCAGCTTCCACGGCGGCAACATCGACATCGGCGCCGAGGGCAATGCCGTGTGCAGTGCCATTCGGGACATCGGCTTCTGGGGCTGCAGCTTCGAGGACGGAGCAAAGCTGTCTCGCGGGCGCGGCTGTACGGTCACCAAGCAGGCCGAGTGGAGCGAGGAGGAGCTGTATACGGTGCTCAACCGCCGCATGACCACGGTGCCGACCGTCATCCGTCCGAGCCGACTTGACCTGACCAATACCGTCATCTATGACTGGACGAATACCCTTATGCCGATCGAGGGTGGGGAGATCACGGCGGTCTCGGCACTGACCGACACGGCTGTCCGCGACCTGCTGACCACCGCCTCCGGCTTTGCCGACCGCACGCTGGTGTTGACGGGCGGCGAGAGCGGTACCCGCTACATCCTCGGTGTGCTGACCCCGGAGCTGTTGCCGCACTTCCATCAGAACGATCGCTCGTATGTGCTGTCCATGAGCTACTATACCGCTTCGGAGACCCCCGTCGGTGCGGCGGGCTTCCTGCGCGAGGATGCCGCCACGGTGCTGGCCGACGGGCTGTTCGGCGGGGCGAACGGTGTCTCCACGGCCACCTTCCTTTACGAGGCGAAAAAGGGCAATACCGCCCTGTATATCGATATCCCGGCGGGTGTCGTGGTCTATGTGGGCAGGCTCAACCTGACCTCGACCTCCGCGAAGAATCCCACGGATGACCAGCTGTATGAGGGGCACACCTTCTTCTGGTCGGATTCCGTGACCATCGGTCAGGACGGCGAGGCTCTGAGTTACGAGAAGATCTCGGATGCCGCCGTGCGGAATGCCATACTGAATGCCGAGGAGGGCTTTACCTCCGGGCGTGTCCTGCACATCAAGGGTGAGCTGGGGGATTTCACCGGCTTTACCGATACGGGCTACTATGTGTCCGGCAAGACCTATCACTTGTCCCTGCACGCCTATATCGCATCCCCCATGGTGCCGCAGGACGGTACCAAGATATACCTCTTAGCTATGGACGACACGGCGGGTAACCGCGTGCTGGCTGAGGGACTGTTCGAGGGGGAGGGCTTTGTCTCCTTTGAACTGGACTGGACAGTGGGCAACACCGGTGAGCGCTCCCTGCGCTTCTACATGAGCAATGCTCCCGAGGCCTATGCCGACCTCTACATCGGGGACTTTACCGTCACCATGGCCAAGTCCATCAAGCCCGACGTGTTCCTCTCCCGCGACGACTACCACACTCTGACCGCCGAGGAGTTGAAGGAAGGCTACACCTTTGACTTCAGCGAGGGCAACCTTGTGAACTTCGGCAATGACAGCTATACCTCAGTCGCCCTCCTGCCCGAACGGGTCGCAACGCTCCTGTGGGAGAATGGCTTCGGCGAGACCGCATACTACTGCAACGGCAACTACACGCTGGGCTCTCTGCCGGATGGGCTGACCGGAGGTCGACACTTCCGCATCACCATGCAGGTCTATGACGTACCGGGCAACCTGGCCACCACCCTGCCTCGCGGTGCCTTCGTCCTGCTCTGTATGCAGGGCGGCGTGCAAAACGCGGCGGAGGTCAGCTACAAGGTCACCCCCTCCGAGGCAGACAGCCATCTGCTGACCCTGACCTTTGATGTGCGGACATCAGCCGGCACCGACGACCTCCTGTTCTACCGCCTGACCACGGTGGAGTACCTGATCGGCTCGGTGACCATCCAACAGCTGAGCTGATCCCCGATGGACTCCTCCCACTGCGGAGGTGCCCATACTATCTTACACGCACCGTACCCGCATGGGACGGTAGCCGGGGTGAAAGTCCCCGAAGGAGATACCCTTATGGGAAGAAGAACTCAAAAAGTCAAGATCCGTCAGATGGTACTGCTGGCCATACTGACCGCCGTCATTCTGGTGCTCCAGTTGACCGGCTTTGCCATCAAGCTGCCGTTCCTCGGCACCTCGGTCAGCCTTGTGCTGATACCCATCACGCTGGGAGCTATGATCCTGGGACCCGTGTCGGGTGCATTCCTGGGGCTCGTATTCGGCGCGGAGGTGTACATCGTGTGCGGTGTCATGGGCACAGACCCCTTTACCGCCTTCCTGTTTCAGGATGCCCCGATCGCAACGGCGGGCATATGCCTCATCAAATCCACCCTTGCGGGCTACCTGTCTGGATTGACCTTCAAGCTGCTCCGCGATAAAAGTCGGATCGCCGCCACCTTCTGTGCCGCCATCGTCATGCCGGTGGTCAATACCGGGATATTCATCCTCGGCTGTCTCCTGATCCGGAGCACGCTGGAGGGCTTCATGGCCGAGAGCGGCATCGGCGGCAGTGTTGTATACTTCCTGATCATCGGCTGTGCCGGGATCAATTTCCTGCTGGAGGCGGGGCTCAACCTGATCTTAGCCCCCGCCCTGAATCGGCTCTGGGAGCTTGCCTCCCGTCAGTTCCGACTGAGCTGAGCCGCTGAACCGACTGACCGTTTCCTGCATATACCGGTCTGTAAGACCTATCCTCTCCGAAAGGAGTCTATTCTCCATGTCCAAGCAAGCAAGACCCACCGTGACCATCGAATGCCCCCCGCTGGACGGCCTGCGCCGCCTCGGAGGGCGGGTGCGCCGCCTGCATTCCTCCATCCGTGAGGAGGTACGCACCGACCTGGAGGCCGTGCGCCAGCGCGACCCCGCCGCCCGCAGTGATGCCGAGATCCTGTTGCTCTATTCCGGTGTCCATGCCATCTTAGGCTACCGCGTGGCGCATAAGCTGTATATCGCGGGTCATCCGCTCCCCGCACGAACCGTCAGCCAGCTGACCCGTTTCCTCACCGGCATCGAGATCCACCCCGGCGCGACCATCGGCAAGGGGCTGTTCATTGACCACGGTATGGGGGTGGTCATCGGCGAGACCGCCGAGATCGGCGACAACTGTACCCTTTATCAGGGGGTCACGCTGGGCGGTACCGGCAAGGATATCGGCAAGCGGCACCCCACGCTGGGGGATAATGTGCTGGTCGGCTCGGGCGCGAAGGTGCTGGGACCGTTGACCATCGCGGATAATTGCAAGATCGCCGCGGGGGCGGTGGTCTTGACCGATATCCCCGCCAACAGCACTGCCGTGGGCATTCCCGCCCGCATCGTGCGGCGGCAGGGACGGCGGGTGGACGACCTGGATCAGGTGCACATCCCCGACCCGGTCGCACAGGAGATCAAGAAGCTCAGGCGGGAGATCAACGAACTGAAAAAGCAGATCGCCCCGCCGGAGGCGCATCCGACCGACACGCCCTGAGGGGCATGGACGGTCGGTTCAGAAAAACAGAACGGGAGAGCCGCGGCTCTCCCGTTCTGTTTTGTCCTATACAGGGTGATGTTTCAGGTCTCCATGAGAGCCGTCTGCCGCTCGGTCAGCCACGCTACGGCCTGATCGATGCCGTCCTGCGTGCCGGGGAAGTCGGCCTCCTGCGGCTGACTCCACGCGGCACCGTGCGGCCACGGGAGCCGCAGACCGCAGGCAACGTGCAGGGTCACGATCTTCTTCTTTTTGCCCTCAGCGTCCTCTTCTTCGGTGCGGATCATGACCGCGTTGTACTCGAACAGTCGGCGGGACAGGCTCCCGGTCTGGCTATCGGTACCGACCGAGCCGGAGAACATATTCCCCCGCCCGGTCTCGCGGTCAAATTCCGCCGTGAACCAATCGCATATCGGCAATGTGATCTCCATGATGCTCCTTACTCGGCGGCGGCCTGATCCAGCAGGTTGCCGACCGCGATGCGCAGTTGGGTGAACAGCTCCTCGTCGGTGCTGTAGTGGGACAGGGAGGTGGTCAGCCGTCCGATCAGGGTGTTGACCAGCTCGGTGCCGTACATATCCTCCAGCATACAGAGGTACTCGTAGTCCTCGATGCCGTCCCGCACGGATTCCAAACGGAGACAGCCGACAGGACCGTACTCGTCAAAGTTTGAGCCGCAGTAGAGCAGGACACCGTTGCCGTACACGTCGTACTCTCCCGTGACCTCGTGCTTGCTGTTCAGACCCTGATTCTCGCCGATCATGTACCAGTCGTTGACCGAATAGTAGAGGAACCCGTCCACGCCGTACAGCTTCTGCTGCCAAAACAGGATGCGGTAGCGCACGGCCTGGGTCTCCATCAGAAGGGTGATCTCCGGGGACTCGGGACGGCGGGTGACATACCACCACAGCTCGTCACCGCCTGCCTGCTCGGCCTTCATCCGCTCGGCGAAGGTGCCAAGGTTCTTCTCCAGCATGGGGGTGCCGCTGTAGGTCAGAGTCCCCTCACCGGTGTAGGCGGAGTAGCGGTGCTCGGCAAAGGTGGTGTAGAAGTAGGGCTTGTAGCACCAGACGTTGATGGAGTCCTTGACGGCCGAGAAGTGATCCTCGGTGGACTCGGCGTTGAGCGCGTAGTTGACGTGCTCGGGGGACAGCATCTTGTAGCCGGGGAAGTTCTCCTTGAGCAGACCGCCCACCCAGTTGACACGATCCAGCGCGGCTTGGTCGATGGGCTCATCCACAACGTAGAAGTAGGACTTCTTCAGCCACTCCTCCTTCTGGGAGAGGTACTTGAAGGCCGCACCGACATTGTCTGCCGTGGGGGCGGTAGTCCAACCGATCGGGTTGAACGCCACCACGCGAGGGTCATTCAAATAGGGCAGAATGCGGGAGTCACCG
Source organism: uncultured Clostridium sp. (assembly GCA_964463245.1). Taxonomy (GTDB): domain Bacteria; phylum Bacillota; class Clostridia; order Oscillospirales; family CAG-272; genus CAMEON01. The sequence continues at coordinate 6,283 of CAYXBU010000026.1, read as the reverse complement.
AAGTAGCCCTTATCGTCGTAGGGCAGGGTGTAGGCGCAGATGCGGTTCTCCAGCAGGTAGTCGTAGTAGTTCTTGTAGAGCAGGCTGTCGTCTCCCTCATAGCACTTGTGCGCGGAGTAGATGTTCCACCAGCTCAGATCCATCAGGGTCTTGCAGGAGGTCTCCTCCGGCAGGGTGAAGCCCCAGACATAGGCCGACACCACGGCGCGCTTGACCTCGTTCCCGTCGGCATCCCGCACGGTCACGGTGGCCTCGTACAGTCCGGCGGGGCTGTCAGCGGTGGTGTGCACCTTGATGATGAAGATCTGACTCCGTCCGGCCGCGAGATCGAAGGTCTTGCCCTCTCTGACCCACGGGGTGGGGTCGGGGATGGTCTGACCGTCCACATCATCAAAGTAGTAGGCGTACATCAGGTCGGTCACAAGGGTCACGCCGTCGGCATTCTTGAAGTCAGACACAGAGACGGTCAGCCCCGTGCGCCCCTCGGCCGAGGATAGGAGCAGGTGGCAGTCCTCGATCTCGTTCCGCGCCAGCCGCATGAGGTAGGTGGTCATGCCGGTCGGGGTGGTGTCCTCCGCCGGGGTCTTGGTGTAGGAATGGTTGAACCAGAGCGAGATGCCCTCGTCCTCCTGCTCGGCACGCACGGGGGTGGTATCGATCTCGGGGGCGGCATCCGGCACTTTCAGCAGGTCGTCCACGCGGGACTCCAGCTCGGGGTCGGTCTCGACCACGCTCGGATCCTCGGGGTTGCCGACACAGGCCAGCACCTCCGCCCGATCCTTGGCGAAGCGGATGGAGGAGAGGTACATGGTCTCCCCGGGACCTGCCGCGTTGATCTCGTAGTCGAAGCGCAAGGTGTTCAGCTTGCCCGTCCAGTCCTTGCGGGCACTCATGTCGAACAGGATGTACTGCCAGCCGTCGTCGCCGTTGTCGTACATGGCGGTGATGTGGCTCTCGCCGGTGATACCGACCTGGCTCCCCGCCGCCCAGAACAGGTCAAAGGTCGCGCTGGAGCAGTTCTCACAGCGCACCTTGAGGATGAGGTAGGGGTACTCCTCCAAGGACACCACATCCCCCATCTTCTGCTTGGCGGCGGTACCGTAGGAGAACTCCACGAACGGATCGTTGTACAGTCCGCCGTTGTTGGTGGACATCTTGAGCACCGTGCCCTCGGTGGGGTCGGTCACCATGGTGGCGGAGACCTGGTTGGTGCCGCCGATGTAGCGCGTGACCTTGGTGCTGTCCAGCCGCATACCGACCGCTTCGGTGGCAGGCTCGGTGGCGGGTTCCGTAGCCGGCTCGGTCACAGGATCGGTCGCGGGCTCGGTCGCAGGGGCGGTCGCCGGGTCAGTTGCCGGGTCAGTTGCCGGGTCGGTGGTCGGCTCAGTAGCCGGGTCAGTGGTCGGCTCGGTGGCCGGATCCGTGACAACTTCGGTAGGCGTTTCGGTGGGTCGAGCCTCCGGCTCGGTCTCGCCGACGGTTGCCGATCCATCGGCTGTGTCGGAGGTCACCGCCGTGTCGGGGGAGTCGCTGCAGGCGACCGCCGTGCCGAGCACCGACAGGAGACAGAGCAGGGTGAGAAGAAGGAACAGGGCGCGATGTTTTGTCCGATACAACATAAAGGCCTCTCCTTAATTTATGCGGATTTTGTTGGAAACAGTATACCACAACCCGCCCCGCCTGTCAAGAAGAAACCGAAAGTTCGGGGCGGCAGGGGAGAGTTTTTTTGCCCCGGATCGCCATACTCGGCGCGGTTTTCGGGAAAGTTTCCCGCAACGCCTTGACAAATCGCCGCGTATCGTGTACAATGGACAGGAAGAAATTCGCCGCACGAGCGGCAAGCTCTAAGGAGGAAGATAAAAATGTATCAGTTTCCCATTGGCGTGATGCTGGAATCCTTTCGGCTCCCCACTCCCGAGGCCATCAAGAAGGCGGCCGAGCTGGGGGCGGCCGGTATTCAGATGTACTGCACCAAGGGTGCACACGCGCCCGAGAACATGACCCCTGCCGCACGGCGGGAGATACTGGACATGGTCAAGTCGGAGGGTCTGTGCTTCTCGGCCATCTGCGGTGACCTGGGCGGCGGTTTCGGCAACCCGGAGCTGAACCCGGAGCGCATCGAGAAGTCCAAGCGCATTCTGGATCTTGCGCTGGAGCTGGAGACCAACGTGGTCACCACCCACATCGGCGTGGTGCCGACCGACCCCTCGCATGAGCGGTATAAGATCATGCAGGACGCCTGCGGTCAGCTGGCCGAGTACGCCGACTCCATCGGTGCCCACTTCGCCATCGAGACGGGTCCCGAGACCTCTGCGGTGCTCAAGGCCTTCCTGGACTCCCTGGGTGGCTCCAAGGGCGTGGGGGTCAACCTCGACCCCGCCAACCTTGTCATGGTCGCGGGGGATGACCCCGTCGTGGCGGTGCACACCCTGAAGGACTACATCGTCCATACCCACGCCAAGGACGGCGTGATGCTGCAGCGCGGCAACCCCGAGTATATCTACGGCGTCGTGCACCCGGTTCCGGAGGAGCTCCAGGGCATCCGGTACTTCGCGGAAATGCCTCTGGGACAGGGAAACGTCCACTTCGATACCTACCTCCGCGCGCTGGACGAGATCGGCTTCCACGGCTTCCTGACCATCGAGCGCGAGGTCGGCAATGACCCCGTCGGTGACATCCGCGCCGCCGCCGAGCACCTGCGCAGCATCATGGCGCAGGGGTAAGATAGTATATTTGTATTTTATTTTTCTTGCGGGGGGAGAAACTTCCTGAAGAAAGTTTCTCCCCCCGCGCCCCCCTCTTCAAGGACTTTCATACATTATGTCGATTGTCGGGGAAGGTTTGTTTACAGACCTTTTCCTCGGTTGCCGCTATTACGGGGATTTTGCCCTGCAGATCATTCCGTTTTATAACAAGGAGAACAAAACCATGAAGATTTCCGTCAGCTCCTATTCCTTCCAGCAGTACATCGGGACGGGGAGGATGTCGCATTTTGACACCATTCGCAAGGCGCACGAGATGGGCTTTGAGGCCATCGAGTTTCTGGATATGCCCCGCCCGACCTACGAGGAGCAGTTGGCCTACGCCGCCGAGCTGCGCGCCGAGGCGGACGCCTGCGGCATGACCATCAACGCCTACACCATCGGAGCCTGTCTGTATCAGCCGACCCCGGAGGCCTCGGCCACCGAGGTGGAGCGTCTGAAGAAGCAGGTGGACATTGCCGCCGTGCTGGGCTGCTCGGTCATGCGGCACGATGCCTGCTACAGCCTGGGTCAGACCGGCACCTCTCGCAGCTTTGGCCTGATGCTGCCCACCATCGCCGCCAACATCCGCGAGGTCACGGAGTATGCCGCCACCCGCGGCATCAAGACCTGCGTGGAGAACCACGGCTACGTTGCGCAAGACAGCTACCGCGTGGAGCAGATCTTCAACGCCGTGGCGCATGACAACTTCGGCCTGCTGGTGGACGTGGGCAATTTCGTCTGCGCCGACGAGGACAATGTGACGGCGGTCTCCCGCGTGGCACCCTACGCCGTACACGTTCACGCCAAGGATATGTACAAGTCCCGCGAGCCCCTGCCGGGCTACGGCCAGACTCGCGCCTGCAACTACTTCAAGGGCGCGATCGTCGGCGAGGGGGACGTGAATGTCGAGCAGTGCCTGCGGGTGCTCAAGCGCGCCGGCTATGACGGCTACTGCTCCATCGAGTTTGAAGGCTCCGAGGACTGCATCTACGGCATCGAGACCGGCCTGCGGAACCTCAAGGCCATGCTGGAACGTATTTGAGCCATACTGTATGGGGGAGGGGCTTCCGTGAGGAAGTCTCTCCCCTGCTTTTCGCTATGACAGGTGGACGGCGGAGGGACATTACCCCATCCCCTCCATTGCCGCCCGTACCCGCCGCCGCACCTCCTCTCCCGCCGCTGTCAGCGGGAGCCGCAGGACATCCGCGCACAGCCCGCGCGCGGCCAGAGCCGCCTTGATCGGGATGGGGTTGACATCCGAGAACAGCGCGTCGCACAGGGGGATCAATTCCAGCTGGTGGCGGCGCGCCGCCTCGTTGTCCCCGCTCGCATGGGTGCGGCACAGCGCGACCACCCGCTCGGGGTACAGGTTGGAGACCACCGACACCACCCCCTGCCCGCCCAGCGATAGGAGCGGCAGGATGCTGTCATCACAGCCGGAGTACAGGGGCAGGGCATCCCCGCAGACCGCCGCGACCCGCGCTGCAAACCCCACATCCCCGGTGGCATCCTTCAGCCCCACCACCGACTCCAGACGGGACAGGGCGCGGCAGGTCTCGGGGGTCAAGCGACAGCCGGTGCGACCCGGGACGTGGTAGGCGAGGATGGGAAGGGGAACGGCGGCCGCCACGGCGGCGTAGTGGGCGACCAGTCCCTCTCCGTTGGCCTTGTTGTAGTAGGGTGTGACCACCAGCAGCCCGTCACAGCCCGTCCGCTCGGCGATGCGGGACAGCTCCACGGCGCGGCGGGTGTTGTTGCTTCCGCTCCCGGCTATGATCGGTACCCTGCGGCCGCTGTCCTCGCGGTGGCGGCGGCTCTCGGCCACGGCGATGGAGAACAGCTCCCGCTTTTCCTCGTCGGTCAGGGTGGACGACTCCCCGGTCGTCCCGCAGACCACCAGAGCATCCACCCCCGCCGCCAGTTGGCGGCAGACCAACCGTCGAAAGCCGACATAGTCGACCGCGGGCGGGGCACAGGGGCGGTCGTCTCGGCACGGGAGCATGGGGGTGACCAGCGCGGTGGCACAGCCGGTGAAAAGTGGCTTTTGGGTAGGATGCATGGGATGGCTCCTTTCTTGGCATATGAAAACGGTATGCACATGGAAGATTTGTTACGAAAAATCGCTCAAACCCCTTGCTTTTCACCGCCATATCGGCTATAATAACCATGTAGGAACAGGCTCCCCATGGCTACTGCTACATCCTATGCCGCCCGCCGCCCGTCCGTGCGGTCAATGATACAACCGAGAAAGCAAGAGATAGATATGGAACAGAAAAAAACGGTCATCCTGAACCAACGCCCGAGCACCGAGCTCAAGACCTCCGACTTCTTCTACGAGCTCCCGCAGGAGCTGATCGCCCAGCACCCCGCCGATCGCCGTGACGGCTCCCGCCTCATGGTCATCCATCGGGACAGCGGCGAGCTGGAGCACAAGCATTTTTACGACATCATAGACTACATAGACCCCCGGGACGTGCTGGTCATCAACGACTCCAAGGTCATCCCCGCGCGGCTGTACGGCCATGCCGAGGGTCGCCCCGAGGCGGGGCTGGAGCTGTTGCTCCTGCGCCAGCATGAGCTGGACACCTGGGAGTGCCTGGTCAAGCCGGGCAAGCGGGCGCGGATCGGCTCCCGCTCGGTCTTCGGGGACGGCATCCTGCAGGGGGAGGTCGTGGACATTCTGGAGGAGGGCAACCGCCTCATCCGCTTTGCATATGATCGGGACAAGTATGAGAACATCTACAATGTCCTCCACGAGATCGGGCTGATGCCCCTGCCCCCGTACATCACCGAGCAGCTGCAGGACAACGACCGTTACCAGACCGTCTACGCCCGCACCGAGGGCTCGGCCGCCGCTCCCACCGCAGGTCTGCACTTCACGAACGAGTTGCTGGATGCCCTGCGCCGCAAGGGGGTCGCCATCGCGCCGGTCATGCTCCATGTGGGACTGGGCACCTTCCGCCCGGTCAAGGAGACCGAGATCACCGACCATGTCATGCACACCGAGTTCTTCTCGGTACCGCGGGAGTCGGCGGAGCTGATCAACAGCCGCCGTGCCGCCGGGGGGCGGGTCATTTGCGTGGGCACCACCTCCTGCCGCACTCTGGAGTCGGCGGCGGACGAGAACGGCTGTGTCCGCGCTATGTCGGGGGACACCGGTATTTTCATCTACCCCGGCTACCGATTCAAGGCGACCGATGCCCTCATCACCAACTTCCACCTGCCCGAGTCCACCCTGCTCATGCTGGTCTCGGCACTCTACGACCGTGAGCGGATGCTGGCGGCCTACCGCACGGCGGTGGAGGAGAGGTATCGCTTCTTCTCGTTTGGGGATGCGATGCTGATCCTGTGATCAACAGAGCGGGATGCAGACGGAACCGAGTAATGAGAAAAAGCAAGAAAACTATTGACTTTATCACGATACCGTGATATAATAAGACCGAGAACTGGATCAAAGGAGATTTTGGTATGCCGGTTTTATCAAGGGCAACACCGCACAATTCACGGCTTACGCCTTTTTCACTCACTTGCTTGCATAA
>CAYXBU010000025.1:0-26161 GCA_964463245.1 uncultured Clostridium sp. | reverse complement strand
CTTACATTTCCACCTGCTCGGCCTCAATATCGGCATCTGTCTCCTCTTTTTGCGCCACGATCGTCATCTCAAACCAGAAGGTCGAGCCGCGCCCCAGCTTGGACTCCACACCGTAGGTGGCCGCGTGTGCCTCCAGGATCTGCTTGACGATGGACAGCCCCAGCCCCGTGCCGATCATGGCGCGGCGGTGCACCTTGTCCACCTTGTAGTAGCGATCCCAGATCAGCGGGATCTGATCCGGCGGGATACCCTCGCCGCTGTCAGTGACCGAGATACGCACCTTTCCGCTGTCACGCAGGGTGCGCTGTGTGACCCGCACCAGCTTGTCCTCGCCGGTATAGTTGATGGCATTATTGATCAGGTTGTAGATGACCTGGAGCAGCATGGTGCGGTCTGCTCTGACCTCTACGTCCTGATCCATATCCAGCTCGATGCGATATCCGTCCCGCTCGGTCAGCTTGCCGTAGCGCGCCATGACCGCCTGCACGGTATCCGACAGGCTGAACACCTCCGGTTTGGGCTTGCGGGTGCCGGCCTGCAGCTTGGAGAGGTCAAGCAGGTCGTTGACCAGATCCGCCAGTCGCTTGGTCTCGTCGATGATGACCTGCACGTTCTCGGGGGTATTCTCATCCGGGATGTCCCGCATGACCTCGCTGTAGCCCACGATCATGGTCAAGGGGGTACGCAGGTCGTGGGAGATGTTGGCGATCAGCTCCTTCTGCAGGGTGTCATTCTGCGATAGTGCCTCGGCGGCCTGTGTCAAGGAGTCCGACAGCTCCATGACCTCGCGGTACCCGCCCACGCGGAAGTCGGCGTCGTAGTCCCCCTTGGCCAACCGCTTGGCGGCGGCGTTCATCTTCTGGATGGGGGTGGATATGTTCCGCGAGATCAGGATGGCGAGCAGGGTGGCTCCGCACAGAAGGATGATCGAGATGACCCAGAACTGGGTCTTGAGGGTCTGTACCGTCGCGTTCAGGGGTACCAGCTCGACGTTCAGTAGGAACATGAAGACGACGGTCTTACCGTCCTCCCCCGTAACTGTCTCGATAGAGGCGCGCAACACCGTCTCGCTCTCCAGCAGCTTGCGCCAGCCCGACGAGCCGGGCAGGGGCGGGCGGGAGGTCATGGTGCCCTGCAGGACCATGCCGTTCTGGTCATCCGGGGAGACCAGGATGGTATACGCTCCCCCGTTCTCGTCGGCCTGCTTGTACAGGTAGGTCAGGTAGCTCTCATCCATGTTGTGGATGAGGCAATCCGACGACATATCCGGGCTGGATGCAACGGTATCGGCATACCCCCGCCCCGGTGTCCAGCGCAGGCGGAAGACCCGGATGCAGGTGTCGTACTTGGCCGCCAGCTTGTTGACCTGCTGTCCCAGCTCCTGCGGGCGGTTCTGCAATGTCCACTCCAAGGAGGACTCGGCGGAGTCCAGCTCCTCGTAGCGGCTCTGGCGGTAGAAATAGTTCAGAAGCCCGATCTGAAGGACCCAGACCACGATCAGAACGAAGGTGGTAAACAGGGTCAAATACGCGAACAGCTTCCAGGAAATGCTGATGCGCTTGCGGCGATGCCGTCCCGCGGCTCCGCTCTGCTCCATACGATGACCTCCTTCCCATCTCCCATCTATTGAGTATGTCCGACCCGGACTCAAAAAATGCAAAAACGCGGACGTACCGGCCGCCTTGCGGCGACCGGTGCTTCCGCTCACGGTTTCCCGTCAGTTCTCCTCGAAGCGATAGCCCACGCCACGCAGGGTGACGATGTAGGAGGCGTACTTGCCGAGGCTCTTACGCAACAGCTTGATATGGGTATCCAGCGTGCGCGCATCGCCGTAGAAATCGTAGCCCCAGACCTCGCTGATCAGCTTCTCACGCGACAGGGCGATGTTGCGATTCTCCAGCATATAGAAGAACAGATCGTACTCCTTGGGAGACATATCCACCCGCTGTCCGTCCACATAGACGATCCGCGCCGTCACGTCTGCCTTGAGACCGCCGCCGTCCAGCTCGATGATCTGGTTCGGTGCTTTGCCGTTGTCCGCGCTCGGACGCTTGACCCGCTTCATGACCGCATCCACCCGAAGCATCAGCTCCTTGGGCGAGAAGGGCTTGACCACATAGTCATCGATCCCCAGCTCGAAGCCGTTTATCTTGTCATACTCCTCTCCCCGTGCCGACAGCATGATGATGGGGGTCTGGCTGATCTTACGGATCTCGCGGCAGGCCGAGAAGCCGTCCAGCTCCGGCATCATGATGTCCATGATGATCAGATCAAAGCTGTGATTGCGGCAGAGGTCAACGGCCTCCATGCCGTCTCCTGCCTCGGTGACGGTGTGTCCCTCAAACTCTGCGTACTTGCGGATGAGTGCGCGAATGCGGCTCTCATCATCCACGACCAAAATATGATACATAGCAGTCCTTTCCGTGCCGCCGCTCGGTCTCACACCGAGAGACGGGCGGCACCTCCTGTTATTATGGGCTTGATCAGGTCTCGTTGGGTATCGGTCACGCGGCCGGGCGGATGATCTCGGTCGGCCTCTTTTCGCTCAGAGTCAGAGTGACCTTGACTCGTTTCCATCTTCTGCCCGAGATTCGGTAGACCTCAAACTCCATCGTATCCCCGAGCGCCTTCTCGTCCAGCATGGCCTTGATCTGGCTCGATGTCGAGATCTCCACCCCGTCCACGCTTAAGATCAGGTCGCCGTATTGCAGGTCATTCGTCAGGGCGGATGCCGTCACATACACGCCGGTATACTGGGAGCCGAAGTACTGGATGGCGGTGGTGGTCGAGGTAACGTCCACCAGCGACAGCCCCGTGGTCACGCGGCCGCGCACATAGCCGTACTGATACAGCTCACAAATGATCTCGTAAGCGGTGTCGACAGGGATGGCAAAGCCGAGTCCCTCGACATCGTCGCTGGAGCACTTGGCATTGACGATGCCGACCAGCTCCCCTGCCATATTGAACAGCCCACCGCCCGAGTTGCCGGGGTTGATGGGTGCGGAGATCTGCAGGAGGGTCATATCCGTCCCCTCGATACTGATCTCCCGCGCGGTCGCGCTGATGATGCCCTCGGTCACGGTGCCGCCCAGCGATCCGAGCGGGTTGCCGATGGCCAGAATATTCTCGCCCACGACCAGATCAAAGCTGGCACCCATGGTGGCAACCGTCAGCTCCCGATCCGCCGCATCGATCCACAGAAGCGCGATATCCGACTCCTCGTCGGTACCGATCAAGGCCGCGGCGTATTTCGTTCCGTCGGTCAGGGTCACGACGATGCTGTCGGCACCCTCGATAACGTGGTTATTGGTGATGATGAAGCCGCTCGCGGAAACGATCACACCGCTCCCCGCGCCGGAGGTGACGTACTGTCCGATCCAATCCGAGCGGACGATGGTCTCGGTGGTGATCTCCACCACGGCATCCGCCACGCGGTGCACCACGGTCGCGGCGGTCAGCTCCCGCCCCGATGCCGAGGTCAGTACGTTCCCGTCCCTGTCCAGCACTGTGTCGGCCTTGCCGTCCCCGTCCGAATCGGTGCGGGTGGGCTTTTTCTTGAAGATCTCAGCATCGGTGGGCACGGGGTTGACGATCTGGAGCACGCCGTTCTCGTCGATGCGATCCTTGTCCGAGGACGGTGCTTGGTTCTGATCGGCATAGAGACCGGAGGCGGTCGTCGTGCTCTCCGACTCCCCCGAAGCGGTGGGGAACCGGCCATTCGAGCCGGGAGTCTGAGTCGTTCCCTGCTCGGTCTGTGCCGCATTGGTTTCGCTCTCACCGTCGTTCACGATGAACGCCCCGCTCCAGGTCGTACCGCTCTCGTCTGTCGCAGCATCGGCTCCATCTCCCTGCACACTTCTGCGCCCGACCATGGCACCGATCATACTGCAACCGACCAGCAAGGCAAGCAGTAACACTGCCGCCAGCGAGATCAGGGCGACCCGCTTCCCCTTGCCGGAGCCCGAGTTGTGGTTGGGATGTCCGTATACATATCCGTGACCGCCCGTAGGGGTGGTGTAGCCGTTGCCGTCCGGCGAGGTGTTGCCGCTGAAGGCAAAGTCTCTTTCCGCCGCTGTATAGACCTGGGAGTCCTCCTGCGAAGCTGACTCGTTGCTTGCACCGTCATGTTGAATGTTTCGTTCATCCATAATTCGTATGCACTACCTTTCAGGGAAAACGGGCGGTCACGGCTCTCGCCGTGCGCCCGACTATGGCAGGGAGTCTTACATCCCCTCTCACATGGTCTCATTATATCGTTCATATGTGAAGATTGTATGACCGCATGGGCAGAGGCGGCTGAATATTTGCAAACGGCTCCGAGCAGAAAGGCTTATGCGCCCCCGCCCAGGTACTCCTCCAAGGTCAGTCCCTGCCGATAGATGGCGGTAGCGGTCTCTACTCCCACGAAACGGTAATGCCACGGCTCGTAGCTGTACCCGGTCACGCCCTCCTTGCCATTTGGGAAGCGGAGGATGAAGCCGAACTTGTGTGCATTCTGCTCCAGCCAGCGGTAGGCCTCCAGCGAGGCAAAGGACTCGTCCAGCACCGGGTTCCGTTCGTCGATCAGGTCAAGGCAGAGTCCCGTCTGGTGCTCGCTCGTTCCGGGGCGCGCCGAGTAGGTCAGCACCTGATCCGTCACCTGCTGCTCTGTCCAGTCGGGGTGCGCCGCCCGCTCCTCCTCCGTGTAGTGACTGAACAGTCCGCTCTGGTAGGCGTAGGTGCGGTAGCCGCTGGTGATGACGATGTTCGTCCAGCCGTATGCGCACATCTCCCGCACCAGTGCCTCAGCAGCGAGGGCGGCGGTGGCCTCCAGCTTGACCTCCTTGCCGTAGAGGGTCAGCGAGCTGTCCATGACCGCCAGGGTGGCGGGGGCATAGCCCTCCCCCACCGTGTACTGCTTATTGACCAGTATGCGGTAGGCGGGGTCGGTGGTAAACAGAGCCGCACGGTAGGGCTCAATATTGATGCGATAGGTATAGGTCTCAGGCACCGAGGTCTCGGACTCGGTGTCGGTATCTGTAGTCGTGCCCATGGTGCAACCGACCATCCCGCCCATGAGCAAGACAACACTCAGAGCGACTGCCCCGACGCGCAGGCATAACGGCTTTTTCCCTGTTTGGCGCATTGTATTCATGATAATTTGGTGCCTCCTTACCGCCTCCCGGGCTTGTCCGGCTTGGTCTCCACCACAATGAAGTACGGGGAGGTCGGAGAGTTGAGTATCTTGACCAGCGTGGCGCAGACCCTATGTCGGCTGACCGACGCCAGATACTCCTGGATCAGCTTGCCCTCGGCATCCCCCTCGGCATGACCGGGGTAGACCGCGATGTTCAGGATCGCATCCTTATCCATGAGATCGATGGCATCCCGAATGGCGGGCAGGGTGGTCTCCCGCAGGGTGGTGATGGACTTATCCCCGCCGGGGAGCCAGCCGAGATTGAACATACCCGCCTTGAAGGGCACGTCCACATACTTTTTGACATTGGAATGGGAATCCAGGATCAGGCGGTAGTTGTCGGGACAGCCCTCGGCGACCAGCCGCTCCTGCGTGGAGGCCAGTGCCTGTTCCTGAATGTCAAAGGCGTACACGAAGCCCTGCGGCCCGACCAGTTTGGACAGGTAGGCGGTGTCGTGCCCGTTTCCCATGGTGAAATCCACGGCGATGTCCCCCGCCTTGAGATGGTTCCCGATGAAATATTTGTGTAGCTCCAGCAGATCGATCATAATACAGTATTCCTCTTTTCTTGCAACGCTATGCGCCAGTCAAACCTTCCCCGGCTTGCCCCCGCCGTCCTTGATGTGGATATCCGAGCGGATGAACTTGATGGCGCGCTCCACGGCATCCTTGGAATTGTACCACGGCTCCTCGTCGTAGCGGTAGTCGAATTTCTTGCAGAACCAGGACACATCCTCTGTGAGGGTATCAAGGTAGGTCTCCACCACGCGCCCGACCGCCGAGGCAAACTCCGCCTGCTTCTTGCGTCCCAGCCGCTTCTGGCCGTACTCCAACAGCTTGCGGTAGTGAGGCAGGCAGAAGTAGGGCTGTGCGTTCAGCTTGGCGGGGAAATCCTCATCGGCATCCCAGAGGTAGACCACCGTCTCGGCCATGTGCTCGAAATTGAACCGGATGCGGCGGCAGACATAGCAGGTCTCCTCCAGCGCGGCAATGCGCTTGACGGGGCGGGAGCCGGGTGCTCCCAGTCCACCGCTCTTGATGTCCTGCTTCAACTCATTCAGGTGGCTCTCCAGGGTCAGAGCCATGCCGAGGCGGTTCTTGCGTACGAACATCTGGTCGTAGTGCAGGCGGCAGAAGCCCTCCTTGTTGGTCTTGATACGCACATCCGGCTCCATCATGGATGCCCCCAGGATGAGATCCAACTCGTTCTCCTCCAGTTTGCGGTACAGGGCGCACAGCGGACAGCCACAGGCGGGATCGGTGGCCGAGGCCTCAAAGGCCTCGTTGACGGGGATGGTATATATCTGCTCCATAACGGTTCCTTTCTTTTCGCGGATCACAAAATAGCTCTTGCAATTTTTCGCAAAATCGTTTATACTATATGGTGTTACATACGGCACTATATATGATACCACAAATCTCCCCGAAATGCAAGAGGGGAGCAGTCGTTTTTCCCAAAAAGGAGTTTCTGCCATGCCTGAAATACCCTCCATGCAAACTGCCGCCGATCGGCTCATGCTATCCTTGGCGCGTGCCCTGCGCCCCCATGCCCCGACCGTCACCTCGGACACCTCCGAGCAGGGAGAGGACATCCGCATCCTGACCCTGCAGAACCCCCACCTCCCGCGCTGGGGACTTCAATTCATCTGCCCCGCCGAGCCGGACGGGCAGGAGGAACTGCACGGCTCGCTCTGGTTCGGTGCGGTGGAGATCACGGGGTACCTCTCGGTCGAGGAGACCGAGTCCACCATCCGCGCCGTGCTGGACGGGGAGATCACCGCCGTCCTGCACTACCGAAACGAGGAGGCGTTAGCGGATCATCGTCCCTCGGCGCGACGGTGGGTCTTTCTGACCACACCCGAGGATGAGGACGCGAAGCGGCTGGAGGCGCTGCGGCAAAGGCTCTCCCGCCCGGTCACCCTGATGGAGCGCATTCGCGGCACCGACATCGGCATATACGAGATCACCTCATGGCAGTCCTCCGAGATCATCCGTCACCTGCCGCAGAAGAAAGAGAGGAAGCACACATGACCCCCAAAGCACCGCGTACCGTTTTCGTCTGCACCGAGTGTGGTGCCAAGTCCCCCAAATGGATGGGCAAGTGTCCCCACTGCGGTCGCTGGAACACCATGGCGGAGGAGATGCTCACCCCCGAGCCGGAGCCGTCCGCAACCCCGCGCCGCACCTCGCTGGCGGGGCTGTCGGGGGAGAGCCATGCGACCGCCTTCGGCGAGCTGTCCCTACCCTCCTATATGCGTTCGGGCACCGGACTGGGCGAGCTGGATCGCGTGCTGGGCGGCGGGCTGGTGCTGGGCTCGGTCGTCCTGCTGGCAGGTGAGCCGGGTATCGGAAAATCCACCCTGCTCATGCAGATCTCCGACTCGCTGGGACAGAGCCGCAAGGTGCTCTATGTCTCGGGAGAGGAATCCGGCGGACAGCTCAAACTCCGCGCCGAGCGTCTGCGGGTATGCGGTGAGAATCTGTTCATCCTGACCGAGACCAATTTGGAGCAGGTGCTGGCCGAGACGGATCGCATCAAGCCGGATGTCATGATCTTAGACTCCATCCAGACCATCTACTCCGACCGCATCAACTCCGCGCCCGGCTCGGTCACGCAGGTGCGGGAATGCGCCCTGACCTTCATCAACAAGGCCAAGGCCGAGGGCATCTCCATGCTCCTGGTCGGGCACGTCAACAAGGAGGGTGGGATCGCGGGTCCCAAGGTGCTGGAGCACATGGTGGATGCGGTGCTGTACTTCGAGGGGGAACGCCAGCAGGCCTACCGCATCATCCGCGCCGTCAAGAACCGCTACGGCTCCACCAACGAGATCGGGGTCTTCGAGATGACAGACGAGGGGCTGTGCGAGGTCGCCAACCCTTCCGAGATGCTGATGGCGGGTCGTCCCCGCAATGTCTCCGGCAACTGCGCCCTCTGCACCGTGGAGGGCACCCGCCCCCTGATCGCCGAGGTGCAGGCTCTGGTCACGCCGACCACCTTTCCCTCCCCCCGTCGCACCGCCAACGGCGTGGACTATAACCGCATCTACCTGATCATCGCCGTGCTGGAAAAGCGATTGGGGCTGAAGTTCTACCAGAACGACGTGTACATGAATGTCATCGGCGGGCTGTCCATCGGGGAGCCTGCCGCCGATCTGGCCATTGCCGCCGCGCTCATCTCCTCGCTGACCGACCGCGTGGTACCGGACGATCTGATCGTGGTGGGCGAGCTGGGGCTGGCGGGGGAGGTACGCAGTGTCTCCAACCTCGACCAGCGGGTGCGGGAGGCCGCACGGCTGGGCTTTACCCGCGCCATCGTGCCCCTTCGCAATCTGGAAAAACGCAAGCTGACCGTGGAGGGAATGCGCCTGATCCCGGTGCGCGGGGTATTTGAGGTCATTCGGGAATTGGAGCAGAGCCGAGATCAGTAGGATTTTGCTCATAAGTCGGCATTTCTTCGCATACAGTGGAGTGAAACACCGAATAGGAGGTACATTCCATGTTTGTATGCTGTAAGAATCCGGTCGGGCGGTCACGACGGCTCCCCGCTCGGGTATGTCTGTTCCTGTTGCTCTGCCTGACGGCAGCCGCCTGCATACCCACCATCGGCGCGGCCGCCGATGCGCCGACCCCCGAGGAGAACGGCGTGACAGCCATTGCCGAAACGACCCCCGATCCCGTCGCCAAGCCGGTCTCCTACGGACTGCGGGTATTGGCAGCGCGTGAGGAGCTGGTGCTCTCCGACCTGTGCGGCAATGAGATCACCTTCACCGAGGAGGACATCTGCCGCGGGCTGAATCTGTCCGCCATCTCGGGCATCACCGTGACCGCCCTGCCCGACCCCGAACAGGGGATCCTGTATGTCGGGGCGACCGGCGCGGCCGTGGGGCAGACCATCCCCGCAGAGGCTCTGTCCCTTGTGTCCTTCAAGGCCACCGGTAGCTCACCCTGCGAAGCCAAGGCCGCCTTTACCCTGCCCGCGAGCGGCTATGAGATCACCTGCCGCTTCTGCCTGCTGGATCGGATCAACTATACCCCCACGGTCGCGCTGGCCTCCACGGTCAGTCTGGAGGTCATGACCTATGTGAATATGCCCGCGCAGGGCTCCCTCGCGGCCTACGACCCGGAGGGGGACGAGATGACCTATGAGATCATCTCCTACGCCTCCCACGGGCGCATCCGCCTGGACGACCGCCACACGGGTGCCTACACCTACACCCCCGACGACGGGTATGTGGGCAGTGACTCCTTCCGCTATGTCGTCCGTGACCGCTACGGGAACTACTCAACCGGTGCCACGGTAAGCGTGACGGTACACGCCCTGCCTGCCGCCGTCAGCTTTGCCGACATCGACGGGAATGCCGCGGCCGCCGCGGCTCTGCGGCTGGGGGAGGTCGGCGTGATGAACGGTATCCGGGTAGGCGGGCAGGATTTCTTCCGCCCCGCGCAGGAGATCACCCGCGCCGAGTTCATCGCCACCGCCATGAACGCCGCCGGAGTACTCCCGGATGCCACCCTCTCCGAGTCCGCCGTCGCCAAGCTGCTGTCGGGCTACGCCGATGCCGACAGCATCCCCATCGGTCTGCGGCAGACCCTGGCCTCTGCGTTGGAGAACGGCTACTTTGCGGGCAAGAGCGGCGCGGACGGCAAGCTCTACCTGCGCCCCGACGACAGCATCAGCCGTTCGGAGGCCGCCGTCCTGCTGTCCAACATCATCGGCTACGCCAAGAACACCGCCGTCAACGCCTTCGCGGATGCCGACAGCCTGCCGTCATGGTCGGTCGAAGCACTGTCCTCGCTCAAGTCCCTGGGCATCCTGTGCAGTGCCGACAATACCGCCGAGGGCTCCCGCCGCATGACACGCGGGGATACCGCCGTCTGGCTGGAGCGCACCATGCGCTTGATGGGAAGATGATGAAATCATGAAACGCTGAGGGAGTCTCCTTGCGGAGGCTCCCCCTTTATGTGTCAATATGCAAAGCTTGCCCAAAGCAAATTGTGGTCGGACTCCTCGCCGAACCGCATCCCGCAGGCGGTCAAGGTCAGATTCCGTCTGTCGTAGAAAATATTGTCAATAGCCATCGGCGGCTCACGGAAGGTATGGAAATGCGGTGCATCGGTCGGTCGATCCGCCTCAAGGCGATTGACAGCGGCAACCCGCTCAGCCCCCAACAGCTCCGCCAGCTCGGCGGGGTCATCCGTGTTGAAGTCCCCGACCAAGAGGAAGGGCTCATCCGACGGAATAGCCTCCAGCCGCTCCCGCAGGAGGGCGATCTGGCGTCGGCGGCTGACCGACGACTCCACCGAAAGGTGGGTGTTGAGCATATGCAGGACACGCCCCTCGGGGAGGGACAGGCAAGCCTGCAGGCAGACCCGAGGCTCCTCCCCCACCCTGTGCGGCAGGGGGAGGTGCTCCACCCGATCGGGCATGGCCGCCGGGTAGCGGGACAGGAGCGAGATGCCGTACTCACCGCCGTCAAACGGCATAGCGGGTGCAAAGTCGGCAAACTGCCAGCCCAGAAAGGCGGCTAACTCGACCGTCCCGTCCGACCCGTCCATGCGGCGGGTGGCGCGGTCGACCTCCTGCAGGCCGACAAGCTCGGCGCGGGTCTCGCGGATGGCCGCCGCCAGACGGCTCCACTCGCCGCCTACGGCTCCGCCGTGCAGGATGTTATAGGTCGCAACAGTCAGGTTCATATCAAGCCCTCAGGTCACGGTCGATCAGGTCAAAGGTGACACCGCCGACGTGGGGGTTGCTCTTCTTGTACGGACGGCGTTTCTCCAAGAACTTGATACCCACCTCATCCTGCTGGAGGGTGCCCAGCATCCCTTGGATGCTGATGTCGTCCTCACTGCCGCCGTCGGTGGTGTAGAACTCCACGCGCACCTCGGCATCGGTCAGGGTCAGCTGGTTGGAGAGGACATAGCGGTAGGGGGTCAGGGTACCGTCCAGCTTATACTCCACTACCGAGGCGGGCATCTCACAGCCGGTGTTGTACACCGAGAAGCGCACATAGGCACTGCCCGCTCCGCTGTAGGAGGCCTTCAGGGTGATCTCCACCTGGTCGGAATTCTTGATGTAGTCTCCCAGCTTGCCGGTAGAGTAGGTATGGGTGGTTCCCTCCATGGGGGTATTCAGCCCGCTCAGCGTGGTGATGTTGACATGGGCATGGAACGGGACCACATACACGGTTCCCTCCCAGGTGCCGTCCGCGTTGACCGACTTGAGCAGACCCTGTCCGTTCATGCCGTCCCCGTCACCGATCTGGATGATGTTGTAGGTCTTGCCGTTCGTGTTGACCCCGAGAGAGGAGGTCGTACCGCCGGTGTAGCCCGGGCGCGGCAGATTCTGCTCAGCCAGCCGTGCGATGGCTTCGGCCTCAGCGGCCGACTGATCATCTGTGAAGGTGATGTGGTGGAGCATCCGCACACCGTGGCTCCAGAGGTAGCGCAGCTGTGTGAATGCGCCGTCGGCGTCCCCGCGCAGGGCGCAGTACTCGCCGATGGAGATATTCCACTGACCCGAGCGGTTGGCAACATTGATCCAGTTGTTGGGATCGGTGGCAATATAGCCGTAGCGGGTACCGCCGTAGGCCGTGCCGCAGGTCAGCACAACGTCAATGGGGGACAGGCGGGTATCCGCCTCGCCCAAGAAGCCGCCGACGGCATCCCCCTCGGGGATGGAGTGCGCCGAGATGGACTCGGGCGGGTAGCCGGCGATCAGAGCCTCGCGGTAGGCCTCCATGATGCGCTTGTTGACGATGTAGCGGTTATAGAGCGACCACTGGGTAAAGTAGGCTCCCTCGTACTTGTCCCAATCCCCGCGCCCCTGCTCACGGGGCGGGTCGATCTCCTCCACGGATGCAAAGGCGGTGCCCAGCGTCTCGTTGATCTTCTCCAGACTGCCGAACTGCTCTAAGAGGTAGTAGCGGAAGCCCTCGACCATGTGGACGTTATAGTCTCCCACCGAGCCGGGCACGTTGATCTCCTGCTCGTGCACGGGGGACACGCCCACCAGATGCTCGGGGATACCGTTCTCCCCTCGGAATTCGACCGCCATAGCCCGCAGGAAGGAGCGGAGGGGGTAGATACGCAACTTGGCCATGTCGACCAGACCGTCTGCGTAAGTGCCGATATAGAAGGCGGAATCCAGCTCCAGGTACTCGGAAGCCTCGCCGTTCTTGCTGATCGAGATGTAATCATGCGCCCCGGTATAGGGGTTGGCATAGGTCTGGAGGCGCGACGTTCCCGCGATCTTATTCCAGCGGTGGGTAAAGCAAGGCTCCAAGAACATATGCGACTGACGGAAGGCATCGACAAAGCCTCCCGCGCCATAGATATAGTCCGCGTAGGATGCGCCGGCGAAGACCTCGTCTACCTGCTCCGGCTGGTAGGCCGTGGACAGCTGACCCATGACCGCGTTGCCGAGGTCGGTGCGGATGTGCTGGAAGCTACCCGCAGACACATACTTATCGTCGTTGTCCTCGGTGTAGCGCGCCGAGTAGAACACGTTCTCGCGGAATGCCACGTCCAGCATACTCTGCGCCTGTCCGTCGGTCGTGTACGGGATGACGAAGGAGCGGTTCTCCTCCCCCTCGATCTCGGGGAAGGTCACGATATACCGCTCGCCCGCATGGGCGGAGGCGTAGACTCCGGTCGCGTTGTCCGGCAGGGTGATGCCGCTGTTGGCAAAGCTCGCCGTCTGCGGGTCGCCCTCATACACAGCGGAGATGCTCTTGAAGAACAGGATCACACGGTCGGTCTCGCCGTCCTTGCCGCTACGCACCGAGGCTGCCATCTCACAGCTGCCGTCTGCGGCTCGTGCAAAGGAGCAATCCAGCGCACTGCGGCTGATGACCGAGCCGTCCGCGAGGCTGATGAGTGCCATATCCAGCTTGCCCTTGCTGTCGGGTACTTGGGACATGACAAGCAGCACCTCATCCTCCACACCTGCGGCGAAGTGCCCCGTCAGGATGGTGTAAGGTCCCGTCATGACCGGGTTCAGGGTGATCTCCATGCAGAGGGTACCGAAGGTATCGAACACGCGGACATCGCCATCCTTGCCGTCGTGTGCCACGAAGGGAGCCGTGGCGATCAGCGTACGACCGCCGACTGCGGCCGCCGCGACCTGCACACCGCCCGTCACCGAGGGGTCAAACGCCAGGAACTGCGCGACCACTGCCTGCTGTTCGTTGAGCACGCGCACGATGGTGTGATTGGCCTCATTGTCACTATCTCCCAGGAAGAAGCCCTCGCCCGCCACGATGCAGGGACCGGCCAGGACACCCTCCACCTCGCCGAGCTGAGCGAAATACACACTGGACTGAATACCCAGATTCAGATCGGGGGAGGTATAGTAGATGGCGTTATTCTTGCCGTTGGACACGCGATCCGGCAAGTCGATGAAGGCGTTCTTCAAGTCCTCCTCACTGCCGTCCGAGAGGTAGATGTACATGGCCTCGAAGGTGTACATATCCCGGAACGGATCCAGCTCGATGCTCCCGTCAAAGAACATGACCAGCCGTCCGTCATAGACCACCACGTCCTTGCCGAGTGCCGCCGCCACGGTGTGCGGCTCCATCAGGCCGGTCGTGCCCGTCGGGTAGCTGTCGTACATCCCGCAGACGAAGTCCGCATCCACCAGGAGACTGCCGTCCACCTGCACGGTGACGAGATCGGAAGCGTAGACGTCCAAAGTATCCTTGCGGAAGCAGTTCGACACGCGGGTACCCATGACCAGCGCATCGCTGTTTCGCAAGACCTCCTGCACGCGGGCCAGCGCAGTGTACTGCCCGTAGTCGGGGATCTCCGCGTCCGGAAAGGCCTCCGCCGAGATATGCGGCTCGGTAGCCGCCTCGGTCGGGGTCTCAGTCGGTTGCTCCGAGGAGGGGGCGGCGGTATCGGCTTCGGTCGGAGACTCAAGGGGAAGTGTCTCAATGGTGTCGGGCAGGGTATCCGTCTCGCCGTCGGTATTTCCCGAGCAAGAGACGACCAGCGTCAATGCCAGCAGGCAGGTCGCCAACAGGGTCAGCAACTGCCATGATCGGTGCATTCCGGAGGCTTTCGTGTACTTCATGGTGTTCGTCCTTTCTGTTTGTGTCCTTGATTCATACCCGTGCGGCCGCCAGCCGCTCCAGGTAGGCCTCGGTATCAAATGGCTCCAGAGGGGTGTCCGCCCGCAGGTAGAGCGGGTGGTGCGGGTGTCCCGCCTTGGACAGGGGACCTGCGTGGTACCAGACGGCTCCCCGCCGATCCGCCAGCCGCAACAGCTCTCCCACGCAGGCGGGCAGGTAGGGTCGTTTTTCGATCAGGCTCCCCCACGCCGCCCAGACGGCGGGCGGTTCCCCGCCCCGTGCGCCGAGCGAAAGCAGGTAGTCGAAGGCTTGGCGGTTCTGATCCATGAGCCACTCGTTGGGAGTCTTTTCCATGTCATCGGGGCGGGTCGCCCGCTGGGCGTAGACGTTGTACATGAGGAAGCTGTCGTAGCCGTTGGCCAGCGCGATCCGCTGAGCCGACTTGAGGGTGGGGTCGAGTCTGTCGGGAGCCGCTGTGGAGGGATTGATGCCCACGCAGACCAGCGGCCGTGTCCCGCGTGTGCCCAGCACATATCGGTACTCGTCGTAGGCGGGCGGCACATACAGCCAGCGGGCAATGTCGTAGTCGGGGCGAGGGGTCTCGGCGGCCGCCAGTGCCTCAGCAAAGGGCAAGACCTCGATCCCGGCGGTATCCTGCTTGGGAATGTGCATAGGCGTGCATCCTTTCCGCGCTTTCGTGTGCCTACCCGTCCACCCGTATCCGCAGGACAAAGGAAAATTCGCCGTGCGGGGGAAGCTCGGAGCAGTAGCCCCGCTCCATCGCTCGTTGCGGCGAGTCGTAGGGGGCGGTGGCGCATTCCAGCGCGATGTTGTAGTAGCCCTTGAAGGAGCCGTTGTTGATCCAGATGCCGAGGTACGGAAGAGCCGAGCCGTAGGGTGTACCGAAGTCCAGCTCGAAGCGGTGCCCCGACGCAGTATACACCCCGCCGACAAAGCCACCGTCCGACGGCTCGTCGAAATAGTACTTGTAAGCGCGCCCCTCCGGCGTACGCCCCATGAGGGCATGGGTCGGCAGCCCCTCGTCGGCGGTCGCCCCGAACATATAGGTCTTGGGGGCATCCGACGGGTAGGGAGTCACGAGGTGCAGGTCATCCTGCCCCCGAAGCATACAGTGCGCCGCCCATATGTAGGGGAAGGGGGGCTCCCCGCGGTTCTGTATGCAATACCGAACCGCGACCGAACCATCGGGGCAGGCCGAAATGTCCTTGCGGTAGCTAAGGGGGAATATCCGAGATGCGGCGGTCAGGATCAAGGTGTCCCCGCGCAGCTCGGCCTCATACGGCAGGCGGCAGACCTCCCCGTGATCCGGGTAGGTCACCCCCCGATAGGCTCCCTCGCTCGGTGTGTAGGGGTCAACGGTGGGGAACAGATCGTCAAAGGAGGCGCACTCGGCTTGGACATACACCCCGTCATAGGCGAGGGGCGTATAGCCGGGAGCGGGGTTCTCACAGAGGAACTCGAAGCCGTCGGTCGCCTTGACCGAAGCCAGCTTGCCGCCGTCCTGCGGCAGGAAGACCGCCGTCATGGCGGAGGTGCTGACCGCAAAGGCGGGGCGGGATTTGTATGTGGTGGTGGATATCGGCATGATGTCTGTCTCCTCCGATCAAAATGCAATGGTCATCTGATCTGTCTCGTCCAGACCGTCCAGTACGCGGTTCTGACGGAGCACGTCCACGACGGCCTTGGTCAGCTTGGCGCGGGTCTGGAGGTCTTCCACCGAGAAGAACGGCTCCTCCTCCCGTGCGGCCAGGATATTCGCGGCGGCATTCTCGCCGACCCCGGGCAGTGCCGAGAAGGGCATCCGTATACCGCCGTCCTCCGGCAGATATTCCCGATCACTGGAGCGGTTCAAGTCCACCGGCAGGAAGCGGATGCCGCGTGCCATGGCCTCGTTGATGAGCTGGAGCACCGGCAGGCTCTGCTGTTCCTTGGGGAGGGCATCGTTGCCGCGACGGTCGATGTCCAGAATGTACTCTTGCACGGCGCGTTTGCCCCGCATGACCAGCTCACCGTCAAAGCCACCCGGCTGTACGGTGAACATGGCGCAGTAGAAGGCCAGCGGGATATGCACCTTGTACCATCCGAGGCGGATGGCCGACATATCGTAGGCGGCGGCGTGTGCCTTGGGGAACATATACTTGATCTTTTTACAGGAGGCGATGTACCAGTCCGGCACATTGGCCGCCCGCATCTCGGCCTCAAACTCCGGGGTCAGACCCTTACCCTTACGCACCATCTCCATGATCTTGAAGGAGTGGCTCTTTTCCACGCCGTAGCGGATGAGGGCTAACATGATGGAGTCTCGCGTACCGATGACATTGGAGATGGTACAGGTTCCGTTCTTGATCAAGTCCTGTGCGTTGTTCGTCCAGACATCGGTGCCGTGGGACAGGCCGGATATCTGCAACAGGTCGGAGAAGGACTGCGGACGGGATTCCTGCAGCATCTTGATGACGAACTTGGTACCCAGCTCCGGCAGACCCAGTGTCCCCAGCGGCACCCCCGCGATGTCATCGGGGGAGACCCCCAGCGGGCGGGTGGAGAGGAACAGGTCGTAGATGGAGCGGTCATTCATGGGCACGTCCATGACCGAGGTGTCGGAATACTTTTCCAAGTACTTATATTTGGTCGGCATATCGTGTCCCAGCTCGTCCAGCTTGAGCAGGG
The DNA here is from genome assembly GCA_964463245.1 of uncultured Clostridium sp. Taxonomy (GTDB): domain Bacteria; phylum Bacillota; class Clostridia; order Oscillospirales; family CAG-272; genus CAMEON01. Next base: position 9,226 of record CAYXBU010000025.1, on the reverse strand, counting down.
TATCGTGGAGGTACTCAAAGGTGAAGTGGGTGGTCACGATGTCGGAGTTGGGGTCGTCCGCCGGGTGCTGAACAGGGCAAAAATCGTAGATCTGGTACTCCTTCGGCACCACGACGATACCGCCGGGGTGCTGTCCCGTGGTACGCCGCACCCCCACGCAGTGCGCCGTCAGGCGGTTGACCTCGGCGCGGTTCAGGCTGATACCCTTCCCTTCCAAGAACTTCATGACAAAGCCGTAGGCGGTCTTGTCGGCCAGAGCCCCGATGGTACCGGCGCGGAAGACGTTCTCCTCGCCGAAGAGCTGCTCGGTGTACTTATGCACCCTGCCCTGCACCTCGCCCGAGAAGTTGAGGTCGATATCCGGGGACTTATCGCCGTAGAAGCCGAGGAAGGTCTCAAAGGGGATGTCATGTCCGTCGTAGTTGAGCTTGTGTCCGCATCGCGGGCAGGTGGCGTCCGGCAGGTCAAAGCCGGATTCCACCCCCGTCGGTACCTCAAAGCTGCTGTATTGGCATTGCGGGCACCAGTAGTGGGGCGGGAGGGGGTTGACCTCCGAGATGCCCGCCAGCGAGGCGACCACCGACGAGCCGACCGAACCGCGAGACCCGACCAGGTAGCCCTGCTGTTCGCTGTAGTAGACCAGCTTTTGCGCGATCATGTAGAGCACGGCAAAGCCGTTCTTGATGATGGAGGACAGCTCCCGTTCCAGCCGCTGTGCCACGATGTCGGGCAGGGGGTCGCCGTAGCGTTTCCGCGCGTTCTCGTAGCAGATGCGGGTCAGGTCTTCCTCCGCACCGTCCATGTGCGGCGTGAAGGTTCCCTTCGGGAAGGGGCGGACATCCCGCTCGATGCAGTCCGCGATGTAGTTGGTGTTGGTCACCACCACCTCGTAGGCCTTCTCCTCGCCGAGGTAGGCGAACTCGTCCAGCATCTCGCGGGTGGTGCGGTAGAACAGGCCGCAGTCGCGGTCGTAATCCTTGAACTTCATGCCCGCCTGCAATATCTTGCGATATATCTCGTCCTCAGGGTTCATGAAGTGCGCGTCACAGGTGGCGACCACCGGCTTGCCGTACTTCTCCCCCAGCGCGACCACGCGGCGGTTAAGCTCCCGCAGTCCCTCGTCGTCCTTGACCTTGCCCTCGGCGATGAGGAAGCGGTTATTGCAGATGGGCTGTATCTCCAGATAATCGTAGAACTTGACGATGCTCTCGATCTCGGCCTCCGGCTTGTTGTCCAGGATAGCGCGGAACAGCTCGCCCGCCTCGCAGGCCGACCCGATGATGAGTCCCTCACGGTACTTCTCCAGCTCGGTCTTGGGAATGCGGGGATTCTTCTTGAAGTACTTCAAGTAGCCGTCCGAGATCAGGCGGTACAGATTCTTCTGCCCCACCTTGTTGCGGATGAGGATGATCTGGTGGTAGGAGGGGAGACGGGTCGGGTCGGTGCGCTCCGCCATATCCGTGCGGAGGGCATCGAAGCTGCGGATGCCGGTCTCGTCCAGATCCGCCAGCATGGAGAACCAGATATGCGCCAGCATTTCGGCATCGTCCGAGGCGCGGTGGTGGTTGAAGTCACCCAGCTGGTAATGGTTAGCGACAGTGTCCAGCTTGTGGTTCTTCAAGTCCGGCAGGAGGTAGCGACCCAGAGCCAGCGTGTCGAGGTAGGGGTTGGCAAAGGGCATTCCCTGCCGCTCGGCCGCCGCACGGATAAAGCCGGTGTCGAAGTCCGCGTTGTGCGCGATGAGCAGGATGTCCTGCCCTCCCACGAACTCAAAGAAGCTGGTCAGCGCGTCACGCTCGTTCGGGGCACCCGTGACCATTTCCTGTGTAATGCCGGTCAGCTTGGTGATCTCGGGCGGGATGTCGCACTCCGGGTCAACGAAGCTGTCAAAGGTCTCCAGCACCTGACCGCCCTTTACCCGCACGGCACCGATCTCGATGATGCGGCAGTTCTGCGCCGAGAGACCCGTGGTCTCCAGGTCAAAGACCACCGCCTCCCCGTTCAAGGCTCCCTCACAGCTGCCATATACGGCACCTGCGGTATTGTTGACGAAGTAGGCCTCCATGCCCCAGATGACCTTCTGCCCCGTCTTCTCGGCGGCCAGCATCGCCTCCATGAAGCCCTGCACATTGCCGTGATCCGTGATGGCAACGGCGGGATGTCCCCACTTTTTGGCTTGCTTGACAGCATCGGCGGGGTTGATCAGGGCGTCCATGGAGGACATCTGGGTGTGCAGGTGCAGTTCCACCCGCTTGATCGGCTCGTCGTCGGTGCGCCCGATGCGGCGTATCTTGGCGACTGCATCATGGAAGAAGATCAGGTCGGGTCCCTCGCTACGGTCACGGCGCACCTCGCGGCGGCAGTAGCCGTGCAGAGCCAAGACAGCACCATTGGAGACCACCGCACCCAGCGCATCGGCATCCTCGGGCAGGAGACCGAAGGCCTTGCACTCGATGGAGGCACTGTTGTCGGTCAGATTGAAGGTAACATTGTATTTATCCCCGTTGCGGTTGGCCTCCTTGGTATAGCCGAACACCTCGCCCAGGATGACCAGACCCCGCCGCGGCTTGTCAATGGCCGAGAGGGGGGTAGGGCAGATGTCGAACTCCGCCCCCAATGCGTACTCGGGCGCGGACAGGTCGAAGGTCATAAAACCGATGTGACAGCGGCCGTTCTCGACGGCCACCGTCTCGGACACGGGGGCGGGTGCGCCCTCCTCTGCGGGAGGGGCAAACAGACTTCCCACACGGGGCAGGATGACCTCGGGGGACTTGTCCGCCGCCTGTCCTCCCCGATCACGGGGAGCCGTATCCTGCCCGTAGGTACGCAGAGCATCCCGTATCTGGCGGTCAGCCTGCTCCAGCACCTCCCGCTGGTGGGGGGTGATCAGCTCCTGCGCCGCCTCGGAGTTGACCACCTCGACCTGCATATCCAGGTCGAACTCAGTCTTGAGGATGCGTTGCATGACCAAGGGGGTCTGGGCGTTGATCAGCAGGTCGATCCCCGCGCGGATGAAGGGAATCTCCACCGTCAGCCGTTGCGGCTCCAGACGGTAGGTATAATCCCCGAAGAAGCCCCGCGCCACGATCCCGACCCGCTCGGTCTCGGTCAACAGCTCGGGGATGTAGGCCTCCGAGAACAGCTCCCGCGGGTAGTGCGGCAGGATCTTGACATAGGCCAGCTCATACGCCGCCGCGATCTCGTCCTCCATGCGGTAGAGGGTCTTCTTGGGGACTATAGTCGGAAAGTCGATGTGCAGGATCAGGGCGCGATGCTCCTTATCCGCCTCCACGCGGTAGCTCCCGACCGACAGGAGCAATGCCCGCGTGTCGGGGTCGGGGGCATAGCGGTTCAAAAGCTCCGGCAGTGTCCTCATGCTTGTCCTCCGCGCGCCCGCTTCATTTCGGTCAGAGTCGCGATCAGGGTCGGAATGATCTCGCTCTCGGGGAGCTTGCGGAGTACCTCGCCGTGGGCAAAGAGCAGAGCCTCTCCCCGACCGCCCGCGATGCCGATGTCCGCCTCCCGCGCTTCACCGGGGCCGTTGACAGCACAGCCCATCAGGGCGACCTTGACCGGCAGATCGGACAGCCCCGCCTCCCGCACGGCGGTCTCAAACTGCGCCGAGAGGGAGATCAGGTCGATCTTCGTGCGCCCGCAGGTGGGGCAGGAGACGATCTGCAGGCCGCACTGCCCCTCCACGCCCAGCGCGGCGAGGATCTTGCGTGCCGCCTCGACCTCACGGACGGGGTCAGCCGTCAGGGACACGCGGAAAGTGTCCCCGATGCCGTCACACAACAGGGAGCCGATGCCCGCCGCCGACTTGACCAGCCCCATCTCGGCTCCTCCCGCCTCGGTCACGCCGAGGTGGAGCGGGTAGGGGCAGGCGGCGGCCAGCATACGGTTCGCCCGTATCATGTCGGGCACGGTAGAAGCCTTGATGGATATGACGATATCCTCAAAATCGAATTTTTCCAGAAGGGATGCGTGGTAGCGCGCCGACTCGCACAGAGCCTCCGCCGTGGGGGCACCGTATTTCGCCAGAATGTGCTTCTCCAGTGAGCCGCCGTTGACCCCGATACGGATGGGGATATGCCGCGCGCGGCAGGCATTCGCCACCGCACGGACGTGCTCATCCTCCCCGATGTTGCCGGGGTTGATGCGTATCTTGTCCACGCCGTACTCCGCGCAGAGCAGAGCCAGCTTGTGATCAAAGTGGATATCCGCCACCAAGGGGATCGTGACTCCGCTCTCCTTGATGCGGCGCACCGTCTCGGCCGCCTCGACATCCGGAACGGTCAGACGGACGATGTCACAGCCCGCCGCTGCCAGTGCACGGATCTGCTCCAGCGTGGCGTCCGTGTCGTGCGGGTCGGTGTTGGTCATGGATTGGATGGCGATGGGAGCCCCACCCCCGATGGCTACCCGCCCGATATGTACCGTCCGTGTCGGACGGCGGATGTCGTTGTATCTCACGGTGTCACTTTCCTTTCCCGGAAGTTTTGCTTGATTTACAAAAAGCCTTGTCAGAATAAAGTAAATACATCCTTACACGCCACCAGGGCGGTAAACGCCAGCAAGAGCATCATGCCCACACTGTGTATCTTCGCCTCGATCTGCGGGTTGACCGGCTTGCCGAAGGACAATGCCTCCAGCAGGCGGAAGAAAAACCGTCCGCCGTCCAGTGCCGGGATGGGGAGCAGGTTGAACACGCCGAGGTTCATGGCGATGACCGCAAAGAGGTAGAGCAGGTTCCAACCCGCCATGGGCTGCTGTGCCACCTGCGTGACGGTCGAGGTCACGCCGATGGGACCCGACAGGTCGGACAGACCGAACCGCCCGGTCAGCATCCCCTTAAGGGAATCGAACACCATCTTGATGGAAGAGACCCCGCGCCAGAAGCTCGCCTTGAGGACATTCCCGACGGTCGGCTTAAGGGCGTAGACCTGAAAATCCGTGCCGCCCAAAGCCAGCCCCTGCGCATCCTCGGTGGGGAAGCGGACATCCTCGACCAGCACCCGCTGACCGTTCCGCTCTACCAGCACGTCCACGGGGCGATAGCCCTCGAACATGATCTCGTAGGTCAGCTCATAGCCGGTGTGGACGGTGGTGTCGTTGATGCGGAGCACCTTATCCCCGACCTCCAGTCCCGTGACATAGCTGGGTGCGCCGTCGGCAAATGCCGCAATGGTGGTAGAGGGCATCCCGTAGCCGGATGCGGTCAGACCTGCCGTCAGGATCAGCATGGCTAAGAAGCCGGTCAGAACATTCATGCCCGCGCCCGCCACCAGGATCAGCATCTTCTGCCAGACATTTTTCCTACAGAAGGCATTGGGGTCGGCGGCATCCTCCCCGACCTCGTCCTCCCCCGCCATGGAGACATAGCCGCCGATGGGGAGAACACGGAGAGAATACTCGATACCGGTCTTTTTGGACTTAAAGCCGCAGAGCCGCTTGCCCATGCCCAGAGAAAACTCATGGATGGTGACATGGCAGGCTCGCGCTGTCAGGTAGTGCCCCAGCTCGTGTACGAAGATCAGGACGCTCAGTCCCAGCACCGTCAGGAGAAAATACAAAAGGAAATTCAACAGTTGCATCAAGCAGCCTCCGCTATCATGAAATATATCGCCGTGCCGTCTCCCGCGCCGTGCGGTCGGCCGCAAGGATCTCCTCATAGCCGTGGCGATCTGCCGCCCACGAAAGCTCCTCGGTCACGCGGCTCACCAGCTCGGGAATATCGCAGAAGCGCACCCGCTCGCGCAGGAAGGCCTCCACCACCACCTCATTGGCGGCGTTGAGCACCGCAGGAAGGGCACCGCCCTGTCGGATGCAATCCACGGCCAGTGCTAAGAGGGGGAACACCTCGGTGTCCGGCTCGGCAAACGTCAGCCGACCGACCGAGAAGAGGTCAAGCTCCTCGGTCGTCCCGTCGGCCGAAAGACGATGGGGATGAGTCAGGGCATACTGTACGCAGTGCCGCATATCCGGCACCGACATCTGGGCGATCACGCTGTGATCGACATACTCCACCATGGAGTGAATGATGCTCTCTCGATGCACCACCACCTGCACCTGCTCCGGGTTCACACCGAACAGATGCACCGCCTCGATGACCTCAAAGCCCTTGTTCATCAAGGTCGCGCTGTCCACCGTGATCTTCTGCCCCATGCGCCAGGTGGGATGCGCCAGGGTCATCTGTCGGGTCACACCGGTCAGCTGCTCCCGACTGTAACCGTAGAAGGGACCGCCCGAGGCGGTCAGGAGTATCTTTTTGATCTCGCTCCGCTTCCCTGCCCGCAGGCACTGGAAGATGGCGCAGTGCTCGCTGTCCACCGGCAGGATCTCGTTCCCTGTCCTGCGGGACAGCTCCATGACCAACTCTCCCCCCACGACCAGCGACTCCTTATTGGCCAGAGCCAGCCTGTGCCCCGCCTCCAGCGTATCCAGCGTGGGGCGCAGACCCGCCTCGCCCAAGATGGAGTTCTCCACCGTCAACCCGAGCGGATTTTCGGTCTTGACCGCGCCGATCATTTCCCGAACCCCCTCAAAGCCGGAGAGCACCTTGACCGAGGTGTCGGCCAGCTTGACCCGCAGGTCGGCGGCGACGGTCTCGTCGGTCATGACGGCGTAGTCGGGACAGAACTGCCGCGCCTGCCGCTCCACGGTGTCGATGCTCCGATGGGCAGACAGCCCCCGCACACGGATGCCGTGCGCCGCGGCGACCTCCGCCGCCTGCGTCCCCACCGAGCCGGTGGAGCCCAGGATGATGAGGTCGGGGTAGCCCTCGGACGGGCACATCATGCTTTTTTCCTGTTCCATGTTCAATATTCAGTATATAGGTCTTTGGCTCGTCTTATGCAAGCCCCGTCATCATGAAGAAGACCAGCAGGGTGATGGACACCGCCAGCACCGAGTCAAATCGATCCAGCACACCGCCGTGCCCCGGCATGAGCTTGCCGTAGTCCTTGATGCCGTAGTGCCGCTTGAGCTGGGACATGGACAGGTCGCCCAACTGGGATACGATGGACACCAAGAAGCCCGCCGCCGTCATGCCCCATACCGAGAGCGGCTCATGCTCGCCCCAGATACCGGTCTTGTTGTAGAGGAAGGTCATGCCCACGAAGGTCAGGGTGCAGAACAGCATCCCGCCGATGGAGCCTTCCACGGTCTTCTTGGGGCTGACCTCGGGGATGAGCTTATGCTTCCCGAACAGCCGTCCCGAAAAGTAGGCGAAGGTGTCGGTCATCCACGCGCCCACGAAGACCATGATGGCGAAGAAGAAGGAGAACATATCATGCAGGCAGACGATACCGGCAAAACCGCCGACGATGTAGAGGAACACCGCCAGTGCCGTACCGACCGCCGTGATGTCGGTCTTCTTGTGCCCCAGCACCGCCACACCCAGCAGGTAGACCGTCAAGAGCAGGATGACCGCCAATGCGACACGGCAGATATCCCCCTCGGTCGCGGCTCGGTTGACCAGCGCGTAGCGCGCGGCCGGCGGAGCCGCCGCACCCAGCAGGCAGAGCGGCAGGGTGATCCACAGATTCTTGTGCAGACCCACGCAACGGAGCAGCTCGAATACCCCCAGCAGGGCGCAGAGCGCGAACAGGATGGGGAACGCCCAGGTCTCCGAGAAGATCATGACCGGAACGAACAGGCAGAGTGCCACCACGGCACTGATGATCCTTGTCAACATACAGAAATACCTCCTATACAGTCTACAGTCTCGATTTACAGACCGCCGAACCGCCGCTTGCGGGCATAGAATTCCCGCACGCAGTCATCCACATCGGCGGGAGAGAAGTCCGGCCAGAGCTTATCCACGAAGTACAGCTCGGCATACGCCGACTGCCAGAGCAGGAAATTGGAGAGCCGCAGGTCTCCCCCGGTACGAACGATCATGTCGGGGTCACCGCACGGCGCGGTGTAGACAGCGCGGGAGATGTCCTCCTCGGTGATCTCACCGGGAGCCTTCCCCGCTGCCAACAGAGTGTCAAAGGCGTGTACCAGCTCGGCTCGGCCACCGTAATTCAGGGCGATATTCAGCACCTGCGGCTCGTCTGCGTTGAGTGTCTCCACATAGGCGATCTTCTCCCGCAGGGAGGGGGTCAGCACCGACAGGTCACCGATGAAGCGGAAGCGATTGTGGTACTTGGGGTGATCCCGCTTCAGCTCCTCTAAGTAATCGTCCAGTATGCTCATGATGGCCTCTACCTCGTGGGGCGGCCGCTTCCAGTTCTCGGTGGAGAAGGCGTAGACCGTCACCGCCTGAAAGCCGATGTCACAGCAGTAAAGGCAGACCTTCTTGAAGGTGGCGGAGCCGACCTTGTGTCCGTACTCCCGCGGCATACCCCGCCGCCGTGCCCAGCGGCCGTTTCCGTCCATGATGAAGGCGATGTGCCGAAAATGCTCGTCGGGGCGCAGTACCTCCTGCGCCTGTGTTTTCTTTCTCAAAGTATGTATCCTTTCGATCGAAACGAGATGCGGGTCATACAGAAAGACCGGCAGGGTGGAGACGCTTGCGTGTCCGGTCTCCTCCCTGCCGTCTCCGTCAGATCGCCATCAGTTCCTTATTCTTACGCTCGGTAATGCTGTCCACCTGCTTGACGAACTTGTCGGTCACATCCTGGATCACCTTCTCAGCCGCCGTGACCTCATCCTCGGTCATGGTGCCGTCCTTCTTGGCCTTCTTGACCTCCTCGTTGGCGTTGCGCCGCTCGTTCCGCAGGGCGACCTTGGCATCCTCGCCCATCTTCTTGACCTGCTTGGTCAGCTCGCGGCGACGCTCCTCGGTCAGCTGCGGGAAGGTCAGGCGGATGACGGTACCGTCGTTGATGGGGGTGATGCCCACATCGGATGCCAGGATCGCCTTCTCCATGGCCTTGAGGGTGGAGCGGTCGTAGGGCTGGATGGTCAGGGTACGCGCATCCGTCACCATGATGTTGGCCATGGTGTTGATCGGCGTGGGGGAGCCGTAGTAATCAAAATTGACGCGGTTGAGCACCGAGGGGTTCGCCTGCCCTGCGCGGATGACCTCCAGATTGGACTCATAGGCGGCGATGGTCTTCTGCATCTTGGTCTCAAGAGCCTTGGTATCGTACTTCATGGTGTTGCTTCCTTTCGATATGTGATGATTTCAAGTTACAAGTATCAAGTTTCAAGTTTCGGGGGTAAGGAACCACTGATTTATTCGGCGGCACATCTTCGGCACATCTTTTCCCGCCTG
>CAYXBU010000024.1:0-26221 GCA_964463245.1 uncultured Clostridium sp. | reverse complement strand
GGAAGGGGGGATGAGGGAAGAAGTCTTATACGAACGAGTAGATCCGGGCGCGTCAGGTATCCGCGCTCGGACAGCGACCTCCCGCACAAACTCACCCCCTCCACCCACCCCAACACCCTGCATCCCGGGATGTAAACAAAATGTAAATTCCTCCATTCGCTCTTGATTTTCGGGTAAGGATATATTATAATAATACCAAAGTGGTGGAAAGTGGTGCGAAGTGTGGAACATTGGCGCGCGCGGAAACCCATTTGACCGAGGAGGCATCACCTCCTCAACGCGAACGACAGATCAAAACCGGAGGGAAGGAGGATCGCGGTATGCTGACAGGGGAATATCGACACTCGGTAGACGCTAAGAATCGACTGTTTATCCCGGCTAAGCATCGGGAGGAATTGGGGACCTCCTTCGTCATCGTCAAGGATGTGCGCGGTCCTCGCCTGAAGGTCTTCTCTAATGAGGCATGGGATGCCTATCTGGAACCCATCCGTAAGCTGGATCGCAAAATGGCCGAGCAGGCCATGCGCTTCCTGCTCAGCACGGCCATCTACGCCGAGCCGGACAGCCAGGGGCGTGTGGTGCTGACACCGACCCTGCTGGACTACGCCGGTATCCGCAAGGAGGCCGTCATCGTCGGTTGCGCCGACTACGCCGAGATCTGGGCTGCGGATAAGTATGACGAGGAAATGAACTCGGTGGATCCGGACGAGCTGCGGAACGCGCTGGAAGCGCTGGGTCTGTGAGTCGGGAGCAAGCCGAACTGCCCGTGACGGAGAGCCTGCATTTCTCGCACACATCGGTTCTGTTCGATGAGTGCATGGAGCAGCTGCATATCCGCCCGGACGGGATATATATAGATGGAACGGCAGGCGGCGGCGGACATTCCGTCGGTATCGCCTCCCGCTTGACCACCGGCCGCCTGATCGCCATTGATCAGGACGAGGCGGCGGTCGCCGCCGCAACGGCGCGACTCTCTCCCTTCGGGGAGCGGGCGACCGTGGTGCGGAACAACTTCTGCCGCCTCGCCGAGGTGTGCGGGGAGTTGAGTATACAGAAGATCGACGGAGTCCTGTTGGATCTGGGGGTCTCCTCCTACCAGCTGGACACCCCCGAACGGGGCTTCTCCTACATGGCGGATGCCCCTTTGGATATGCGTATGGACGGGCGGGGCGGAAAGACCGCGTACGACGTCGTCAATACCTACGGGGAGGCTGACCTGCGGCGTATCCTCTTTGCCTACGGCGAGGAGCGGTTCGCGGGGCGTATCGCGGCACGGATCCTGTCCGCACGCGAGAAGCACCCCATCGAGACCACCGGTGAGCTGGTACAGCTGATCAAGGATGCGATCCCGGCGGCGGCACGCGAGGGGGGACACCACCCCGCCAAGCGGTCGTTCCAGGCCATTCGCATTGAGGTCAACGGGGAACTGGATGTCATACGACCCGCCATCGAGGCGGCGGTCGGGCTGTTGAAGCCCGGCGGCAGGATGGCCATCATCACCTTCCACTCGCTGGAGGACAGGATCGTCAAGGAGGCCTTTGCCGAACTGGCACGGGGCTGTACCTGCCCGCGGGAGCTGCCGGTCTGCGTGTGCGGACGGACACCGCAGGTGCGGGTGGTGACCCGCAAGCCCATCCTCCCGACGGACGAGGAGACCGAGCGAAATCCCCGCGCCCGAAGCGCAAAGCTGCGGGTCGCGGAAAAGATTTGATCGTTTTTTGGTTTATCGAGTCTTTTTCCGAATACACTGTGGGGCAGGGCTCCACATGGGCGGTTTACGAGTAGAAAAACTGTGATGAGACTTTCTCTCGACTTGATAAATGTATCAAAAGTCCTTGAAGGGGGTCCGGGGGAAACTTCCTCCGGGAAGTTTCCCCCGAAAAAAATCGCAATTCTACATGAAAGGAGCTGATCGGCGTGGAGCGAGAATACGACAGGGCGTCTCGGGTGTCGCTCATGCCCGGCGGGAGCAGTGCACGTCTCCTGCGGGAGGACGAGCTGTCACCGAGCGCGCGGCGTCGGAAGGATGCCGAGGCACGGGACGTTGAGGGACGCTACATAGATATGCTGTGCGACCGCTACCGTGATCGCGGTGTGGCCGGGAAGGTACACGCCGACGAGGCGAGACAGCGGCGGCAGGAGACGCTCAATCGGGCGGTCAGACCCGGGAGCTACATCGTGACCGAAAAGCTGACAGGCAAAGAGGGGCGCGGGGTCGGCTCCGACCCCATGGACAGCTACCGCAGCGGCAGATCCGGCGGGAAGCGGTTCATGACCGCGGATGACTTTGACCGATACTACCACGATCAGCGGCGGTATCGCAACCCCCAATACGCGGCACCCGTCGTCACGACGGTGCGGCATGATGCGGCGGCCGAGATGACCGACATGATGGCAGAGACCGTCACGGAGGTACAGCCGCCAAAAAAAGCCGGTTGGCTTACCGATATTGACAAGCTCCCTCTGCCCCTCCGCAAGCTGATGCAGCTTTCCTTCATGCAGAAGCTGAACGTATGGGCGGCCGAGACCTTCCCGAGAGAGACCGAGATGGCGACCTCGCGCAAGCGCGCAAAGCCGATTCCGGTCGGGGCGGTGGCCGGGCTGGCTGTCGTTGCCGTGTCCATGTTCCTGGTCATCGGCAGTACGGTATTGGTAAGCCGTTCCACGGGGGAAGTCAGTCAACTGAAGGACGATCTGGCCGAGCAACGCACGACACAGTCTGAGCTGTCGGCTGAGTTGGATCGAAAGAACGACCTGCTCTCCATCAGGGATCGGGCGGTCAACGAGCTGGGCATGGTCGCCGAACCGTATGTCAACGGCTCGTATATCGAGAATCGCGGCGAGGATCATCTGGAGACCGAGGACGGGAAGGACGACGGCGGGAACGAGAAGAAGTCCGGCTGGTCGGCCATCCTGAGTGCCTTCGGGTTCGGGGATTGAGGTTCGTATACGCATAACCGATGCGCGGCTGTCATACCATGTGGGTGACGGATACGCGCACGGGACATAGAGGAGAGTCAGCCGGGCAGGAAGGCTATGCCCGCACTCTCGCAGAGGGCGGCGTGTGTGCTTCACCGCCGGGGCGCGGTCGAGCCGCTCCACCGGGGAGAAGCCTGCGCCGCCCGTTCTGTTCGAGGGGAGTCCCCCCGAACAGCAAGAGAAACAGAAAGGAAGGCCGGATCACTCATGAAACAAAGGAAGGAGAACCAAGCAGTCCTGCACCCGGTGGATACGCATACCCTGCGCCGTGCGTGGTGGGTGTGGTTTGCCGTGTTGCTCTTCTTCGCCTATTTGGCACTTCGCATTCTGATCCTGCAGACCGGCGGCTACGAGAAGTACCAGAACAAGGTGCTGAGCCAGCTGACCACCGAGTCCTCGGTCATAGCCGAGCGCGGGCAGATATACGACCGCAACGGTGCCGTGCTGGCCACCAATGTCACCACCTATCGGGTCTTCATCTCCCCCCGCACCATTCAGGAGTATTCCAAAGAGGACGGCGTGGACTACGCGGCCATGATCGCCACCGGGCTGTCGTCCATTCTGGACACCACCTACAACGAGGTCATCCGACAGACCACCTATACCAAGTATCTGGATCGTACCATAGCGCGGCAGGTGGACGAGGACAAGGCCGCCGAGGTGGAGGCTCTGATCGACAAGAACGGCCTGCACAACATGGTCTTCCTGCAGGCGGGCAGTAAGCGGTACTACCCCTACGGCACCCTGGCTGCCCATGTGCTGGGCTTTACCACCAGCGACGGCGGCGGAGCCTACGGGCTGGAGCTGGAATACAACACCTCGCTGGCGGGCACCAACGGACGCTACATCACGGCACGGGACTCCCACGGCAACGAGATGCCCGACGAGTACCAAAGCTACATCCGCGCGGATGACGGTCACTCCATCGTGACCACGCTGGATGTCTACATCCAATCGGTGCTGGAGGAACAGCTGTCTACCGCCTACATCGAGTCGGGCGGCGCGAACCGCGCCTGCGGTATCGTGGTGGACGTGGAGACAGGCGGCATCCTCGGCATGGCGACCTACCCCACCTTCGACCTCAACGACCCCCGCACCCTCAACGCCGACAGTCTCAAGATCCTGCAATCCAGCGGCTACGCCGAGGGGAGCAGTGAGTATACCGCCCTCAAGCAGGAGCTGCAGCTGAACACCTGGTCGAACAAGGCCATCACCGAGGCCTACATCCCCGGCTCCACCTTCAAGATCACGACCGCCTCCATGGCATACGAGGAGGGCCTGGTCAATGCAAGCGAGACCTTCTATTGTCCCGGCTACTTCAAGGTCGGCGGCCGCACCATCCATTGCCATAAGCTGGTGGGACATGGTACTCTTTCCTTTGCGGAGGGTCTCCAGCAGTCCTGCAACCCCATCCTGATGATGATGGGTCTGCGTATCGGGCAGGATCGGTTCTACAGCTACTTCCGCTCCTTCGGCTACCTGGAAAAGACCGGTGTTGACCTGCCGGGCGAGGGAGTCAGCATCTTCTATGACCCCGATAACTTCAAGGAGCTGGATCTGGCGACCTCCTCCTTCGGGCAGAACTTCAAGATCACCCCGCTCCAGCAGATCATGGCGGTCGCGGCGGTCGCAAACGGCGGCAACCTCATGACCCCGCACCTCCTTCGGGAGGAGCTGGACGCGGACGGGAACACCGTCAAGACCTATGATGCACAACCCCGTCGGCAGGTCATATCCGCCGAGACCGCTTCGATCTTAGCGGAGATCCTGGAGGCGGGCGTGTCGGGGAACGGCGGTGCCAAGAATGCCTACGTCGCGGGCTACCGCGTTGCCGCCAAGACGGGTACTTCTGAGAAGATCGACAAGAAGGACGACAGCGGTCGGGAATACTACGTCTGCTCCTGCGTGGGCTTTGCCCCGGCGGATGACCCCAAGATCGCGGTGCTGATCCTGGTGGATGAACCCACACAAGGGGTGCTGTACGGCTCCTACGTCGCGGCTCCGTACCTCGCCAAGGTCATGGAGGCCGTCCTGCCCTACCTCGGCGTGGAGGCGGTCTATACCGACAAGGAGCTGGCGAACTTAGCCAAGACCGTGCCGGATGTCACCTACTGGAGCGTCAATGCTGCCCGAAGCTACGCCGCCGAGCGGGGCTACACCGTCGAGGTGGTCGGGGACGGGAACGTGGTCTACGCGCAGTCTCCCGCGCCGGGGGTCAAGGTGGAGGCGGCTCGCGCTCGCTTGATCCTCTACACCTCCCGGCAGGCCTCGGAGGAGACCGTGATCGTGCCTGACCTGCTGGGTCGGACGGCGGTCTCGGCCAACGAGGTGCTGGCCAATCGCCGCCTGAATATCCGCATTCAGGGAACCAATAACTACCTCAGCGGAACGGGTGCCGTCGCCATCTCGCAGGATATTCCCGCCGGGACGGAGGTCGCACCGGGTACCGTGATCACGGTCACCTTCCGCAGTAAGGACGACACGGAATAAGCGCAAAAAAACCGATCTGCAAAAAACAGGATGTTTCAAACCGATCCCCTACCCCTAACCAAAAGAGGAGGATCCGACATGGAAGCATCCGCATCTCATCCCGCACCCGACAGGACCATGCTCCTGGGCGCACTTTGCTGTGCGGCAGGGCTGGAGTGCCCCGTCGGTGCCGAGACCACCGTGATCTGCGGGGTCACGGCCTCGTCCCGCCGCGTGCGGGCGGGGTGGCTGTTCGTGGCTCTGCCCGGCGGGCACACCGACGGGCGGTGCTATATTCCCGAGGCGGTCGCGGGGGGCGCGGTCGCTGTCCTGTATACCCCGACGGCAGAGTACCCGTCGCCTGTGGGCGTGGTCACCCTGATCCTCCCTGAGGGCATGGCGGCCTCGGTCGCTCTGTCACGGCTGGTGAACGCATGGTACGGGCAACCGGGGCGGCGGCTCCGGCTGGTAGGGGTGACCGGCACCAACGGCAAGACCACCGTCACCGCCATGCTCTGCCATATCCTGCGCCGAGCGGGTCTGCCCTGCGGGAGCATGGGTACCCTCGGCTACTCCCTGCCGGGGCGGGACGGCGGACAGCTGCACCCCTACGGCTCGGTCGCAGGGACAGCCGCCATGACCACCCCCGACCCCGAGGAGCTGTACGCCGCCTTGGCGGATATGGTCGAGGCGGCGGGGGACAGACAGGCCACCGTCGTGATGGAGGTCTCCTCCCACGCGCTGGCGCAGGGGCGGGTGGAGCCGTTGTACTTCGAGGCGGCGGTCTTTACCAATCTCTCTCCCGAGCATCTGGATTACCATGGGGATATGGAGAGCTACTTTTCCGCTAAGGAGACCCTCTTCCGTCAGGCGCGGGTGGGGATAATCAATGGGGATGACCGCTGGGGACGGCGGCTCCTCCTGCGCCCTCTGCCGGTCGAGCAGTTTCGCATCTGCCGCGTGTCGGATCGGGCGGCGGGAGGAGGGCTTGCGGATGCACCGACCGCCCGTCCCTGCACCCGCTGTGATGCGGGACAGGTGCACCTGCGGGGGCTGGAGGGTGTGGAGTTTCGCCTGACCTCGCCCGACCTGCGGATGCGGCTGTCCTGCCCGATGCCCGGGAGCTTTACCGTGCTCAACGCGACACTGGCCGCCGAGACGGCACTGGCACTGGGGATCTCCCCCCGCGTGATCAAGGATGCGCTGGCGGATCTTCCCGGTGTACCGGGGCGGCTGGAGCGGGTGCCGACAGGGGATGCCCCCTTCTCGGTCTTCATTGACTATGCCCATACCCCCGATGCGCTGGAGCGGTTGCTTTTGACCTTCCACGCGGTGCGGCGGGAGAGGGGCAAGAGCCGTGTCGGGCGCATCCTGCTCCTGTTCGGATGCGGCGGGGAGCGCGACAGGAGCAAACGCCGCCGCATGGCGCAGATCGCCTCCCGCCTTGCCGACATGACGGTCATCACCTCGGACAACAGCCGAGGCGAGGAGCCGGAGGCCATCCTGCGGGACATTCTCTCCGGGATGGATCGGGAGTCCGAGTACGCGGTCATTCCCGACCGCGCCGAGGCCATTCGCTACGCGCTACGCACGGCACGGATGGGAGATGTTCTCCTGCTGTGCGGTAAGGGGCACGAGACCTACGAGATCGACGCGAGTGGGAAGCATCCGTTCGACGAGAGGAAGATCGTGCGGGACTATCTGGGCGTGTGAGGTCGTCCGATCCAGCGCCGTCAGCTTTTGAAAGTACTCGAAAGGAGTTCGGGGATGTGAATGTTTGCCGCTCCGTGGCAAACTTCACCGGCTGTCCGCGTAACGGCAGTTGTAATTCCTTCCGGAAGTTTTCCCCCCGAAAAAGAAGAATCATGAAGACCTACACATCCATCCCCCTGATCGCCGAGCTGATCGCGGAGTGGGTCGGCGGGGAGCTGATCCTTGCGGGGGTCGACGAGGCCCAACCGATATGGTCGGTCTGCACCGACTCCCGCGAGGTCGAGTCGGGCGGGCTGTTCTGCGCCATCCGTGGGGAGCGGGTGGACGGGCATATCTACATCCCGACGGCATGGACGGCGGGGTGCGCCTGCGTGCTCTGCGAACAGGTGCCGCAGGGGCTTGATGGGTGCTATATCCGCGTCGAGGATACCGTGGCGGCTCTGTCACGGCTGGCGGCGGGGGTTCGGGACACCTACCTCTCGGAGCTTTCGGTCACGGCCGTGACCGGGAGCGTCGGCAAGACCACCGTCAAGGAGCTGTGCGCCGCCGTCCTGCGGGAGCAGGCTCCCACCTTCTGCCGCGAGGGCAACTACAATTCCGTCATCGGGATGCCGCTCTGCGTGCTGGGCATCGGGACGGAGTACCGCGCGGCGGTGCTGGAGATGGGCATGAGCGCACGGGGGGAGATATCCGCCATGAGCCGTGCGGCACGACCCACCATCGCGGTCATCACCAATGTCGGCAGCTCCCACCTTGCCTATCTCGGTACGCGGGAGAATATCGCCCGCGCCAAGCTGGAGATACTGGACGGGATGCACCCCGGGGGACACCTTGTCCTTTGCGGGGACGAGCCACTCCTCCTTCGGGAGCTGCCGCCCGCCTATCGGGACGGCACGGCGGGGGTGACCGTACACGCGGTCTCGGCAAAGGATCCGTCGGCTGACTTCTTCCTGTCGGATATTCGCCCGATGGGGGAGGGAACCGCCTTCTCCCTCCGTCTGCCGAGCGGGGCGGTCTGGTCTGACCTGTATGTTCCCGCGCACGGTGCCCATATGGCACTGGATGCCGCCTATGCAGCGGCGGTGGGCTACCTCTCCGACATGGGTCGGGAGGCGGTCGCACGAGGCCTTGCCGGCTACCGTGCGGCGCACCTGCGGCAGGAGACCCGCTGTGTCGGGGATGTCACGCTGGTGCTGGATTGCTATAACGCCGCGCCCGAGTCGGTCAGGGTGGCACTGGACACCCTCGCCGACCTCCCCGCGAACGGGCGGCGGCTGGCTCTGCTGGGGGATATGCGGGAGCTGGGGACGGACAGCGACTCCCTGCACCGCGCCGTCGGTGAGTATGCCGCCGCAAGGCTGGACGGGCTCTGGACGGTGGGGGCATCCGGTGCACAGATCGCCGCAGGAGCCGCCGATGGCGGCCTGCCGTTCGTCCGAGCCTTTGCCGCCGAGGGCGGGGAGGTGGACTCCGAGGAGGTCGCCGCAACCATGGTTGCTGCTATCGCGGAGGCACTCCGACCGGGGGATATGTTGCTGATCAAGGCGAGCCGCGCCCTGCGGCTGGAGACCGTGGCCGAGAGGCTGACGGAGATATTGAAGGGTCGATGGACGGAGTAAGGGTATAAAGATAACGGAATGACCGTTCCCGGAAAAAGGAGAAAATGACTATGAATACAACACGCGAGCTTGCGATACTGGCCGCCACGGCGGGTGGCGCGGCACTCATCCTGACGGTGATCTTCGGCTTCATCCTGCTGCCCGTTCTGCGACACTTCAAGCTGGGACAGCCCATCCGCGCCGAGGGGCCTGTTTGGCACAAGACCAAGGAGGGCACCCCCACCATGGGCGGTATCTGCTTTATTTTGGCATTCCTGCTGTCGGTCGCGGGCTACGCGATCTACCGCGCCCTGCAGGACGAGGGGAGGGAGCTGGTTCCGCTGGCATTGGCGGTGCTGTATGCGCTGGGGAACGCCGCCATCGGCTTTATTGACGATTATTGCAAATTGATCCGCAAGCAGAACGAGGGTCTGAGCGAGGGACAGAAGCTCCTGCTCCAGCTGGTGCTGGCGGCGGCCTTCTTGGCCATGCTCCGCGCCACGGGGCATTTGGAGACCTCCCTGCGTATTCCCTTTACCGACTACCGCCTGGAGCTGTCCTGGTTCTCCTATCCCGTGTACCTCTTGGTCATGCTCGGCGTGGTCAATGCGAC
The DNA here is from genome assembly GCA_964463245.1 of uncultured Clostridium sp. Classification (GTDB taxonomy): domain Bacteria; phylum Bacillota; class Clostridia; order Oscillospirales; family CAG-272; genus CAMEON01. The sequence continues at coordinate 16,849 of CAYXBU010000024.1, read as the reverse complement.
CAACCTCACCGACGGACTGGACGGGCTGGCCTCTTCGGTCTGCGCGACGGTGGCGACCTTCATGCTCCTTCTGGCGGTCAGCCGTCTGGACGCGGACAGCACCGTGCTCTCGGTGGCTCTGCTGGCGGGGGTGCTGGGCTTCCTCGTGTTCAACCACTACCCCGCGCAGATGTTCATGGGGGACACCGGCTCGCTCTTCTTGGGCGGGGTCATCATCGGGGTGGCCATGATGATGGGGGAGCTTCTCCTGTTCGTGCTGGCAGCCTTCGTCTTCGTGATGGATATGCTGACCAGCTTCCTCCAGCGCGCCTACTTCAAGTTGAGCCACGGCAAGCGTATCTTCCCCATCGCCCCCATCCATCACAGCTTTGAGAAGTGGGGCTTTAGCGAGTACGGGATCATGGCACTCTTCTCGGGGGTGTCGGTGGTGTTCTGTGTGCTGGCGTGGCTGGGGAGATGACAGCTTACAGGAAAAACAGTGTTTCAATAGAGCGGGGGACGGCGAATCGTTAGATAGTTTCCCCACGCCTTTCCCCCACAAGGAGGTGACATCCATGCCAAATCAAGATGACCACCGCGAGTCGCGGCGGGTACGGCCTCGTTCGCGGAAGGGGTATGGTTCCCGCTGGCTGGATGCCCGCGGGCGGCAATTAGATCGGTACAGCGAGCGGCACGATCCGGTCTACACCGAGCCGCTGCACCCGACCCCGGAGCTGCGGGAGTCGGATCATGTACTGGTCAAGGGCGGGATCGACACGCCGTTTCTGCTCATCGTCATCCTGCTGACGGTCTTCGGCGCGATCATGGCCTACAGTGCCAGCTCGGTCTACGCATCGCAATATCACGGGGACAGTGCCTACTACCTCAAGCGGCATATAGCCTACCTGATCATCGCCGCCGCCGTGACGGTGCCCTTTGTCATCAAGGCGCGGCCGTGGTTCTGGCGGGCGTTTGGGGTGGTGGCCTATGCGGGGTCGGTGGTACTGCTCCTGCTGGTGCTGGTCATCGGCTCCAGCTACGGCTCCGGCGCGACCCGCTGGATCCAGATCGGACCGCTGTCGCTCCAGCCTTCCGAGATCTCCAAGATGGCGGTGGTGCTGGTCATCGCGCTGATCATGACCAAGTATGAAAAGCAGATCGCCACGCGGCAGAAGTTCGGCGGGCAGTTCCGCTACGGGGTGCTCTACCCCATGTGCGTGTTCGGGCTGATCTGCGTGCTGGTCATGCTGGAGCATCATCTGTCGGGCATCATCATCATCGGCCTGCTGGGGCTGGTCACCATGTTCATCGGCGGCACCGACAAGAAGTGGTTCTTGATACTGGGAGCCATCGGTGTGACGGCGGTGGTGGTGGTACTGCTGGTGTCGGACTACGCCATGGCGCGGGTCAGCACCTGGTGGAACATCGACGAGGCGGATCCGCTGGGGTCGGCGTGGCAGACCCTGCAGGGGCTGTATGCCATCGGGTCGGGAGGCTTCTTCGGAGTCGGTCTGGGCAACAGCCGCCAGAAGTATGGGTATGTCTCCCAGCCGCAGAATGATTTCATCTTCACCATCGTGTGCGAGGAGCTGGGCTTCATCGGCGCGGTGCTGGTGATCCTGCTGTTCGTGCTCCTGATATGGCGAGGCTTTCGGATCGCATCCCGTGCGCCGGATAAGTTTACGTCTCTGGCGGTCTATGGGCTGATATCCAAGGTCGCGCTCCAGACCGTGCTGAATATCGCGGTGGTGACCAACTCGGTGCCGAATACGGGCATATCCCTGCCGTTCTTCTCCTCGGGCGGCACGTCCCTGATCCTACAGCTGTTCGAGATGGGGATCGTGCTGAATATCTCGCGGTATTCCTACCAAAAGAGGGGATAGTGGAGCGTATTCTAAAAACTTTGCTCAATAATATTGACATATCGGCGGCTTTGATGCTATAATATAAGGTGACATTGTGTCGAAAGACACGAAGGGGGTGTGGGACATGAAGGTATTGTTGACAGGAGGCGGGACGGCGGGACACGTTAACCCCGCATTGGCTATCGCAGGGGAGATCCGTGCTCATCAGCCGGATGTGCAGCTCCTGTTTGCCGCCTCGGCACTGCCGAGGGACAAGGCGAACGATCTGGTGCCCCACGCGGGCTACGAACTGAAGCCCATCCACATCCGCGGCCTCCGCAGTCCGATCTGCCACCCCGCGAACCTCATCCTCCCTGTCGTCATGCTGCGGGCACGGCGGGAGGCGCGGCGGCTGATCCGCACATTTGCCCCCGACCTGATCATCGGGACCGGCGGCTATGCCTGCTGGCCGGTGGTGGCGGAGGGTGCCGCGTTGGGGATCCCGACCGCCCTGCATGAGTCCAACGCCCTGCCCGGCAAGGCTGTCCGTCAGCTGGCGCACAAGGTGGATCGGATCTTCATCAATTTCCCCGAGACGGCGGCACGGCTGGGGCTGTCCGAGGCCGAGCAGGGAAAGGTCGTTCGGGTGGGCAACCCGACGGTTCCCGGGTTTGGGGAAGTTTCCCGTGAGCAAGCACGGGAGTCGCTGGGGATCGCCCCCGACGAGGTGTATATCCTGGCTTTCGGCGGCAGTCTGGGGGCGGAGCATCTCAACGACGCGTTGGTGGTGCTGGCGGAGAAACTGTCCGCGTCCTTCCCACGCGTCAAGCTGACCTTTGCCGCCGGGCGGCGGGACATGGCCCGCACGACCGAGAACCTGAAGCAGAGCCGCGCTGACGGCTGTCCGCAGGTAAGGCTCGTGGAGTATATATACGATATGCCCGTACAGATGGCGGCGGCGGATCTGGTGATCTCCCGCGCGGGGGCTATGACCGTCTCCGAGCTGGCTCTGACCGGCAAGGCGGCGGTGCTGGTGCCCTCCCCCTATGTGGCGGATAACCATCAGCTGCGGAACGCCGAGGCCTTGGCTACGGTCGGCGCGGGAATATGCGTGGAGGAGAAGGAATTGGCGGAGGGCGGCCTGTGGCGTGCTGTCGCCCCCCTGATCGAGGATGCCGCACGGCGGCAGGATATGGGACGGCGAGCGCGGGAGCGGTTTGCTTGCCCGAACGCTAATCGGGAGCTGTATCGGGAGCTGATGCAGCTGATCCGGGAGAAAAAAGAGGAAGGGAAGTGAGTGTGGGTGGCATTGGCAAAGCTGCGAAAACGATTGCGGCGGCTGACGCGGCGGATGCGGCGCAAGGCGGCCATCAACCGCCCATACACCTTCCGCGAGCTGTTCCTGACGAAGGGGCATTTCGGGAACCGTGCGCAAGCGCACAAGCGCATCCGTGTCAGGCGGGCGGTGCACGGGTGCATGGTGGGTCTGTCCATCCTGCTGGTGTTGACGCTGGGGCTGACCTTCGGCTCCATGGCGTGGGTGGTGACGAATCTGCGGGTAGAGGGTGCTGTTGGGTACAACGGGGACGATCTGCTGTCCGTGTCCGGCATACAGGTCGGTGACCGTATGTTAGACTTTAGCACCTCGGAGGTGGAGAAACACCTGCAGACGAAGTGCCCCATGCTGGCGACCGTGGAGGTCGAGCGGAGTATGAACGGCACCGTGTCCATCTCGGTGACCGAGGAGAAACGCTTTCTGCGGACGAGCCATTATCAGAATGAATACCTGCTCTCGGCCGACACCCTGCGGGTGATCGCCGTGGACACCGCCCCGGATGCGTGGCGGAGCATGAACGCGCCGTACATAGGTCTGCCGGAGGAGGCATGGCTGCAGGTCGGCGAGACACTGACCTACCGCTACCTGACCTACCCCGCCGAGGGGGAGGCGGCCGACGCGGATGTAGCCCCCCCGTCCGGGAAAACAGCGGAGGAATACTTCCGCTATGTGGGGACGGTGCGGGATGCCATCCTGAGTTCTTCAATGGGTACCCGCGTGACCGGCATGGAGCTGGGGGATCGGTATGGTCTGTGGTTCCTGTTGGACGGTCGTATCAAGGTATACTTGGGGAACGCCGACAGTCTGACCTACAAACTGTCCCAGGCCGAGCTGGTGCTCTCCCGCCAGCAATCCACGGGTAGCAAGGCCGTGCTGGATGTTTCCGACCCGGCGCAGGTCAGCTATCGGGAAGCACCCGACATGGAGCTGCCCTCGTGGGCGTGATCGGGCAGGGTAGGGCAGGATATCGGATGGAGACGGTTCCCGACGACCCTCGCCGCTCTCGGTATGAGCGGCGAGGGTCGGGTCGGGTGAAAAAAATGTACTTGACAAAGCGGGCAAGATGTGTTACAATAGGTAGGTATGATGGGGTGTAGCCAAGCGGTAAGGCACGGGACTTTGACTCCCGCACGCGTCGGTCCGAATCCGGCCACCCCAGCCAAAAATTCGAAAGCCTCGGCTTTCGAATTTTTCATTTGTGCCGCAGGCACAATATCATTTGCCCGCCGGGGCAACATCATTTCGGGCGAAGCGAGAACGTCATTGCCGCTTGCGGCACAAATGAACGATGTTGAGACGTTGCCTCAAATGGAGTGGGCTTGCGCCCAATGATGTTACGGCGCGCCGTAAATGATATTGCGCTCCGCGCAAACGAAATCGTAACCGTTTGGTTGGTGTGCTGAAATATGATTGATTTTTGTATGCAGGTGTGATATAATGATTTTACGAAATGAAAATAGACTTTTCGAAAACGGGTCTCATTTTTCCTCGCGCACATCCTATGCTGTAGAAAATGCAGAAATAGATACGGATGGAGCTAAAAGTCCGGCAGAACGCGGATGCTTTTAACTCCCATCAACGTCAAGGGGTTCGTGTACCATCGGTGAGTTCGGAACCATCCTCACCTAAAACAAAACTAAGGAGAATCGGATCATGGGATCATCATCCACACGCAAGAATCGAAAGAATGCAAGGCAGGCGGCGTTGTATGCCGCCGTAGGAGCCATGACGGCGGCGTTGTATGTCGCCCTGACCCTGCTCTGCTCGACGGTCGGCTTGTCCTCCATGGCGATACAGGTGCGCCTGTCCGAGGCGTTGTGCGTCCTGCCGTACTACTTTCCGGCGGCGGTGCCGGGGCTGTTCGTGGGCTGTCTGCTGGCGAATCTGCTGACGGGGGCGGTCATCTGGGATGTCCTGTTTGGCTCGCTGGCGACCCTGGTCGGGGCACTGGGCGCGCGGGGGCTGTCCCGCATGGCACGGCGCGCCGAGTCGGCGGGCTTATCCCGCTCCGCCCGCGCCTGTCGGAGTCTGCTCCCCCTGCCGACCGTGGTCGCCAACACCGTGGTGGTGCCCTTGGTGCTTAAGTTCGCCTACGACCTGCCGGATGCCCTGCCGTTCCTGTTCTTGACGGTCGGGCTGGGGGAGGTGGTCTCGGCGTGGTTGCTGGGGCTGTGCCTGCTTGCGGTGATCCGTAAGAGCCGCGTGTTCGGATGATGGAAGATCGGGAATAGAGAAGAACCACTTTCCGCAAAAAGGAGTTCATATATGGCACTGTATCCGCATGGCTTTGATGATGAATTGACCGACGAGCTGTTTCGGTGTCCCGGGGCGGAGTATCGCGGGACACCGTTTTGGGCATGGAACGGGAGACCCGAGCGGGAGGAGCTGGTTCGCCAGATCGGGATGTTCCGCGAGATGGGATTTGGCGGGTTCCATATGCACGTTCGGTACGGGCTGGAGATACCCTACCTGTCCGAGGAGTTCCTGCATCTGGTAGCGGATTGCGCCGAGGAGGCCGAGGCGCAGGGGATGCTGGCGTGGTTGTACGACGAGGATCGCTGGCCGTCGGGCTTTGGCGGAGGGTATGTCACGCGGGAGCCGCGCTACCGCCAACAGTTGATGCGCTTCTCGCCCCGCCCGCTCCCGCTCCACGAGATACGGGACGAGGAGGATCCTGTCCCCATGCGCCGCCTGCTGGCGCGGTTCCGCATTCGGCTGGACGAGCAGGACTGCTTGGTCGGGTACGAGATGGATCCCGCCGACGAGGCGGAGGGGGACTGGTATATCTACCATGAGACCGCCGAGAAAAAGCCGCGCTTCAACGGGCAGGCCTATGTGGATGTGATGTCCCGCGAGGCCATGCAGTGCTTTATCGACACCACCTACGAGGCCTACCGCCGCGCGGTGGGTGATCGCTTCGGGGGTGTCGTGCCGGCCATCTTTACCGACGAACCCCAGCTCCATCGCGGCAACGCTCTGTCCGCGCCCCGTGCGCGGGAGGAGGTCACCTTCCCCTATACCGCCGATCTGCCGGACAGCTTCCGCGCCGCCTACGGGGAGGAGCTGATCCCCCACCTGCCGGAGCTGATCTGGAACCTGCCGCAGGGGCGGGTCTCCCGCTTCCGTTACCGCTACCGCAACCATGTCTGCGACCGCTTCGCCGAGGCCTACACCGACCTGTGCGGTGCGTGGTGTCGGGAGCACGGCGTGGGCTTTACGGGTCATGCCCTGATGGAGGGGAGCCTATCAAGCCAGACCACCTCGACCGGGGAGGTCATGCGACTCTATCGCGGCTTTACCCTGCCGGGCATCGATATGCTCTGCCACCACTTCGAACTGACCACCGCCAAACAGTGCCAGTCCGCCGTGCGGCAGTACGGGCGGGAGGGGATGCTCAGCGAGCTGTACGGCGTGACCTCCTGGGACTTCGGCTTCCGCGGCCACAAGACGCAGGGGGATTGGCAAGCGGCCTGCGGGGTCAGCATTCGGGTGCCGCACCTGTCCTGGATGTCCATGAAGGGACAGGCCAAGCGGGACTACCCCGCCGCCATCGACGATCATTCCCCGTGGTATCGGGAATATCGCTATATCGAGGATCATTTTGCACGGGTCAACACCGCCATGACCCGTGGGGAGCCGGTGGTGCGTGTGGCTGTCCTGCACCCCATCGAGAGCTTCTGGTTGCACACCGGCACCGTCGCGCAGGACGGGATGCTGAAGGAGACCCTGGACGAGCAGTTCCTGCACACCGCCGAGTGGCTGTTGCGCGGCGGGGTGGATTATGATTACATTTCCGAGTCCCTCCTGCCCGAGCTGTGCCCGCAGGGCGGGGCACCGTTGCGGGTCGGACGGATGGCCTACGATGTCGTGGTGGTGCCGGGCTGTGAGACACTGCGCTCCACCACGCTGGAGCGGCTGGAGGCCTTTTCGGCGGCGGGCGGCCGACTGATCTTCATGGGGCGCATCCCGTCCTTAGAGGAGGCCGCCCCCTCTGACCGCCCCGCACGGCTGGCGGCCGCCGAGGGATCGGTCTGCATCCCGTTTGATCGCGGGTCGCTCCTGTCCGCGCTGGCACCCTTCCGCACGGTGGATATCCGTCGGGCGGACGGCGGCCTTACGGATGACCTGATCTATCGGATGCAACGGGACGGGCGGGAGCTGTGGCTGTTCATCGCCCACGCCTCCGACCCCTACAATCGCCTGATCAGCCAAGCCGAGGACATCACCATCCGCCTACCGGGGCAGTATACGGCCGAGCTGTATGACACCCTGCGCGGCACCCATGAGCCTATCTCGGCCACGCAGGATGAACGCGGGACGACCATCCCGCGTCGCCTGTGGATGTACGACAGTCTCCTGCTGCGCCTGACACCGGGGGAGGCGACGCCCCTGCCGACCCGCCTGTCCAAGACTCGCCTGCCCCTGCAGACCTGCTTCCCGCAGGTGCCCTATACCCTGCATGAGCCGAATGTCCTGCTTTTAGACACGGCGGAGTATGCGTTGGATGATCAGCCCTTTGAGGCGGAGGAGGAGCTGTTGCGCGCCGATACCGCCCTGCGCCGCCGCCTGGGCTGGGAGCCGTGGGGCAACCAGGCACTCCAGCCGTGGGTCATCCCGGATGAACCCATCACCCACCGCGTGCGCCTGCGCTTTACGGTGCAGAGCGAGACAGACACCCCTCCCCTGCACCTGGCACTGGAGGGGGGCGAGTCCGCGACCATCCACCTCAACGGACAGGATGTGCCCGCCACGTCAGACGGCTTCTATGTGGACAGAGCCATCCTGACCATCCCCCTGCCGGGACTCCGGCAAGGGTGCAATGTACTGGAGATCACCCTCCCCTTCGGGCGGCGCACCGCGACCGAGTGGTGTTATCTGCTGGGGGACTTCGGGGTACGGGTCGCGGGTCGGGTCAAGACGGTCATCCCCCCGCCGCCCGCACTGGCGCACGGGAGCATCACGGGGCAGGGTCTGCCTTTCTACAGCGGCAAGATCACCTATCGGTACAGCGTCACCACCCCCGCCGATGGTCGCCTGTGCGTGCGGGTGCCACAGTATAACGCCGCCGTGCTGGAGGTGGCAGCGGACGGCGGGGAACCGCATATAGTCGCCTTTGCCCCCTACGAGACCGAGTTTGAGCACCTGCCCGCCGGGGAGCATACCGTCACGGTCACCGCCGCCATCAATCGCACCAATACCTTCGGCCCCGTGCACCTGGCCGACGAGACCTACGCCTACCCCGGTCCCATCACCTGGCGCACCGAGGGGGATGCCTGGTCGTATGAGTACCACCTCAAGCCGGAGGGACTGTTCAAGGAGCCGGAGCTTTCGGTGCTCCTGTAAGGGATCACGACCCATTCCGAACCATATTCAAATCATCCAAAACGGCGCGGGACAGCCTCCCCCATAAGGGAAGCTGCCCGCGCCGCTGTTTTCTTTTGATCAGTTAAAGTATTTCGGGTTCTTGGAGGCGTAGTGCAGGATGTGCGAGGCGCAGGTCGCGCCCTCGGAGAAGGTCAGGTTGAACTTGGCGTCCCCATTGACCCGCGTCAGGCGCAGGACGATGCGGTTGACACCCTCGCGGAGCTTGATGTGCTGGACGTGCAGGTTCTCGGCATCCCAGTTGTCGCAGTCGTGGCTCTCGCAGATCAGACTACCGTTGATCCAGAGCGCGACCGGGGCACTGTGCCCCAGCTGGATGCAGACCTCCTCGTCGGTCGGGGAGACCAGCTCCCGTGCCAGATAGATCACCGAGGGGCCTTGGAACCCGCAGATGTCCTCCATACGGAAGCTGTCCTGCCGCTGGGCAAACAGGGTCTCCTCATAGGTCGTCACGGCCTCGGGGTCGAGCGGGGTGAACAGCTCGTCGGGACTCATGTAGGGGGTGGTGGTGTCCACGGCGAAATTCAAGTGGAACCGCCGCACGATGTCGGTGGGGTCGCCATGGTAGCCGGGGGCGGTCATCAGGTGCCAGTAGTTGGGCACTGCCAACAGCTTTTCGGTGGTGCAGATGGGATCGGTGCGCCAGATGGGGCCGACCGCCTTCCACAGGGTGGCTCCGACCAGACCGAAGCTGTAGTGGCCGACATAGTCCCCGACCGTGTAGGTCACCTCATACAGGTTCTTCTCGGGCAGGAGCTCCCGATCAGCGGGGCAGTGGATCAGGACGATGTGGGCATCGTCGGCGCGCGGGGCAAGCTCCAGGTGCGCCGCCTCGTCACAGCCGTCCCCCTTGACCGTCAGCTCGACCGACAGGGGCGTGTCGGTGCGGTTCTCCAGCACCAGTGCCACACTGCGGGTCTCGCCCGGCGCGATGGAGGCATCCGGGCGGCCGTCCTCGCCGTTCTCGTAGATCACCGAGACCGACACCGGGGAGGGATCACGGATAAAGTCGTAGTGTACCTCGGGGGCATCGGTCAGAAGCCCGGGATTGAAGGCACAGCCCAGGTGCGCGACATCCTCGGCAAAGTCGGTCACGCTGTCCGAGCGACGCTCCGAGCGTACCCCCAGCACGAACTTGGTCTCTCCCCAGCCGTAGGCGGCGTTGAGGGAGTCGGCTCCGCGGATCAGACCGATGATCGCGCCCGCTGTGGCGCAGGTGCAGTCGGTGTCAAAGCCGCAGTTGAGGGCATCCATGCCGGTCTTGATGGGGTCAAGGCCGCCCTTGAGCAGAGCTGCCAGCGTGATCCCGATGTTCTGGAACAGGTTGGTGCAGTCGGGATGACCATATTTGAACAATATCTTGCGAAGGATGAGTTTGATGTCGTCATAGCGGCGACAGAGGGCTACCGTATCCTCCACCAGCTCGCGGAAGCGGCAGTCCTCGGGCACCACCGAAAGTCCCTCCTCGACCAGCGCGTACAGGTCGCAGGTGTGCTCGTCCACCGCAAAGGCCGCCGCCTCCAGCGCGGCGAAGAACCGCTCACTCAAGACTGACTCTCCCTCGTGATCCAGCACGCCGTCCCGCTCGGCAAACTCTGCCGCCCGCTCAGTGTCCAGCGGAGCCAGACAAGCCCATACCTCGGAGCGGATGGGACAGCCCATCCCCTCGCGGTAGTAGTCGTTGCAGAAGGAGCCGGAGACCGGCGGGTGAATACCGCGAAGCCAATTCTTACGCATGATGGCGTACTCGCCGGGGCTGTAGTCGCAGTGGGTCACGAACCGCTCCAACAGCTGGTCGGAGGTGAAGTCCTCGCCGTATTTCTCGGCGACATCCAGCCAGAGCACCTGCAGGTCAAGGTCATCATTGGGCAGCATGGTGTTGATCATCTCGGGCTTGAAGGGCTGCTCCAGCGGCATCTTGATGCCCTCGTAGGGCGCACCCAGCGTGCCGATCACCGTTTTCCCCAGAAAACAGCCAACAACTTTGTCTAAGTAGGTCTTGTAGGATAGGCTTTTCATGTCAGATCTCTCTTTCTGTTTTGTGGTTCTATGTCTTTCTTTATGAAAGCAGAATAGTGGGAGGCTACCTGCGGGTCGCAGCATTTTGCGGCTTTCAGCTGCGATTCTGCGCACACCGCTGCGAGGTTCGCCTTCCCCTCGCTCCTTATACTCCCATCGCCACTGTCAGCGCGGCGAGGTCGCCGACCGATTCGGTCAGGGCGGCGGGGAGGATGCGGCAAGCGGCGAGGGAGTCGGGGAGGCACTCGGCGGCGAGGGTGTGTTGCATAGCGGGGATGAGGAGGTCGCCCGAACGGGCGAAGATACTGCCCAAGACGATACACTCGGGGTTGAGGACATCGATCAGGACGGCGAGAGCCTGTCCCAGCCGAGTTCCGCACAGCTCATAGACGGCTTTTGCGGTGGGGTCGCCCGCGTGGGCGGCATCCGCGACCGACTTGGCGGTCACGGCGGGCAGGTCGGAAAGGGTCGGGCAGAAGGCGGGCGGGTCGCCGCGGCGGATGGCCTCCTCTGCGAACTGCCGCCCCAGCTGAGCCAGACCGCCGCCCGAGCAGAAGCCCTCGAAGGAGCCGGGCTTGTGGTAGCCGACGGGACCATCGGGAGCCAGTCGAATATGCCCGACCTCCCCGGCGGCATCGGTCGCGCCGGCGTACAGCCGACCGTCTAAGATCAGCCCCGCGCCCATGCCGGTGCCGAAGGTCAGGAAGACCATGCTCCGCGTGCCGCGCCCCGCCCCGAACCGCCACTCGGCCAGCGCGCAGGCGTTGGCATCGTTGCACAGGCGGGCGGGAAGCCCCAGACGGTCGGACAGGAGCCGCGTGATGGGCACGTCTACCCAGCCGGGCAGGTTGGGCGGCTCCTTGATGATCCCGCGCTCCGAGTCCATCGGACTGCCGCAGCTGACCCCGACCGCCTCCACCGGCTGACCTGACCGCGCCCCCTCATCGACCAGACGGGCGGCGGCGTCCAGTATCTGCGCTACCGTGCCGGCACAGTCGGTCGTGTCAAAGCGCAACTTGGCGAGGACACGCCCTTCGCTGTCCCCGCGCAGGACGGCACATTTCGTGCCGCCAATGTCGATCCCGAGATAGTAGCTCATGGGGAAGGCCTCCGTATTATTGATTTGGGGGATCGGGGGAGCGTTGGGGGAAACTTCCTGAAGGGAAGTTTCCCCGGCGGTGCGGCCGCTCGGGCGTGAAGTTTGCCGCGTGCGGCAAACATTCATCCCCGAACCCCCTTCAAGGACTTTTCGGAATTTTTATCATGTCGAGGAAAAGTTGTTTTGCTGTCCTGCTCCTCGTTTTCCTGAAGAGTTGCGGCTGAAGGCCGCAAAACGTTGCGACCCGCAGGTCGCATCCCCCGAAGGGGGAGCACATACTGGAACCCCTGCCCCACAGTGTATTCAGAATCAGGGGCGAGGGAAAGGAGCACCTTACGGTGTTGTGCGAGGAGCTTTTTTGCGGTCAGATCATTCGTCAAACGGCTGTTTGATCCCCAGCGCGACCAAGCGGTCGCAGTAGTCCTTGACCCGCTCCGGGAGGTAATCTTCCACGCGGTGTCCGTCAAAGCCCACGCTGACCCGCACACCCGAACGGCGGACGATCTCCTGCTGCTCGGGGCTTTCAAAGAAGCGGGTCATGTAGGCGTGGACACGGTAGTTGTGGATGCTGTCGTAGCTGACGTTCATCTCCCAGAAGATATTGTTCTCGGCCATGCGGGAGAAGTAGTCGCAGGCATCCTCCCCGCGCGCCGCAATGTGGGCGAACAGGTCGGTATGCGCCACCCCGACGACCGGCGTGGCACACCGCGCCGCGTAGGAAAACAGGTCGCCGCCGGTGATGGAGGCGGGGCTGTCCAGATTCTCGATCAGGCAGTAGTCAAAATAGGAAATGTCAGCACCCTCGGGCAGGGAAAAGCGGTTGTGGTAGTCATCCGACAGGGTACACAGCTCAATGCCGCGCAGGACGCGGATGCGGTCGGCGTACTTCTCCCGAATGAGGTTGATATGATCGTAATAGCGGCGCAGGGTGCGCTCGTAGTCCCCCCGCAGGTCGGCGGCGGCGGGGTGCTGGAAGGCGTTGAAGCGACCGTAGCCGATGCCGTAGTTGTGGTCGCTGATGCCGAACAGCTCCAGCCCACCCGCGATGGCGGCCTCCACGATGGACTCGGGGGTGTCCTTGCCGCAGAAGGAGTAGTAGGTGTGGGAATGCAGATCCTGATACATAGGGTGTCCTTTCCGGGCGGTATCGCCCTTTCGGTCATATCTGTATTATACAGGATTTTTCGCCCGCTGTCAAGGGAAAAAGCGAACAGAATGCCAACCGGCACAATAAACAATTGTTGCAAGGCGGAAAAAGGTAAAATCGTGAGATTGTCTCTTGCACGGAGGGGGCGGGTATGGTATAATAGACGTGGGTTTATACACAATCCAAAGAAAGGAAAGATCGAAACATGAAAAAGAACAACCTGCTTCGGCTTCTTGCTCTGACCCTGTCTGTGCTGATGCTCCTGAGCCTGTCTCTGAGCGTCCTGACGGGCTGTGACGATGACAAGAACACCGACACGACGACTGAGGCCGGATCCAACACCGACAATGAGTCCTCTACCGAAACCGAAACCGAGACCGAGACCGAGACCGAAATCGAGACCGCCGCTGACCTGACCACGATGGAGCCCAAGGATGCCCTGACGGCTATCACCGACAAGCTGAGTGCCACGGCTGACGGCCTGTCCAAGAACGTTGAGCAGCAGATCAAGGACGGCAAGTTCTCCTTCTCCATGCCTGCTAACATGAAGATCGAGGTCGCCGGTAAGCTGGCCACCGCCGTCAATATAGGCGGCATGAATCAGACCACCGAGATGGCTCTCAACGCATCGGTCACGCTGGCCGAGGGCGGTGTGGCTCTGACCGTCACCATCCCCGAGATGGCTGACATCACGGTCATCTGCGCTGACAAGACCATCTACCTCCTGTCCGCCACGGCGGGTGCCGAGGCCGAGAAGGAGAAGATCACCGTCACCGACGAGGATCTGGTCGAGCTTCTGGCCGCTCTGAACGGTACTGCCGCCGATCCTGCCGAGAATGCCGAGCTGCAGCAGTTCATGGCTCTGTTGACTCCTCTAATGAACGTCAAGCCCGCGGACATCTTCGCTTCCGTCGAGGCTACCGTGGCTGACGGCAATCTGACCATCAACTGCAAGGGCGTCAAGACCGAGTTCGCGGCCACCCTCACGACCATTCTGGGTCAGTTGGGTGAGATCGGCGGTGAGGCCGGCGAGGCTGGCGAGGCTCTGCCGGACGAGGGCATGGATGAGGACTTCGGCGTGGAGACCGACCCCGTGGCTGAGCTGCTGGAGATGCTGAAGTCGGTTATCTGGAGTGATGTTTCCTTCTCCCTGACCGTCAATGCAGAGGGTCAGATCCTGGGCGCATCCTTCGGTGTGGACATCAATATGTCCGAGACCATCGAGGGTCTGGGCGAGATGAGCATGAAGTACAGCCTCTCGGCTACTGTGACCGTGACCCGTGGCGGCCAGACGATCGCCGCTCCTGCCGACGCTGACTCCTACAAGGAGGCCGAGACCGGCGAGGGCAGCATCCTGCCCGACCTGCCGTTCTGAGGCTGAACGCTGATCGAGGGAACATAGCCGACACATAGCGGGTCGGTAGCCGACCGGAGGTCGGCAAAAGCAGACGGCGCGGGCGACCGTGCCGCCTGCTTGCCCCGACGGGGCAAGGCGGAAGGTTTTAGACCTTCCGAAAAAAACTTTGCGAAAACCTATTGACAAAAGCCCGAGGATGTGGTATAATACCATCGTTCCGCTGATGTGACGATCAGGGCGGGCATCAATTCACGCTGGTGTGGCTCAATGGCAGAGCAGCTGATTTGTAATCAGCAGGTTGATGGTTCGACTCCGTTCACCAGCTCCATAGGGGGGATTTCCCGAGCGGCCAAAGGGGGCAGACTGTAAATCTGTTGTCACTGACTTCGGTGGTCCGAATCCACCATCCCCCACCAAGTGTTACGGTCTGATTGGATGCCGTGCACGAAAACCCCGATTTTATCGGGGTTTTATTTTTATATTGAAATAAAACGGAGATATCTATATGAAATGCTTTGGAAATGAAAGAATATTTTCGTTCAAATTGGATGGCGAAAGCATATGGAATGCAGACTTTGACATCGAGTTGTCGGAGGAGGGAAATACTCTTACTACGGTATATAGGTTTTCCAATGGTATTACGGTTACAAATATTTTGAAAAAATATGATAAATACGGCGCATACGAATGGGTAAATTACCTTGAAAACACCTCGAATATGCCCGGCAAAACAGTATCTGAACTATATGACTGCGACTGTATTCTGCCGATGGAATATGAAGAAAACCGTAAATGGGAAGCATATTTCCCTGATCCTGAAACAGCCACAAAAATATATGCGCCCAACGGTTCAACATGGAGTAAGACGGAATTTTACTGCGACATAGATAAAATTGAGAACAATGACAGAATACACCATATATATCCGGGACAAACGAAATCATATAGCGCTTCCGGCGGCCGTTCCAGCGAGCAAAACGCACCGTTTTTTAATATTTCAAAAAACGGAAAAGGATACATCGTGGCTATTGGCTGGACGGGACAATGGAACGCACGAATTGGGCGAAACAGCGATAGTGTTACCGTCAAATCCGGAATCGAAAATACTAATTTCAAGCTTATGCCCGGTGAAAGATTAAGGACCTCATCGGTCGTTATTATGCCCTATGATGAAGCTGAGGTTGCGCATAACAAATGGAGAAGACTCGTTAAAGAGTATTTTTCCGCTATAGGAGATAATGCAATAAACAAAACAGGCCCGCTTTGCGCAGGGGTGTGGGGTGGAATGACGACCGAATCCGTACTCGGGCGAATTGAAGCTATTAAGAAAAACGAATTGCCTTTTGAATATATATGGATGGATGCCGGCTGGTACGGAAAGGACACCAAACCAACACCCGATGAATTTGAGGGAGATTGGCCTTCGCATACCGGAGATTGGCAAATCAGTCCGCTGATACACCCAAATGGACTTAGGGATGTGGCGAAAGCCGTTCACGCTTGCGGAATGAAATTGCTTTTATGGTTTGAACCGGAACGGGTTATAGATACAACGCCGACTGCTTTACAGCATCCGGAGTATTTTCTTGCTTCCGATTCGGATTGCGGTCAAAATCGTTTGCTGAATTTGGGTAATCCCGAAGCGTGGAATTACTGCTTTGAAGCAATTTCAACCATTATTGAAGATTTGGAAATTGACTGCTACCGCCAGGATTTCAATTTCTCTCCCCTGTCTTATTGGCGAAAAAACGATGACTTTGATCGACGCGGAATCACGGAAATAAAGCACATTAATGGACTCTACAAGCTTTGGGACGCTCTTCTTGAACGGTTTCCAAATCTTATTATAGACAACTGTGCTTCCGGTGGCAGAAGAATAGATATTGAAACTTTACGCCGCAGTATTCCGTTGTGGCGAAGTGATTTCCAGTGTCCGGCAAATTATGACATAGAGGCTTCTCAATGTCATAATCAGACATTTAATCTTTGGATGCCATATTCCGGAACAGGCGCCGGCAGAATTTATGATGAATATCGTATAAGAAGTGCCTATGCCGCCGCTTTATCTACAAATTTCTCTTACTCCGAAAGAGAAATTTTTTGTGACAGCAAGGAAAAGATAGAGTTTATAAAAAAATATACAAACGAATATCTTAAGGTCAGACCATATTTCTCCGAGGATTTTTATTCTCTTACACAGGTTAGCAGTGAGCTTGATGTATGGTGTGCAATGCAGTTCGATCGTCCTTCGCGTAAAGACGGTATTATAGAGGTGTTTCGGCGAGAAAAATCACCGTATGAAACAGCCATATTCGAATTAAAAGGCATTGATAAAGAATGCAATTATAAGTTCACGGATTTTGATGGCGGTGAATTTATAATAAACGGATCCGATATTATTGAAAAAGGGCTCAAGCTTACAGTACCCGAAAAGCGGAAAGCGAAAATATACTTATATCAAGTCATATAAGCAACGCATTATGTGCGGAGCAAGGGTATATCATCACGCGGAGCGTGCATATTGTCCGGCGCGCGCGAGAGGGAGATATGCAATCCCATTGGAGTGGAATCGGCAAGCGAACCGCAAAAGACCACCCGAATGCCGGCATCTGCTGCGACTCGACTCTCCGCCCCGGCACCGCAAAAAGAACCCCCGACAGACCCGTTGATCTGTCGGGGGTTTCTG
>CAYXBU010000023.1:0-26872 GCA_964463245.1 uncultured Clostridium sp. | reverse complement strand
GCTCCTCTACCCGCATCTCCATGGAGCAGTGCTCGGCCTGTGCGCCGCGTATCTCGATGACATAGTCCAAAAGCAGGATGCCGTCGGTCAGCAGGCGGTTGTCCACGCGGATGCCGTGGATGCAGACCTGGAAGGGCATATAGGGCGTATCGTAGGTGCAGACGGCACGGCAATGCTCGCGGAAGGTCAGGGCGGTGTTGACGGTTCCGGTGCGGATCATGTGGATCAGCCCCGGCTCATCCGTGCGGAAGAGCACACTGGACTGTGACCCCTCCATGCCGGTCAGCTCGCTTTCGGGGTAGGAGATGGTGACGGTGGCGGCACCGCTTTCGGGGTCAGCATGGCAGACCAAGATGCCCTCGGTGATCAGGTCGAGGCGTTCCTCGCCGTCGGTCATGTCGGTCGTCTCGTCATCTTCCTCGTGAGAGATGCCCATGAAGGCCTCCTCGGCGGGGGTCAGGCGGGTCAGACTGCCCTCTCCCTCGCCGTCGCCAAAGACCGCATCAAACAGCCGTGCGCCGGACTCCCGCCGCCCCGAGGTCATGGAGATGCGCACGGGAATATTCTGACCTTCTCGCTCGGTCAGGGCAGATGTGAATACATTCATATCGTTTATCTGTTATCCTTTCTCAAATACCAGCTCTTCCGCCGCGATCACCCGTCGTCCGTGTGTGCGGTCGTCGAAGAAGATATTGTGGACGCCGTCGGCGTACTCGCCCTCGCCGGACTGGTTGTCGTAGGGATCCATGCGGCAGAGCTGCTTGGGCGGCTCGGTCTCCTGCTGGAACTCGTCGGATGCGACCAGACGGAAGGGGTCAAGGTTGCCGAAGTAGTGGTCGCGGCGTTCCCGATTGCCGGCGCGCGCCGCGCCCTCCCCGTAGGAGGGGTCGCAGTAGAGCCAGCCGTAGGGGGCAACATAGAACATACACCAGTCGTGGCTCCCGATCGACCCGGGGCGGCAGGCACTGCCCGACTGCCACTTAGCGGGGATGCCCAGCCGACGGCAGAGGGTAATGAAGGCCAGAGCCATGGTGCCGCAGTCGCCGTAGCCGTTGAGCAGGACGAACTCGGGGATGTTCTCGATCAGGAGATAGTCCCGCACATAGGAGTAGCGCACATGGTCGCATACCCAATCATACACCCGTCGCGCAAGGCGCAGAGGGTCGGTCTCCTGCCCGCGTATCTCGGCGGCTAAGCTGTCGATGAAGGGGGTAAAACGGATGTGCGGGTACTGCTCCCCGGTGTAGCGGGATAACTCGGCGGGGGCCAGACCCTCGCCCGCGGGAATGCCGGTGGGGACATGGTGGCCAAGGTCAACATATCTTGCCTTGTTGATAAAGGAGAACCGAACCGAATAGGTCGCGCCCGGCTCACAGGGAACCTCCATGAAGGCGGTGCGGTGGACACTGCCGGTCAGGCGAACCGGGTGGGAGGAGCCGAGCAGGCGGATCTCCTCGGCGGGCTGGCTCGCACAGGCGACCGGGTAGGGGAACCAGAGGCGCAGGGTCTCCCCGGGACGCTCGGCGTGCGGTTCGAGGCGGATCCACTCCTCCACCTCGTAGCGGAAGGCGCGGCCGCCGTGCTCCCGCATGAGGCGGATGTCGGCGAGGTTGTCCTGCGAGCGATCCGGCACCGTATAGGCCGGGTCGTTCACGGCTGCCAGCTCGTCCGCGTGGGTGTTGCGCATATTGCTCAAGGCCTGATGCTGGTAGCAGCGTTTGCCGTCCCGCAGGATGAAGTCCACGTTCCCGGAGGCGATCAGAGCCTCCAGCGTGGACAGATCGGCGGCGGGGCAGGTCTCACGAAGACCCGCGACCATGTCCTCGTCCGAGAGGGGATAATCCCCGTCCAGAGCCTCGGCGTACAGCCGCTGGAGCTTCAGCCGCTCCCGGAGACAGACGGGAATGTCCCGCCCCAGCCAACGGTCGATGGCGGCCACCTCCCCCGCAAAGTCGCCGGAGTAGTGGTGCATTTTGATCTCCTCGGGCAGTGCCACTGCCTGATATGCAAGGTCGTCCATACGGAATTGCATGATGTATACCTGCCTTTCTATTATTTGTTTTTTGCGGGGGAAACTTCCTGGAGGAAGTTTCCCCCACACCCCCTTCAAGGACTTTTGAAACATTTATCATGTCGAGGGATGGTTCACCTACAGTTTTTGGGGTTATTATCCGACCATGTGGGAGCCCTTCCCCACAGCGTGTTCAGAGCGAATTGATATACTATGGTTTGGTGATTTCGGGAGTCGTCGTCCTCGTGCAGTTACTGATTAACCCGCGTTCTGCGTGTATCGGATGCCCGTGACCTTGCCGTCCCGCAGGGAGAAGGTCAGGCGGGTGGTGCCCCCGCTGTAGACCAGCGAGTCGGCGGTCTCGGTACTGCTCCCCAGTGCTGAGACAACGGCATCACGGGTGGAGCCGACCCGCAGTCCCTCGGGGGTGCTGACCGAGTCGTCGTTCAGGGTGATCGAGTTGATGACGTCCACGATCTTCGATCCTTCCATGCCGGGTGTGGTCTTGACGGTAAAACCGCCGTATACATACACCTTATCCAACCCCTCGATGCCACCGCAGGAGCCGGACTCACTGTAGCTCTGCGGTGTGCCCAGAGCCGCCAGCGGCTCGGCGGCGTTGGCACCGGGGGTCAGCGTCACCTCGCCGACCTTGAAACTGTATTCGGCCTTCTTGCTCTCACCGCACCCGACAAGCAGGGACAGGCAGGCAAGCAGGGCGAGGATAAGGATCATCCATTTATTCATGTGTCTCATAGTATTTCGTTCCTTTCGTGGTTTTATTTCTTTTTTTGGGGGGAAACTTCCTGAAGGGTGTTTCCCCCGACCCCCCTTCAAGGACTTTTATGACATATTAATACGTCGAGAGATGGTTTGCCGGCAGGTTTCATCGTCGTTTTCCGACCATGTGGGACCCCTGCCCCACAGTGTATTCAGAAAAAGCGCATTATTGGCTGTGACACTTATTCACCGCCACCGCCGAGGGCGGTCATCTTTCGGTTCTCAAATATCTCGACCCGCCTCTGCCAGACCTGCGCGCAGGCGGTATCGCTCCGCCGATCCGGGAGCAGTCCGGAGAGGGCATCGGTGGTTCGCAGGTACTGCCCGAACCAGCGGGTCAGCTTTTCGGCTCCCGTAAGGTTCAGGTGAAGCCCCTCGTCGTAGGTGTCGGTCGTCCAGTCCAGACCGATCTCCTCCTCGGAGATCATGTTGCAGTAGAGCAACTCGTGCTCAGCGGCGTAGGCGCGGATCTCCTCATCCCACTCGTCATACCAGAAGTAGCGCGGGTGGTTGGTCGGTGCCTTGATCAGCACCAGTTCGATGCCCCGATCCGCGCAGAGCAGGCGCAGCTTGTCCAGCCATTCCATGGCAGTCTCGGGCAGTGTCGAGACCTGCGGCTCCAGCCACGCACGGGCACTCTCCAGGCTCTCGGGGGTGACGGGCTTGATGTCGGTCTGCATGAGGTAGCCGCTGTCCGAGACAGGCTCCCCCGCCGAGAAGGCGTACTTCCAGTCCTCCCGTGTCAGCTCATCCCAGCGGCTGTGATACCGCAGGGCAGGGAGCAGGTAGGTAAGGAAGGATTCCTCCTCGGTCATGGAGGCGCGGATGGCATCCGCCTTGACGGACGACCACTCCATCCCGTCCAGTGTCATGCGGTTGTAGGTCTCCTTTTGCGGTTGCCCGTACTTCAAGGAGAGCACATTGAACACCACGACCTGCGGGGTCTCACAGCGCAGGGTGTCCTCCAGCATATAGTAGGACTGCCAGACCAACTGCTGGGCACTCCCGCGCACATAGGAGGATATGCCGTACTCCTGCCAGAGGACGGCAGGGATGAAGGACTCGTACACCTCGCAGTCCCCGATAAAGAGCAGGTCGTGTCCGACCTCGGCGGCATCGCCGTAGTATTCCGCAGTCAGCGACCCCTCCGGGGACTGCGAGCGATACTTGGGGCGCAGGACATAGCCCGCCACGATCAGGAAGGCGAGCAGGAGCAGGGCGGCGGTCACGGCGCAGAGGGTGCGCCGCAGGATCAATTTGCTTCGTTCTTTCATAGCTTAAAATTGCCCGTATATGAAATCGGTTGCGTTGAATTCGATGCCGTAGCTCCCGAAGAGCAGGGTCGCGCCGACAAGGAGAGCGCAGACGGCACATAGGAGTGCGGGACGGCGGATCAGGCGATCAGCCACGGCGTAGCCTGCGGGGGTCTCTCGGCGACCGTCTGCGGCCTTGCCGCACCGTCCTACAAGGAAGAACAGGAGAGCCGCCGCAGCGAGAAATACACAGATCGGGATAGACAACCCCAGCACCTCGGCGGCCTTGCCCGAGAAGAGGTCGCTCCAGCCGGTGGAGGTGGTGAAGATGGAGCCGAAGGCGCGGAAGGTCACGCCCACATCCCGATAGCAGTCCAGTGAGCGGATGATCCCCATCAATAGGAAGGTGCGAACGGCGCAGAAGCCACTCCAGAAGCCACTGCCCGCAAGGCGCGGGAACCGCTTGCGGAAAGCACCGTAGAGCGGCTGCAGTTCCCCCGATACCATGATGATCAGACCGTTGAGCAGTCCCCACACCACGAAGTTTAAGGAGGCGCCGTGCCAGAGTCCCGTCAAAAACCAGGTCACGGTGGTGGCGATCCAGACCGGCAGGCGCATCCCCAGCCACTTGCCCAGGTGTGCGCGCCCCCACTTGGACAGCTTTTGCAGGGGCTTGCTGACCGACAGGGGGTAGAATACGTAGCTGCTGAACCAGGAGCCCATGGTGATATGCCAGCGGTTCCAGTACTCCTGCGTGGTGCGGGAGGAGAAGGGGCGGTTGAAGTTCTCGGTCAGGCGGATGCCCATCATACGGGAAAGCCCCAGGGAGACATCCATGCCGCCGGTAAAGTCGCCGTATATGACCAGCGAGTAGAGCAGGATGAGTAGGGCGGCATACGCGCCTCGAAGCTCGATCGGATCCTCAACGATGGTGCGGATGGCGATCATGGCGGTATCCGCGACCGCGACCTTCTTGAAGAAGCCCCAAACAAAGCGCAAAAAGCCTGCCGCGCCGTCCTCCCAGCAGAGGTGGTGCGGCTCGGTCAGCTGTGCCATCAATTCCTCACTACGGCAGATAGGTCCCTGCACGACGGCAGGGAAGAAGGACACGAACAGGGCATATTTGGCTATGTTCGGCTGAACCTCTGCTTTTTGACGGTACACGTCGATGACATAGGCGGTGGAGCGGAAGGTGTAGAAGGAGATGCCCAGCGGGAGCAGAAGGCTCGGGGCGGTCAGTTCTCCCGCGCCGAAGTGCGAGGCGATGCCGTTGAAGATGGACAGCGCGAAGCCGGTGTACTTCAGCACTGCCAGCACGGCAAAATTGAGCAGGAGGCAGAGGATGAGCCAGCGGCGGCGGACACGCTTGCCCGCATCCCGCAGAGCCTTGCGCCGGTCGGTCGTGAGCGACCCGTCCGCACGGGCGGCGGCCAGCTTGGCGGCATCCGAGGCGGCGTGGGCGGCGATCAGGCGGGCGGTCAGGTAGGTGGACAGGATGCTAAAGCCCAGGAAGGGCAGGTACCATCCCTCCCCCCAGCCGTAGAAGAGCAGGCTTGCCACCAGTAGGCACACCCAGCGACACCGCGCGGGCAGGAGCCAGTAGATCAGCAACATGATCCCGCAGAAGCACAGAAAGGTCAGGGAGGCGGTGCTCATGCCGCGATCAGACCTCGTCCAGCCGCCGGATCAGTGCCCAGAGGGCGGCGGCCGAGTCAAAGTTCTCGGGCAGGATCTCCTCGGCGGGGATCTGCACGTCCAGTCGATCCATGACCTCGGTCACGATGGTCACGATGTCCAGCGAGGTCAGCACGCCGTCCTCTACGAGGTGGTCGGCGGTGGTAAAATCAATGTCCGGGTGAAGCTCGGACAGGATGGAGATCAATTCGTTCATGATGATTTTCCTTTCCTTGACAAGTTATTTTATGGCTCGATCTCCGCCTGCTCCCGCAACGACTTGCGATCCAGCTTGCCGTTGGGGGTATGGGGGAGTGCTTCCAGCCGTTTGATGACGGCGGGCATCATGTAGCGAGGCAGGTGTGCCGCCAGCAGGCGGCGCAGGTCGTCGGGGGTACAGACCTCGGCGGCGTAGTAAAGCACCAGACGGGTGCGCGGCGCGTCGTATACGCAGCAGCCCTCCCGCACGGCGGGGGCCGCCGCCGCCTCGATCTCGCCCGGCTCCACGCGATGTCCCAGTATCTTGATCTGGGCATCCCGACGGCAGACAAACACCAGCTCTCCGTGGCGGTTGTACCGTCCCAAGTCCCCCGTGCAGTAGATGGTCTCGGGGTAGGCGCACTGAAGCGGGTTCTGACGGAAGGCCTCGGCGGTGCGGGTGGGGTCATTGTAGTAGCCCAGCGTGACACAGGTGCCCCGCATACAGATCTCCCCTTCCATGTCCGGCTCGGTCGGCAGGATGCGGCGAGGCTTGCCGGCCTCGTCGGTGCCCAGGAGCAGAATGTCGGTGTTGCGGAAGGGACGACCCACCGGGATGGGCTCGTCGGGTTCAAGGGCGCGGTCGGCCGCCCAGTAGCAGGACATACCGGTCGCCTCGGTGGGGCCGTAGAGGTTGAAGAAGCGGGCGTTCGGCAGGGCGGCGCGCCAGAGGTCGTACTGCGGGCGCGGGAAGACCTCACTGCCGAAGCAGACGGTGGTCAGGTAGCGCGGCGGGTTCTTTTCCAGAACTCCGAAAGAGGAGATCATGGTCAGAGCCGAGACCACCCAGCAGATGGTGTTGACCTTGTACCGATTGAGAAAATCGCACAGCGGGATGGGGAAGGAGAACAGCATCCGCGGCACGAGGTAGGTGGTCGCCCCGTACTTGAGTGTGGGCATGATCTCCTTGAGCGGTGCGTCAAAGTAGAGCGGGGTCTGGTTGGCAAAGACCGTCTTCTCCGTAAAGCCGATGGCCTCGCAGAGAGACTCGGTGTAGTCGATGACCGAGCGGTGGCAGGCGACCACTCCCTTGGGCACCCCGGTGGAACCGGAGGTGAAGACCACATAGATGGGGTCTTGGTCAATGGCGGTCTCGCGGACGGCCGCCAGCGCACCCTCGTCGATCTCCTCGGCGACCAGATCCTCATAGGAGAGGACACAGAGCGGGGAGGGCAGGGAGGCGGCCAGCTGTTCGGCGCGGGACAGGTTGCGACTGTCGCAGAGCAGGACACGGGTCTCAAGAGTCGCGAGGATCTGCTGCATCCGTGCCTCGGGCATGGCGGCATCCAAGGCTGCATAGAAGCACCCTGCGCGGATCACACCCATGAAGGCAGTGATCTCGGCAGGGGAACGCTCCATCAAAATTGCGACAGGCTCTCGCCCGTACCCCCTGCGGAGGAGTGCGGAGCCTGCACGGCGGGAGCTGTCATCCAGCTCTCCGAAGGTGGAGCCGACCCGCCCGTCCGAGAAGGCGAGCTTCGCGGGCACGCGGCGGGCGGTCTCGTCCAGATATTGAAGAATGTTGTTCAGCATAGTGACCTCGGAGTGCTCAGGTGTAGTACGGCTCCAGCTCGGGCGTCCGCGTGATGATCTCGGTCGCGCAAGTCGGGTAGCTGGCGGCATCGTAAGCGTAGAAGTAGGGGCGCACCTTACTGTAGGCGCGTATCTGCTTGTCGGTCAGGAGACAGCCACTGTGGTTGTAGGCGGCTTGCAGGCGGGTGCAGTCATAGTGGTACCAGCGGGGGGAGGAGGTGGTTCCGATGTTGACCATCAGCCAGTAGTGGGTGTCGGTGGTATACCCCGGAGAACGCTGTATCTCGCGGTAATCGATGTCCAGCCGCTCTAAGAAGGCAATGGCCACGGCGTTGTACGCATAGCAGTCGGCGGTGCCGTTGGTCAGGCTCTCGCAGGCGATGCGTACCTTGTCGCCGGTGTCGGTGGAGGGGGCATAGTAGATGTGGGATTGGATATACTCATACACGGCGCGGAGCTGATCCTCCACGGTCATGCCGATGTGAACGATCTCGGCAAGAATACCGTCCACCATGCGGTTGAGGCTCTCCGAGGAGACGGGGCTCTCGCCCAGATGCAGAATGGTCTTGGCAGTGCTTGTGTTGCCGGAGACATCGGTGGCGGTGTAGACCACCGTGTAGTCCCCCGGAACCTGCGGGTTGACGGCGGAGCTGTCCACCTGCAGGGAGATCTCGCCGCAACAGTTGTCCTGAACCACCAGCTCGTCCCGATAGGCGATGGCATCTCCCACACAGGCGTAGAGCTCGGGAACCGAGGTAAAGACAGGCGGCTCGGTGTCCCGAATGACCGACACGACGGTCTTGAGTACGCCCGTGCGGTTCCCGCTGGCATCCGTCACACGGAATTTGACTGCGTAATCTCCCGGCGCGGACATATCGGGCAGCGGATCCTCAAAAGCGGCGGTGTAGGTGTCGGGCTCCTTGATGGAGCCGATGCAATCGACTGCCTCGGGCACGGTGCCCAGCGCACAGTATACATGGCGGGGCACCACGACCGGTGCCTTGTAGTCCACGACTTTGAGCCGCAGGGTGTAGTTCTTGCCGGAGTTGGCCTGGGCGGGGATGTCGTAGGTGCCCGCGTGGGTCACGCGGCCGTCCACGACCCCCTCGATCCGACTGAGCGCATCGTTGCCCAGCAGCCGCACGCTTTCGGGGACAAGATCGCCGACGTGTGCCGTGACCGACACGGGAACACTGCATCCGACCAGGGACGCACACAGCCCCGTCATGCAGACGGCCGCCGACAGAAGCGCGGTGCACAGCTGCTTTCTTATGTTTTTTTTCATGTCTATGACCATGGCTCTTGCTCTCGCAAGGCTTCCTCGTTCTTTTTTTGGGGGGGAGAAACGCCCGCCGAGGCGGGTATTTCACTTCTCTTCTTATTATACCAAATCCCGTGCGACAAGTCAATGGGAAAATCGGATTTTTTTGTTTTCTTCACCATGAGGCGAGAGAAAAACTTGTGCTTTTTCCATCCGTTCCCCTTGAAAAGAGGCGGACGATATGCTATAATAGACGAAAAGAGAAAAGCAGACACAGCTTGCGGAAAGGATAGCATATGTACGACATCATCATCATAGGCGGCGGCCCCGCCGGGCTGACGGCGGCACTCTACGCCCGTCGGGCACAACGATCGGTCCTGATCATAGAGAAAGAGACCTTCGGTGGGCAGATCACCTTCTCCCCCAAGGTCGAGAACATCCCCGGGTTTCCCCTGCTCTCGGGCAATGAGTTTGCCGAGAAGCTGGTGGATCAGGTGCTGGCACTGGGTGCGGATACCGAGTCGGCCGAGGTGCTGGGGCTGGAGGATCACGGCGACTATAAGACCCTGCATACAGACAGCGGAGACTTTGAGGGACGCGCCGTCATTCTGGCGACCGGTGCCCGCCACCGCCGCCTGGGGCTGGAGGGCGAGGAGGACATGATCGGCAACGGCATCTCCTTCTGCGCTGTGTGCGACGGTGCCTTTTACGCGGGACGGACGGTCGGCGTGGTGGGCGGCGGCAACTCCGCCCTGCAGGAGGCTCTGCTTCTCTCGGATGTGGCTTCTCATGTTTACGTCATCCAGAATCTGGACTTCCTGACCGGGGAGCAGACCCTGCAGACCCAGCTGGCGGCACGGGAGAACGTGACGGTGCTGACGGGGTGTGTCGTGGACGGCCTGCTCGGCGGGGAGGAGCTGAACGGTGTCCGCATCCGCAAGGAGACCACGGGAGAGATCCGGGAGCTTGCGCTGGACGGTCTGTTCGTGGCGATCGGTCTCGTGCCGCAGAATCAGGCCTTTGCCGATGTGGTCGCGCTGGATGCAAACGGGTATGTGGATGCCGACGAGAGCTGTACGACGGCTGTCCGCGGCGTGTTCGTGGCGGGGGATTGCCGCCGCAAGCGCATACGGCAGGTCACCACCGCCGCCGCAGACGGTGCGGTCGCGGCATTGGCGGCCTGCGATTACCTGAAGGAATAGGAAGCACGCATGAAAAAGCTATTGTGTATTGACGGAAACAGCATCCTCAACCGTGCCTTCTACGGCATACGAGCCCTGTCCAATCGGGACGGCTTTCCCACCAATGCCCTGTACGGGATGGTCAACATCATCTCCAAGCAGCTGGAGGCACTTGAGCCGGACTACGCCGCCATCGCCTACGACCTCAAGGCACCCACCTTTCGTCACAAGATGTACGATGCCTATAAAGCGGGGCGGCACGCCATGCCGCCCGAGCTGGCACAGCAGATGCCGATCTCGCGGGAGTTTGCCGAGATGTTGGGCCTACACGTCCTCTCCTGCGAGGGCTACGAGGCGGATGACATTCTGGGTACCCTCGCGCGTATGGTCGAGGAAGCCCCCGAGGCGTGTACCGCCTACCTGCTGACCGGGGACAAGGACTCCCTCCAGCTGATCAGCCCGCGCGTCCATGTCCTGCTGGCGGGGAACAGTGAGACCGCCGACATGGACGAGGCGGCCTTCCTGGCGCGGTACGGCCTTCCGTCCGATCGCTTTGTGGATGTCAAGGCTCTGATGGGGGATGCCTCGGACAACATTCCGGGCGTGCCCGGCATTGGCGAGAAGACCGCCCTCAAGCTCATCGGGGAGTTCGGCTCGCTGGACGGCGTGTACGCCGCCCTGCCGGATGCCAAGCTGACCCCCTCCACCCGTCGCAAGTTAGAGGAGGGGGAGGAGAGTGCACGACTCTCCCGCCGCCTGGCCGAGATCTGCCGTGAGGCACCCGTGGGCGTGACCCTGGACGACCTCGCCCGTATCCCCATGGATCGGAGCGAGGCCATGCGGCTGTTTACGCTCTATGGCTTCTCGGGCTTTATCAAGCGGTTCGGGCTGGGGGAGGAGACTGCGGCTCCCCCTGTGGCGGAGGAGACCGACACCCCCGCCGCACCGCCTGCCGAGGTCTCGCGGGAGACCATCGCGGCAGAGGAGTTGGCGACCCTGCCCGACGGGCGTTGGGGAGTCGCCTTGTCCTCCGACGGGGAGCGCATCGAGCTGTACAACGGGGAGCGGCGGCTGTCCTGCCCCTGCGAGGCGGCGGTGGAGACCTTTTTGAACCGACCATCGCGGGAGGTGGTCTGCTACGACTGCAAGACCCTGTACAAGGCTCTGGACGAGCGGGGCATACACTTCCGCAACTGTGCGTATGACGTGATGCTGGCGGGCTATGTCGCCGGTGGCGGACAGGGGGACTGCGAGTGGAACACCCTCTGTCTGGGCTGGCTCAAGCATATGCCGACCGAGGAAGAGGACAGCCTCCTGTGGCTCTTTTCGCTGGCCGACCGCCTGACCGAGGTGTTGCGCGAGACCGAGCAGTGGTCGGTGTTTGCCGACATCGAGATGCCGCTGGCCGCCGTGCTGTGCGACATGGAGGAGGTCGGCTTCATGATCGACCGCGAGGCGGTGCGCCGTTACGGCGACGCCCTGAATGCCCTCATCTCGGACATGGAGAACCGCATCTACGCGCTGGCGGGTCATCCCTTCAACATCCTGTCCCCCAAGCAGCTGGGGGAGGTGCTGTTCGAGGAGCTGATGCTCCCCACGGGCAAAAAGACCAAGACCGGCTACTCCACCGGGGCGGACGTGCTGGAAAAGCTGCGGCACTACCACCCCATCGTGGATGACATTCTGGACTATCGGCAGTATACCAAGCTGCGCTCGACCTATGTGGAGGGTCTGCTCAAGGTGGCGGATGCCGACGGTCGTATCCATACCACCTTCAAGCAGACCGGGACTGCGACGGGACGGCTGTCCTCCGCCGAGCCGAACCTGCAGAATATCCCCATCCGCACCGAGCTGGGGCGGGAGATGCGCAAGTTCTTCATCGCATCTGACCCGAACAGCGTCCTGATCGATGCCGACTACTCCCAGATCGAGCTGCGCCTGCTGGCAGACATCGCGGGGGACAGTGCCATGCGCGAGGCCTTCGTCTCCGGCTTTGATATCCATACCGACACCGCCAGCCGTGTGTTCGGGGTGTCTCCCGAGGACGTGACGGTGGAGCTGCGTAAGAAGGCCAAGGCCATCAACTTCGGCTTGATGTACGGCATGGGTGAATTCTCCTTAGCGGAGGATCTGCATATCTCCCGCAACGAGGCCAAGTCCTATATCGCGGGCTACATGGACAGCTACCCGGACATCGAGGCCTACCTCTCCGAGATCATCCGCTCGGCTTACGAGAAGGGCTACGTTACCACCAAAGCGGGGCGGCGGCGGCTCATCCCGGAGCTTGCGGAGTCCAACAAGATGCGGAAGAAGTTCGGCGAGCGGGTCGCCATGAACAGCCCGATCCAGGGGACGGCGGCAGACATCATCAAGCTGGCCATGATCCGCGTCCACCGAAAGTTAGCCGAGGCGGGCATCCCCGCTCGCATGATCCTGCAGGTGCACGACGAGCTGATCCTGGAGGCGGAGACCTCCTTTGCCGAGCAGGCCATGGCCATCCTGCGGGAGAGCATGGAGCAGGCGGTCGAGCTGTCGGTACCGCTGGCGGTGGATGCACACATCGGAAGGAACTGGTACGAGGCACATTGAACGGAGGTGTTTCCTTTGCAGATAAAGCGTTCTTCAGGCGTGCTGATGCACGTCTCCTCCCTCTACGGCACCGATTCCATCGGCGGATTTGGGCGTGAGGCGCGGGAATTCATTGATTTTCTGGCGGATTGCGGCTTCACCTGGTGGCAGGTGCTTCCGTTCTGCATGAGCGACGAATATAACTCCCCCTACAAGTCCCTCTCGGCCTTTGCGGGGAACCCCTACTTCATCGACCTTCGCCGCCTGCGGGAGGCGGGACTCCTGACCGAGACCGAGCTTGCCACGGTGCGGGAGGAGACCCCTTATTCCGCCGAGTATGAGCGGCTGTATGAGACCCGTCTGGATCTGCTCCGCCTGGCGGCCTCCCGTCTGGGGGAGAGCGAGCAGGCACGGATACAAGCCTTCCTGCAGGACGACCCCTATATCCGACAGGCCTGCGATTTCATGGCGCGGCGGCGAGTCAACGGCGACCGCCCGTGGTATGAGTGGAGCATCTCGGAGGTGGCGGGGCTTTCTGCCTATCGGCAGGAGTACGCCGCGTGGGGCTTCATCCAGTACACCTTCATGCAGCAATGGCAGGAGATACACGAGTACGCGACCCACCGCGGGGTGAAGATCATGGGGGATATGCCCATATATGTCGCCTACGACTCCTGCGATGTGTACGCCAATCGGGAGCAGTTCCTGCTGGACGGGGAGGGAGCCCCCACCGCCGTGGCGGGCTGTCCGCCGGATTACTTTGCCAAGGACGGTCAGCTATGGGGCAACCCGCTCTATGATTGGGCACACATGAAGCAGGATGGCTATACCTGGTGGCGTGCCCGCATGAAGCATATGCTCTCGCTGTTTGACGGGGTGCGCATCGATCACTTCCGTGGGCTGGAGGCCTACTGGAGCATCCCCGCCGACGCCGCGACCGCGCGGGAGGGACACTGGGAGCCGGGACCGGGTATGCCCCTGATCCATGCCTTCCGAGAGGTCGTCGAGCAGATCCGCACCCGCGAGGGGCGGGAGGTGCTCATCCTGGCCGAGGACCTGGGGGAGTCCACCCCCTCCTTGAAGCAGTTCGTTACCGAGAGCGGCTTCCCCTGTATGCGGGTGTTGCAATTCGCCTTTGACGGCGACCCCGACAATATCCACCTGCCCTACAACTACGACCGCGCAACGGCAGCCTACACCGGCACCCACGACAACAATACCCTCTTGGGCTTTGTCTGGGAGGCCGACCCGACTACCCGCCGCCGCCTGCTGCGCTACTGCGGGTTTACCGCGACCGACTGGAACTGCCCCGAGGCCTACCGCGCGGTCATGCGGACTCTGTTCGCCTCTCCCGCCGCACTGGCGATCCTGCCTATACAGGATATTCTGGGCTACGGTGCCGATACCCGCATGAACGTCCCGGGGCGTGCTGAGGGCAACTGGAGGTACCGCATCACGCGGGAACAGCTGAACTCCATCGACCGCGAGTTTTGCCGCGAGCTGAATCGGCTCTACGGACGATGACCGACCTGGATCAAGATAATCGAAAAAGGAATGGTATTGAATATGAAACCCACACACTTCTTGAGTCGCACATTGGCTCTGTGCCTGGCGGCTCTTCTGTCCTGCGGCGGCCTCGTCGCCTGCTCGGGCGGCGGGGAGACCCCCACCGATACCGAGACGAGTAGCTCTGCGCCGACTGCCTCGGATACACAGCCCGCTACCGAGGGGGAGACTGCCCCCGAGACCGACACCTCCCCCGAGACCGAGACCGATGCCCCCGCCGAGACCGAGCTGAAGCTGGCGGGGAACGGACTGAGCTGTAACATCATGTATGATACAGGCAACACCGCCGCTTGGTACGCCGCCTACACTCTGCAGGAGAGCTTGACACCGTTTGAGGCGGTGGTAGGCGAGTCCGAGGCCGACGGGATGAAGGCGAGCATTCGCCTCTGCGGCACCACCGACACCGAGGCACTGGGGGATTGCGGCTATTCCATGGCCGCCTCCGATGCCGTGCTGAACATCTACGCCCCCTCGCTGGCGGGCTTTGATAATGCCATGAAGCAACTGCTCACCGATGGGTTGACCTCCGACGGGCTGTCGGTTCCGCTTGACTATACGGCACGCCGTACCGTGTCCTCCGGCGCGAACTATTCCTTTGATGCCGAGGACTTCAACACCGATTATGTAAGCGCACCCTTCTACAACGACAAGAACGATGCCGCCGCCTACGTCTGCAACGCCATGTGGCATATGTTCGGTGCCGTGGACGACGGGCAGAACTTGGTCTACCGCTTCGGCAACGAGCCGACCTACTATGCATGGATGTCGGAAAAGATCATGTGGAGCGGGAACACGGGGTATATCAACGACCTCAAGGGTAAGCTCCAGTCCTTCCCGCAGACCGAGAACGGCTATATGTGGTCGTGGTCTTCCTTCCCGTACTGGAAGGTGGATACCACCTACTGCATCCACTACGACGGTACCTTCCGCTACATAGCCGCCGTGTATGATGTCATCAGCTGGGAGAACAGCACCGACTTCTTGCAGGTGACCGACACCAGCCGCGCCGGCGGAGAGTACAACGAACTGGATGCCTCCTATGGCCGTACCGTTCTGGAGAAGGTCGAGGCCGCGTGGAATTACATCTACTATAGTCTCAAGGGCGAGGAGGGTCTGATCCACCTGACCGAGGAGTCTGTCTACCTGACGGCGGACGGCTCCAGCCGCTTCGATTATGTCAAGGCAACGGGGGAGTACTGCTGGAACAACACCGGACTGCCGAAGTCGGCGGCCTCCAACTACTGGGATAACCTCTGCTTCGGAAATCTGGATGCATATGAGAGCGCACTGTTCTATGAGGCGGCACAGGCCATGATCGGCATCTACGGGATGCTGGGCGGGGAGTACCTGGATCGGATCCCCGCGCTGACGGCTCTGTGCGAGACTGTCCGCGAGAAGTATGACGCGACCTTCTGGTCGGACACGACGGGGCGGTATATCGCATGCGTGGACACTGAGGGAAACCGCGTGGACTACGGCCTGACCTTCCTGAATTTCGAGGCACTCAAGTATGGTCTCGGAGATGCAAGCCGAGCCGAGTCGGTCTTCTCTTGGATCGACGGTACCCGTATCGTGGAGGGGGATGACCGCACGGGTGCTGATATCCTCTCCTACTACACCATCCTGCGCCGTACCGAGCAGGGGCGCGACCTGAAAAAGTTCGATCAGAACGCCGTGCTGGCGGCCGTGACCAACACCGTGGCCATCAACAACAAGGAGAATAAGGTAACAGGCAAGGTGTGGTGGCACGCCCCTGCGGGCATCGATCCTTTCGGTTCGGCGGCATACGGTTCCCATTGCGAGAACGGCGGGTACATCTTCTACCCTGTCTATTACGAGCTGATGGCGCGGGTCAAGTACCAGGGCGCACAGGCCGTCACGGATCGCTACGCGCAGATAGCCCATGTGTACGAGTTCAACCGCCTCAAGTCGGATGCCATGGTCAGTGGCTCCACCAACTGGCTGGAGGGTCTGAACGGCGAGTTCCCCGAGAGCGGTCTGGTGCCCACGGCTTACTTCTACGGTCTGATGGGGATCACTGCCGAGGCGGACGGATTGCATATCGCCCCGGTCTTCAACGAGACCTACGAGACCATGGGCGTGACCTCCACTACCTACGGCGGTCACGCATACGGGATCGAAGAGGATCGGAACGGTAGCCTGACACTGAATTGTCCGGACGGCGTGGCGGAGCTGTCCTTGACCTACATCCCCGGTCGCTTTACCACCTATACGGTCACAGTGTTCGACGGGGCGGGCAATAATGCGGACAGCTATACCATAACCGCCGATGAGGCAGGGAAACTTCACCTCGAGCTGTCCCTCGCGGATGTCGTCCGCGTGGAACTCACGCCTGTATTGGATTCCTGAAAGGATGGATCGACATGAGTGTTGAAGCCATGAGCGGGACGGCTGTCGGCACGGAGGGGCGGCTGAAGTCGGCCTTCCTGTGCGGCAGTCCTGTCTCCTACGGGCTGATCTCGGATGCCATGCCGATCGCCTCGCGTTGTCTGCTGGTGGCCGCCAACGGCTACTCGGCGGGCGGCGGGGTCAGCATCCCCCTGTATACGGCGGGGAACGGTGGTATCACCGAGTTGATGGACGAGGTCTTTCCCATGCTGGAGCAGACCGAGATGCAAAAAGAGGTTTTGCACGGCACCTTCGGGGATTGCCATGTACAGAAGGAGCATCCGCTGTCGCGGTACTGCGCGGCTCTGGTCGAGGCAGAGACCGTGCGCTTCCTGCAGGACACACAGGGTAGCTTTGAGGAGCTGCGTGACGGATTGGGCAACAGGCTGACAGACTCCTTGCGCCGCTTGCGTGCGCGGATGGAGGAGGGAGATGCGGCACACTCAACAGTCGGTCGCCGCAGGAGCTTTCCTCAGGTCAGCGAGGAGTATTACGAGGTGTCCTTCGGTGCCTGCCGCATCACGCAGGAGGAGGACGGAAGCTACACGACAGATATATTCTCGGCGGGGGATATGCGGGTGTTCCTCATGGATGGGGAGGGGCTGTTTCCCCTTTGGGTCGGCCGCACCCCCCGCTTGAGTGCCAACGGCGGTATCGCTATGGGCGGCGGGCGCATACGCCTTTCCCACCCGGAGCCGTTCGCCGTGATCCTGCTCTCGGCTACGGTCTGCCCGCAGTTCGATGACGAGGAGACAGCGGAGGTGACGGTACAGGCGCGTATGCGTCTGGAAGAGCGTCTGCTCCGTATTGTCAATATGGCCACCGAGGAGCAGGAGCTGGGCGCGAGGGCGGCGCAGGTGCTGTCGGATCTGGCCGTGGGGCAGAAGAGCATATCCGGCGCCATGACTGTCCGCTGTGACGGCGGCTACACGGCCTTTCGGGAGGTCTGCCGTCTGCGCTTGCAGACCCTGGAGCAGGATACGGCACTGTTGCCGACAGGCTACAGCCCGGCGCGGGAGCCGCTGAGGAAAAGCTGTATCGAGGCCGAGAGGGATTTCGTTCGAGAGACCTTTCTTGCTCGTCCGGAGTTGCGTGAGCAGGTGCGCCGACACATAGACGGGCGTGTGCGGGAGCTGATGGCGGCTCTGCCGCGAGACGCCGAGGGGGGACTTTTGCCCACCGAGGAGGCTGCCTTGCCGGAGCCGATCTGCCCGAAGGGCAGTGAAGACCCCCTGCGCATCCTGACGTCAGAGGACGTGCGCCGTGCTCTGGAGGCCTATGAGGTCGATAATCTTGCTGACCGTGCTCATGTGCAGCAGTGCAAGAAACTGTTGTATACGCTTTTGTCCGAGCATTGGACGGTACTGCGCCCCCTGCTCTATACCGAGGGGGAGACCGAGAACCCTGCGGCAGAGCGGCAGTATCGGTGCTGCCTGGAGCTGAATCGACGGCTGGAGGCCGCCCTTTCGGCGCGGCGGTCGCGACTGGATGCGTTGAAGGCTCAGCTGACCCGCGACCTGTCCATCTTGGAGAACCGAGCCGAGGATTGGGTCATGGGACGAGCCGACCCATCGGGCTGTTGTGCATTGCTGGACAACTATGCAAAGACCCTGCCCGCGCGGCTCGGAAGGACCGCTGAGCACTGGGAGACAGACACGGATCATTTCAATGCGCTTCGTGCCGCCTACACATCGGAGAGAGCTATCCTCTTTGAATTGGATATTGCTCCTGACGGATTTTTTGCCGAGACCTATGCCGCCTTGACGACCGGGGAGTGCTCGGAGATGACACAGCGCAAGATGCGCGAGGCCGTAAACGCCGAGTCAAAGGGTACCTTGTCCGGGATACTGGATACGGTGCTCGTGCTGTCCTCTGCGATCCATCGCTTGCGAGGGCAGATCGGGGGCCGTGAGGTCGAGTGGAAGTGCATTCACGAGCTATCAGAATCCTTTGAGTGGCAGTTTGCCTGTGTGCGATGCGCGATATATGGAGATGAGACAGAGGACAGCGCGGCGGCACTGCTGGACGACCCGACCCGCTTTGCGTACAATCGGGTCGTTCGCGAGTGGCGGGAGGAGACCGCCCTGCGGGAGCGGCGCCTGAACACGTTTGACGCATATACACGGAATTACAGACGATACCTGTCGGATTGTATGCGGCAGGATACAGAACAAGGAGACGGATCATGAAGCAACAAATGAAACATATAGGGCGGCAGGTCTGCATCTGGTTGCTCCTGCTGGCCATGGCCTGCCAGGCGGTGTGCTTGGCTGGGTGCGGGGACGGGGATGCCGAGACCGGACTTGACGGGACGGGTGCGACCCCCTCCACCCCCTCGACCGGGAAAAAGCAGATCGCCTTTACCTTTGATGACGGTCCCCACGCCCCCACCGAGGATCGGGAGGAGGGGATATACCCGTACACCACCTACATTCTGGACGAGGTGGAGCGACTGCGGGGCACGGGCTACAACGTCGGTGTGACCTTCTTCGTGGTGGGCAGCCGCGCAAGGAACTACCCCGGGGCACTCCGCCGCGCCCTGTCGCTGGGCTGTGAGATCGGCTCCCACACCTACGATCACGATTCCTTCCGCGGGGAGAGCCAAGCCTTCATTGCCGACACGCTGGGGCGCGCCTCGGATGCCATACAGGCGGCGGGCGCCCCCAAGCCCTACCTCTACCGCCCGGTCGGCGGTTCTGTCACGCCGGATCAGCTGCGCTATACCGCCTCGCTGGGCTATACGGCGGTCGCGTGGAGCATCGACACCGAGGACTGGAACGGTCACCCCTCCACGGCGGATAAGTACTCCGATGACCCGATCCGCCGCGCCGCCTACGAGACCTTCGTGGATCAGAAGGTCCGCCTGATCCTGGCACAGGCCTCGGACGGGGACATCATCCTGCTGCACGATCTCTATATGTCCTCGGTGGACATCTTCCTTCGCGCCTCGGCTGAACTGATCCGACAGGGCTACGAGCTGGTCACGGTCAGCCAACTTCTGGGGCTGACAGCGGACAGTACCCCCGCGACCGAAATGTACATAGCCAGAGGGCAGACCATCTCTTCCATGGGATGATCCGCCCCTGGCGGAAGGAGCCGTCATGAGGATCCCGACCCGCATCCGACAGACCCTTGGGGCCACCCCGCCGCTTCTGCGGCGGGGCTTGGTCGTGCTGGCGGTGGTTGCGCTGGTGATCCTGTGCTTGATCCCGGGGGATGGCGCGGAGGCGGCCTCGGGCACGGCCGAGTTCATCTTCTTTGATGTCGGGCAGGGGGATGCCTCGCTGATCCGTACCGAGGAGGTCTGCATCCTCATCGACGCCGGCACCAACCTCTCGGAGGACAAGCTGGTCGCCGAGCTGGAGCGGCTGGATGTCACTCGCATCGATTGCCTGCTCTTGAGCCATGCACATGAGGATCATGTCGGCGGCGCCGACTGCATCCTGCGGGAGTTTGATGTAAAAGCTGTCATCGCACGGGAGACCGGCGAGACCGATGCGGTGGCGCAGTACCTGTGGGAGGCCATCCGCGAGAGCCAAGCCGAGCTGTATACACCGACCGGGGTCACGACCTATCGGCTGGGGGAGCTGTGGCTGGATGTGGTGGTTCCGTTTGCCGAGGCGCAGACCGAGGGGAATGACAACAGCCTGATCCTGCGTGTCCGCTACGCCGATGTCAGCTTTCTCTACATGGGAGATGCCGAGGAGTCGACCGAGGAGCGGCTGCTGGCGGCCTTCGGCACGACGGATCTCCTGCAATGCGACGGCCTGAAGCTGGGGCACCACGGGTCAAAGTCCTCGTCAAGTGAAGATTTCCTCCGCGCCGTCTCGCCGCAGGTCGCGGTCGCCTCGGCGGGGGCAGGGAACAGCTACGGCCACCCGCACGAGCGTGTGCTTGCTGATCTGTCTGCACTGGGGTGTACCTGCTATCGCACGAATGAGCAGGGAACGGTTCGACTGGTGACGGATGGGCGGGAGCTGTGGGCAGACCCGTAGAACCGGTATTTGTCATTTTCCCCACATGAGTTCGACAAAAAACCTTTGACCTTTCCGTTCGGAATCCCAAAAAAAATAAGACGAAATTGTAAATAATGCCTTATTTGTTGCCCAAAGTGCCAAAAAACCACTTGACAAATTGGTCAATTTGTGGTATAGTAGGCGCATAGATCGTCAAGGTGCGGCAGAAACCTGTGGTCAGGTTTCACAAGAGCCGCCCGATCGGCGAAGCCCCGTGTTTTTGCCGAATAAGGATCAGATCATGGAAGGAGCGTTGGCAGTATGC
Source organism: uncultured Clostridium sp. (assembly GCA_964463245.1). GTDB lineage: Bacteria > Bacillota > Clostridia > Oscillospirales > CAG-272 > CAMEON01. Next base: position 6,097 of record CAYXBU010000023.1, on the reverse strand, counting down.
CTCATTTTTTTGTACCGGCATCTGCGGTGAACGGTTCCTCCCTGACCCTGACTGGCGAGAACGCGCACCATGCCGCCTATGCCTTGCGTTTGGCGGTGGGCGATGAGATCACGGTGTCGGATCAAGAGCGGGTGTACACCTGCGTACTGACCCGCTTTTCGGATGGCGCCGTGGAGGCGGATATCCGCGCGGTCGCCTCAGCCGAGGCTGAGCCGCCTTACCGCGTCCTCCTGTTTCAGGCTCTCCCCAAGGGGGACAAGCTGGACACGGTCATCCAAAAGGCGGTGGAGTGCGGTGTCTCCGAGATCATTCCGTTTGAGAGCAGTCGCTGTATCATGCGTTCCAAGCCGGAAGCCGAGGTGCGGAAAACACAGCGCCGCGCCCGTATCGCAGAGGAAGCCGCCAAGCAGTGCCGCCGTGGGGTGATCCCATCGGTACGACCCACCGTGACCGACCTTGCGGCGGTGTGGCGAGAGGCCGCAGCCTGCGATCTGGCTCTGTTTTGCTACGAGGGGGAGGGAACGCAGTCGTTGCGAACCCTTCTGGAGGACTTCAAGCTGCCCGAGGGACGAGTCCCGACCGTGGCGGTCGTGGTCGGCAGTGAGGGAGGCTTTTCCCCCGAGGAGGCTTTGGCCGCCGAGGCAGCGGGACTTTGCCCCTGCGGGCTGGGTAAGCGCATCCTGCGCACCGAGACGGCATCCGGCTTCGTGCTGAGCTGTCTTTCCTACCGCTTTGAGCTGTAGGTCTTCCATGTATGTAGGTCTCCACCCGCCGCGGGCGGTACGATAGAATCGGCACATAAAGGATTTTCAGAAAAGAGGTACGGGAGTATGTCAAACAGATTGTTTCAAAGCGTCATTCACCAGATGAAGGATGCCGTTGGTGGTCGCATCATCGGCGTGATCGATGAGACCGGCGTGATCATCGCCTGTTCCGAGCTGGTCAAGATCGGCGAGGTGCGGCAGACCATCCGGGATGAGATGGCATATTCCACGGATCTGATCGTGACCGGTGGGTATACCTATCGCCCCCTGACCAACGGAGCCAAGCGGGAGTACATCGTCTTCGTGGAGGGCGAGGATACCGAGGCGGATATGATCTCTCGCCTCCTGACTGTTTCGTTGTCCAATATCAAGAACCTGTACGATGAGAAGTACGACAAAGGTTCCTTTATCAAGAATGTCATTCTGGATAACATCCTTCCGTCGGATATCTATATCAAGTCCAAGGAGCTGCATTTCAACGCCGAGGAGAACCGCGTCGTATTTTTGATCAAATTCTCCGGCAAGACAGACATGATGCCCTACGAAATGGTGCAAAATATGTTCCCGGATCGTGCCCGCGATTATGTGATCGGTGTCTCCGAGCATGACGTGGTGCTGGTCAAGGAGGTCAAGGCGGGCACCGAGGTCGCCGACATGGAGAAGGTGGCCATCGGCATCGCCGATACCCTTTCCTCCGAGTTTTACACTAAGGTCTCCATCGGTATCTCTACCGTTGTGGACAATATCAAGGAGCTGGGTCGTGCCTACAAGGAGGCGCAGATCGCGCTGGATGTCGGCAAGGTCTTTGAGACCGACAAGAACATCGTCTCCTATGAGAACCTCGGCATCGGTCGTCTGATCTACCAGTTGCCGACCACCCTGTGCGAGATGTTCCTGCAGGAGGTCTTCAAGAGAGGCAGTCTGGAGTCCCTGGATCGGGAGACCTTGATGACCATCCAGTGCTTCTTTGAGAACAACCTCAATGTGTCCGAGACCTCTCGTAAGCTCTTTGTCCACCGCAACACGCTGGTCTACCGTCTGGAGAAGATCCGCAAGCTGACCGGACTGGATCTGCGGGAGTTCGAGCACGCGATCACCTTCAAGGTCGCGCTCATGGTCAAGAAGTACCTCAATTCCAAGAACGCCGGGAAGGCGTAAGGAATCCGACATACAGCGAGAGCGACCTCGGTGTAGGTCGTACAGACAACGGGTCCTGCCGATGCACCCGCCCTGCGCGGGGTGCTCAGGCGGGGCCCGTGCCCGGTATGTGACACCGGAATCGCTCGTTGAGCCTTATGTGTCCTCCCGCTCTCGGAATGCGGGAGGCGGAAAGGAATTGCTTTATGGATCCTAATACAGAACGCGATCGAAGAGCGTCGGCGAAGCCCGAGCGGTATACCTCCGCCCGCGCACCCAAGCGCAGCCGCCGCGTCAGCCTGACATCCGCCATCGGGACTACGGTCACGGCGGTGGTACTGACCCTGCTCCTCACGTTTTCCTTGACGGCTAAATATTATGTGAAGGAACCGGTCATCGCCGCCAAGCCCGAGACCGACACCGTGGAGACAGACACGAACGGCGAGGCAATATCCGGCTCATCGGTCTCTTTGACCGACGAGCTGGCTACCATCGACCGCCTGTTCCGCTCCCTGACCATCTATGACCTGGATGACCAGGCTCTCTTGACGGCTGTTCTCAAGGCCTATATGGCCGAGACGGGGGATAACTACGCCGAGTATTTTACAGCCGAGGAGTATGCCGCGCAGATCAGCGATCAGAACGGTAAGCTCTGCGGCATCGGCATCTCCATCACCGAGGGTACCGTTCATGCCTCGGACGGAGACTATCAGGCCATCCTGGTCGTGAATGTCTATGCTGACTCCCCGGCTGAGGAGGCGGGCGTCCGCCCCGGGGACTTCATCATCCGCATCGGCGAGGGGGACGAGGAGTTCTCCTTGCGTGAGGTGGGGTACACCAACGCAATGAATCTGTTCAGGGGAGAAGAGGGCAGCGAGGCGGTCTTTACCGTCCTGCGCGACGAGGAGGAGATACCGCTCCGCGCCACCCGCCGCATCATCGAGGTGGAATCCGTGCTGTACCATGTGTACGCCGAGAACCCGTCGGTGGGCGTGGTTCGCCTGACCGGCTTTGATAACCCCACGGCGGGACAGTTCAAGGCTGCTATGGAGGATCTGATCGGGCAGGGCTGTACGTCTTTCGTCTTAGACCTGCGCAACAACCCCGGAGGACTTCTGACCTCGGTGGAGGATGTGGCGACCTTCTTCCTGCAGGAGGATGACGTGATCCTGCACACCCGGACGCGGGCGCAGATAGATAAGGGCGAGGAGACCACCTACAGGGTGATAGTCGCCCGGAATATGGCCATGAACGGTTCGGGGACGCTGATGGCCGAGGACGTCGGTCGCTACGCGGACTACCCCTTGGCCGTCCTGACCAACGGGAACACCGCCAGTGCGGCTGAGCTGTTGACCTCGGTGGTTCGGGATCATAAGCTGGGAACCATCGTCGGCACGAAGACCTTTGGCAAGGGTATCATGCAGACCACCTATCCTCTCTCCCGCTACGGCTACGAGGGCGGTCTCAAGCTGACCACCGCGTACTACGACCCGCCGTCGGGTGTGAATTACCACGGCATCGGCATCACACCGGACATCGAGTGCGAGTTGTCCGAGGAGGCACAGAAGATCAACTTCAACCTGCTGACCGACGCACAGGACGATCAGCTTCGACGGGCGGTCGAGGAGCTGTTGCCGTAAGGCGAGCCCCCGAACCGACATCATTACTGTCACTTAAATTTGCATAATATAGAGGAGGCCACGAACATGGCAGAGCAGAGCAACAAGAAGCAGTATACAAAGCAGGGCTACGCAGACCTTCTGGAGGAGCTGCGCCACCGCCAGCAGGAGATGCGCGAGAAGATCCGTGAGGACATCGCGGTAGCCAAGGGCTTCGGCGACCTGTCCGAGAACTCGGAGTACGATGCGGCACGGAATGCACAGGCCGAGAACGAGGCGCGCATTCTGGAGCTGGAATCCCTCATTGAGAACGCCATCGTGGTGGACGAGAGCGCGCTGGACGACGGCACGATCGGTCTCGGGTCGGTGGTAGTCCTGCACGACGTCGAGGAGGACGAGGATATCACCTACTATATCGTCGGCTCCAACGAGGTGGATGCCATGGAGCACAAGATCTCGGATCAGTCGCCCATCGGGCAGGGGATCATGGGGAAGAAGGCGGGGGACACCGCCACCGTGGAGGCTCCCTTCGGTACGCTGACCTTCCGAATCGTGGATGTGTCCCGCAAGCCGCAGGATTGATCAAGGATATGGACAACGCCCGGGATGCAGAGAGTGACCCTGCACCCGGGCGCGTATGTGTTGTCGTATAGAAAGGATATGGGATGATGGAGTCTAACGAGGAAAAGATCGTAGGCGGGGAGGAGAAGCTGTCCCCCGCGAGCCTGACCGAAAGCAGCCGTGCTCTCCGCTGGCTGGATAATTTCTGGTACCACCATAAGTGGGGGGTCATCATCACCCTGTTTTTTGCCGTGATCCTGATCGTGGGCATCGTCCAGATATGCGACCGGGAGTCCTACGATATGCAGGTCAGCGTGGCTGTGCCGTATACCATGAAGGCGCAGGAAAAAGAGGATTTTGTCGACTTGCTGGCGCAATTCTGCCGCGACTACAACGAGGATGGGAAGACACTTGTCTTTGCTCAGACCAACCAAGTGTATTCGGCGGAAGAATATGAATCCGAAAAGGTGTATTGGGAGGCGCAAAGTGAGCAATTCTATATTAACAGTGCTTATAATTCGAATCAGCTGGAGGATTTTGAGCAATATATCATGCAGGGGGAATGTACCCTCATGTTCCTCAGCCCCTATGTCTACAGTCTGAAGAAAGAGAGTGACCACCTCCTGCCGCTGGTCGAGCTGTATGGGGATGCCGCTTTGCCGAGCGGTGCCACCGAGGACGGGTTGGGGATCCGTCTCGCCGAGACGGATTTTTACCGGTATAATCCCGCCGCACACGCACTCCCGGCTGACACCATCATCTGTCTCCAGCGGCCGCTGATCGACATGAAGAACTGGAAGACCCACGACGACTCCCATGCCCGCGAGGTCTTCCGCGCCATCGCGGACTACCGCGTCAAGGAGTAACGGCCGTGACCCTTAAGGAGGAATATTCTCATTCATGAAACGCAATCTGACCGCAACCCTGATCCTTCTCACGACCGCTGTTGTCTGGGGCTTTGCCACCGTGGCGCAGGTGCTGGGAGCCGATCATCTCCCGCCCATGACCTTCAATGGGAGCCGCTTCCTGCTGGGGGCACTCTGCCTCATCCCGGTCTACCTGATCTTCGAGCGGGAGTCAGAGTTGGATCGACCCGCCTGCAAGGCAAAGCACAAAAGGACCGCCTTCGCCGCCCTGATCGGCGGGTGCCTTCTGGCGTTCGCTTCCGGTCTCCAGCAGTACGCTATGGGAATACTGCGTGACCCCGGCAAGACCGGCTTCATCACAAGTCTGTATACCGTCATGACCCCCGTCCTGTACTTCCTGATCTTCCGCAAGAAGTCCTCTTGGAACACCTGGGTCGGGGTAGTCATGGCCACGGTCGGGCTGTACCTGCTCTGCAAAAAAGAGGGGGACGCCCCCCTGTTTGGCTTTGGCGAGGTCGTCCTCTTAGTGGATGTGCTGTTCTGGGCGGCGCATATCCTCGCGGTGGATCATCTGGTGAACGGAGTCAGCGTCCTGCGCTTCTCCTGCTGGCAGTTTCTGATCTGCGGTGTGCTGAACCTCGGGGCTGGACTCATAGTTGAGCATGACCGCATCACGGCAGACGGTCTGCGCGGTGCGCTGGGAGCCATGCTGTTCTGCGGGGTCATTTCGGTCGCCTGCGGATATACCTTGCAGATATTCGGGCAGAAGTACGCATCCAACCCGACCTTTGCCGCCATCATCCTGTCCTCCGAGTCCATTTTCGCCATCAGCGGCGGTGCCCTGTGGAACCTCTTTACCCCGGAGCATATGCACGTTGATCAGGACATCCTCCCCATCGGTTACCTGGGCTGTGCGCTGATATTGGCGGCCATTGTCCTCTCCCAGCTGGATCTGTCCCCAAAGAGGAAGAATACCGAATCATGATCCCCTCTCCGGGGTGTGAGCACCTGTGCCGCTCGGCATGGGTGCTCTTTTGGTATGTTCTTTTCCTGTTTCACTTTGAAAATGAATAATCTTAATTTGAAAATGAAGAAATTTAAGGCACCACCGCACAATTCTTTTTGCTCAATTGCGCAGTCAGAAAATTCG
>CAYXBU010000022.1:19765-27040 GCA_964463245.1 uncultured Clostridium sp. | reverse complement strand
GGGGGTTACCGAGGATGACCTGCGCGCCTCGCCGACCTACACCACCCTGCTGGCCGCCACGCCGCGCGGCTGTGCCTTCCTTAGGGCGCACCGCGCCTCGCACCGCGCCTCGCACCGCGCCTCGTGTCGCGCCGCCGCAAAGGCCGGCGGAACGGAGACCATCTCCGTCGTGACCAAGCCCGCCGATGCCCCCGCAGGTCGCGTGACCGAGCTGTCCCGCCGCGCCGACGCGCTCTTTACCCTCTGTCTGCCCCGCCCGACCGAGGCCGCCGCCCCCCTGCGGCGGGGTGCCTGCATCCTGCCTGATTGACCTGACACGATCGTCGGAGAACCGACGGTCGTGTCGCTTTATGCCCAAATTCTCGCCCCGCTGTTTGGGCAATTCGTACATTGACATTCATTTTTCACCATGTTATACTGAATTTACATGATGATGCGGAAAAGAGGTGACGCCATGGCGAGCGGCAAATATACCGACCATATGCTGATCCGACGGATCGCGGAGCAGACCGGGCTGACGGTCTCCAGCGTATACAAGATCCTGAACGGTTCCTCCGGCTTCTCGGTGGGCACCCGACAGCGGGTCGAGGCACTGGCCGCGCAGCTGCAGCTCCGTCCCCCGCGACAGTCCGACAGCCGCGACCTGACACTGGGAGTCCTCCTGCCGGAGCACCCCGCCTACTTCTGGAACGAGGCCATCCGCGGCATCAAGTCCACGGCGCAGGCCTTGCAGGAGCAGCAGGGCATACGGATCGAGCCGATCTTCCGCTTCCTGCATTTTCCTCTCGATGACACCGAGATCGAGACCGCCCTCGGCGGGTTTGCCGAGGCGGGCTGCCGCGCCTACATCGTCTACCCCATCGACCACCCCGCCTTCCGTGACTTCATGGACTCCCTCCCGCCCGAGCTGCCCGTCATGCTCTTCAACGATCTGCCGGAGGATGTCTCCTTCTCCCAACGGCTCCTTGAGAGACCCATGACCGCCTATGTCGGCGCCGACCACGAAAAGGAGGGTGCGGATGCCGCCCGTATCTTGGAGGCGCGGCTGAGCGGAATGCACCGTGTCTTAGCCCTCCTGTCCGAGGACAGCCGCATGGCCACCGCCGCCCGCCTGCGCATAGACGGCTTTACCCGCGTTGTCCGCGAGCTACAGCCCTCCATTCGCGTGGAGGTTCAAAGTCTGGCGGCGGACGGCAAGCTGACCCCCGGATTCTTAGCCGCCCGCATCGAGTCGGATATTTTGAACGGCAAGCTGGACTGCCTGTATGTCAGCTCCGGCGTGACCCATGTCGCCTCGGCTGCCATCGCCAAGGTGCGACGGCGGAACTGTCTGCCCCTCGCGGCCTGCCCCCTGTGTCTGGGACATGAGTGCTCCCCCTCGGATCGCCCGTACCTTCTGGACGGCACCCAATGCGGCTATGTCAAGCAGGATGTGTATACCCAAGCGCGGATCGCCGTCGAGCAGGTGGTGACCGCCCTGTCGGACAGTACGCCCCCCACCGACGGATTCGTGCGCTCCTCGGTCTTCGTCAACGGCGGAGCCGAATAGCGACCCCGCAAACACCCCTTGACGTCCCCAACAGAATCATATACAGCGGAGGTTATTTCCCATGAGTACCAAACGAAAACTCCTTCTTCGCCTGTCGGCGCTCCTTCTGTGCTTGACCATGCTGTGCGGATGCTTATCCATCCTCGCCGTGGCCGACGGTGCCTTCCCCCAGTGGAAGACCGACGGCTGGATCGTGACCACCGAGGACGGCGTCCCCGTGCTCAAGAGCGTGGCAGGGCAGTTGGTCAACGTCCTCTACCTCAACGGCAAGGCGGCCGGTGATCGGCTGTCCTTCGACGTGCGTATCGATGACTCCTTTGGGTCGGTAGACGGCAATATCGGTGCCGCCTACAAGATGACCAACGGGAGCCAATACTTCTTTGAGTACAACACGGTCGCCAAGCTGGTGCGGGTGCGCCGCCTGGGCGCGGACGGCAGTGACAACCATGTCGGCGGGGGCAAGTCCTACGAGCTGTCCCTCGGTGAGTGGCATACCATTGAGATCGAATTTGCCTCTGATCACCTACTCTGGAGCATCGACGGGGAGACCGTACATGAGATAACCGACACGGGAGACGACAGCTTTGAGGGCGGTACCCTCTACATCCAATCCTACTTTGCCGATGTGACCCTGCGGGACATCACGGTAAGCAGCACCAGCATCCCCGTCGTAGAGTCTCACGAATGCGATCTTGAATTTACGGAGGCTGATTCTGTGATCCACTTTACTTCTGATAACGGCTCTGTCTCCTGGTCGAACGGACGTTTGGTCTACACCCTGACCGGTGCCGGCAGCAGTCTGACCACGCCGAACATCTCGGCCAAGCCGGGCACGGCCTACAGTATGTTGCTCCCCCTGCGAAATACCATCCTCGTCCGCATGAGCAACGACACCGCCGCCTCGCAGATGCGGCTGTCCTACATCACCACCTATGACCCCGTCTACTCGGACGACAAGTCGCTGGTGCTGGACATCCTGCCCCACTCCGGGGACACCACCTACTACTTCAACCTGTCTGCTTGCCCCAAGCTTGACGGCTACCTCTACGGCTTCCGTCTGGAGCCGCTCGGAGCGGATTCCGGCCGTATTGAGATCGAGGCCGTGACCTTCGAGCGGGAGGCCGCCATCACCGAGGCGGTCGGCAGTCTGACCTCCTGCACCACCGACGGAGAGACCGTCACGGTCAAGGGTCAGCTGGAGCCTGCCTATGCGGGATATGTGGTCACCCTCTACGACACGACCTCGAACAACTACGCGCTGACTCTAAACTCTGGCGAGCAGGTGGCCTCGGTCACGGCTGACGGTACCTCCTTTACCCTGACCGTTCCGCTGAAGAAGGACAACATGACCCGCCTCTCTGCCCTGTTCCTGCTGGGCGTGACCGACGAGAGCGGCAAGACTGTTCGGATCGGCGAGAGATTCTGGATCCAAAACGCAGAGGAGTTCTCCGAGGGCAACCCCTACAGCTTTACCCTGCCCGACTACACCGTCTCGGCGATCGATTTCGGTGCCAAGGGGGACGGCTTTACCAACGATACCGATGCCATCCAGGCCGCCATCGACCATGTGACCGCGCGGGGCGGCGGCGTGGTAGTCCTGCCGGGTGACGATTCCTTCTACGGCCGCCGCTATGTGGCGACCAATGTCTGCCTCAAGAACAATGTCGAGCTGCGCATCGAGACGGGTGCTGTCCTCTGGCAGTCCCCCCGCGCCGAGGATTATGCATACGACGTAGCCGTCGGGCATGATGTGAGCATCCCGGGCGTCAACTGGACACACGCCGGCTCCTGCCACAACTACCCTCTGGTCTACGGCGGCGAGGTCAAGAACGTGCGGGTCACCGGCGGCGGCATCATTCGGATGCAGGACGGCGGCGGCGAGAATGCCGACAGCGTGTCGGCAGGCTCCCTGCAGATCGGCTGTGCGAACAAGATCCACTTAGTGCCGCTGGGCTTCTGGCGTTGCGAGAACATTGAGGTCAACAATGTCCACCTGCGCCGCACCAACAACTACCACATCAATTTCCGTACCTGCAACAACATCTATGTACACGGAGTCTCCATGTTCGAGGTCACCTGCGTCTCGGGCGACGGTATCTCGGCTACCGTGGGCACCAAGAACATCACCATCGACCAGTGCTTCCTGCACACCAACGACGACTCCGTGACCATCTGCTCCACCTACAACGACCCGCGCGGTCTGGCGTGGTGGCACACCAACCCCGACGGCGACAACTGCGTGGAGAATGTCGTGGTGCGGCACTCCCACCTTATCGGCGGGCACGGGATCACCTTCATCACCTGGGGCACCGACAACCCGAACCTGGAGATGCAGGAGATCAAGAATGTGGAAGTATTCGATTGCGTACTGGGCGGCAACAGTGGCGGCGTCGGCGCATGGCCGGATAATCCCTACTTCGGAAAGACCCCCTATGACGGCAGCGAGGTCAACGATTACTCCCCCGTCAAGGGCGTGCGCATCCACAACAACCGCCTCTTAGGCAAGGCCTCGCTGGAGAGCATCCAAGCCACCGATGTCATTACCGACTGCGGCATCCGCAGTGCGACACAATTCCAATACGGCGACTTTGAGCGAGGGCTCCGCAAGCAGTACAAGAACTATGTGTCCGGCCTTTCCAACTGGAGCTTCCTTCCCGCAGACGGCAAGGGCGGAAACGCTATCGCCGAGACTGAGGGAACGAACCACTACGGTGCCCTGTACGGGAACGGCACCCTCTCTCAAGGCCTGTGGATGAACCGCGGCGAGCACACCTTCACCGCCGATGTACGGCTCCTTTCGGGCTCCGCTTCCCTGACGGTACGGAATGTCGAGACGGGCGAGCTGATCGCCGAGCAGCCCATCTCGCCCGGCCGTGACTTTGAGACCGTCACCCTGACCTTCCGTTTGGAGAAGGGCGTGACCGCCTACCTGGGCGTGACCCACAGTGGCAAGACCGACGAGGTCGTCCACATCGACAATGCCTCGGTCATGAGCGAGACCTTCAAGCGGGACGAATACTTCACCGAGAGCTTTGACGATGAGGATCAGCTCCAGCTGATCAACAACGGCTTTACGGTCACGAACGGCACAGCCGCCGCCGGGGATGGCATGGTCGGTGTGCTGATGATGCAGACTGAGCAGACCTACAAGGAGTTCGACCTGCACTTCCGCCTGCGCTTCGATGCAGTTAACTCCGACGTGGATGCGAATGTCGGCGTGTCCCTCCGCCGCGCCGACTCCAACAATCAGATCGACATCCACTACAACCCCCTCCACCACTTCCTGCTGATGCGGGAATACAAGAACGGTCAGCCGACCAACCTCTGTCAGATCAATAACATTGACCTGCCCGCAGGGGAATGGGTGGATATGGCCTTCCGCCTGCAGGGAAACACCTGCATCTGGTACATGAACGGCGAGAAGCTGGCCGACTTCTCTGTAAGCGTCTCCGCCCCCGGCGTGATCGCGCTGGTCGCCTACAATGCAAGCTGTGCATACGACGATGTGGTGGTGGCTCCCGTCGGCACGACCCTCATCACGGGCGAGGAGGAGCTGTCCACCGAGGGCGAGACCGAACCGACTACCGAACCGACTACCGAACCGGCTACAGAGCCGGCTACAGAACCGGCTACAGAGCCGGCTACAGAGCCTGTTACCGAGCCGGATCGGGACACCGAGCCGGCTACTGAGCCTGTTACCGAAGCAGATACCTCCGTGGAGAGTGACAGCTCCTCCGTGGAGACCCCATCCGAGACGGCCAAGGCCGACTCTGACAGCGGGTGCGGCTCTGCCCTGTCCGCCGTGTGGCCTATCCTGCTCCTCACCCTGACGGTCGGCGGCATCCTGCTGATCCGTAAACGCCGCAGAGAGAGACGGGCGTAAGCCGCTAATCATGAAACACCCCGCCGCACAGGTAAGCCCGTGCGGCGGGGACTTTTGACCAATGGGGGAGTTCGGAGATGCCCCGTTCGGGGCTGCAGCACGCCAAAATTAACATCTTATCCACAGATACACGACCGATATGTGATATAATGGCAATGATCATTCGACCCACGCCGCGCTTGCGGAGCGGGTCAAAAGAAAAGAAAGGACATATATCGGATCATGAAGAAGATCATCATTGCACTCCTGTCGATCCTGACCGGCGTACTCCTGTTCGGCTGTTCCCCCGCCCTGCCGACTGACCCCGCAACCGACTCGACCACCGGCACAGAGGAGACCCTGCCCCCCGAGACCGATCCCGCCGAGACAGTAACCGACGCGGAGACCAACGCACCCGCGACCGACGCGGCTACTGCCCCCGCCACCGAGGAAGTCACCGAGGAGGCTACCGAGCTCGCCACCGAACCCGCTACCGAGCCCGCCGAGCCTGCGGCGGTAGCCCTGTATCAGTTGGCTCCCGAAAGCAACAGTCTGATGGAGTCCTATGTCATCAAGACCTCGAACGGCAAGCTCATCGTCATCGACGGTGGCATTGGTGACGGAACCGCCAGCACCACCTATATGCCCGCCGCTCTGCGCGCCATCATGGGTCTGGACGAGGGAGAGTATTTCGAGGTGGAGGCGTGGTTCCTCTCCCACGCCCACAAGGATCATATCACCGAGCTGTCCAAGATGCTGGAAGATTACACCGAGGAATCCAACTACAAGATCAAGAACATTTATTTCGACTTCCCCGAGTTCGGGAGTGCCGAGTATCCCGCCGCCTATGTCCGCGAGCACCTGACCCGCTTCGAGGAAAACGTCAACCGATACGGCACGGTCATCGGAGCCGAGGTCAAGGAAGGCTCGACCTACTTTGACGAGCTGAACGGCTCGGTGATCAACTCCGAGTCGGTCGCGAAGGGGCTGTCCTTTGACATTGACGGTGTGCGGATCGATGTTCTCCAAACATGGGATCCCGCCGACGGCACCTCCAACCTCAACGATACCTCCATCGTCCTCCGTGCGACCATCGGCGAGCAGACCGTGCTGTTCCTCAACGACCTGGGCACCATCGGCGGTCGGCGACTGCTGGCGACCTACGGGGATCAGATCAAGAGCGACATCGTCCAGATGGCGCACCATGGTCAGGGCGGCGTGAGCAAGGAGGTCTACGCGGTCATTGATGCCGACGTACACCTGTGGCCTACCCCGATCTGGGTGTGGAACAACAAGAACGACATCTACCAGATCGACAAAGTCCGGGAGTGGCTGTACGGCGAGAACTTCCACGAGGCCAGCGAATATGATCTCGTGGCCTGCCTGTATCCGAAGTACCCCCGCAAGCCCATGAGAGTGAGCGGCTGGACGGACAAGATCCTCGACACCATGAAGATCGAATTCCCGTACATCCTGCCCGAGCGTTCGGATTGAGCCATTTTGCGTAAGAATTAACATATTCGCTACAGATTTATTGCCGATCTGTGGTACAATAGTCGGTATCCATCAGCCTCCCCCGTGTTCACGGGGGAGGACTAAAAATAGAAAGGATTTTATCGAATCATGAAAAAGATCATTCCGGCATTCCTGCTGGTTCTGGCCTGTGTGTTCCTGTTCGCCTGCTCGCCCGACGAGCCGACGGAAACCACAACCGACACAGAAGAGACCATCCCCGCAACCGAGGAGATCACTGATGCGGTGACCGAGGAGCCCGCGACCGACGCGGAGACCTCCCCCGCCACCGAGGAAGCGACCGAGCCGGCGACCGAACCGACCACTGAGCCTGCCACCGAGCCGTCGGTCG
>CAYXBU010000022.1:0-19665 GCA_964463245.1 uncultured Clostridium sp. | reverse complement strand
GCGACCGAGCCGGCGACCGAACCGACCACTGAGCCTGCCACCGAGCCGTCGGTCGTGGCACTGTATCAGCTGGCACCCGAAAAGAACAGCTTGATGCAATCCTATGTCATCAAGACCTCGAACGGCAAGCTCATCGTCATCGACGGCGGTGTGGACGGCGAGGGGAAGGATCTCCCGCCCTATATGCCCGCCGCCCTGCGCGCCATCATGGGTCTGGGCGAGGGCGAGTACTTTGAGGTAGAAGCTTGGTTCCTCTCCCACGCTCACAAGGATCACATGAATGAGCTGTCCAAGATGCTCCGAGATTACTCCGAGGAGTCCAACTACAAGATCAACAACATCTACTTCGATTTCCCCGAGTTCGGAAGCAGCGAATATCCCGCCGCCAATGCCGACATGGACATTGCACAGCTCAAGGAGCACATCAATCAGTACGGTGCTGTCATCGGAGCCGAGGTCAAGGAAGGCTCGACTTACTACGACGAGCTGAACGGCTCGGTGATCAATTCCGAGTCGGTCGCGAAGGGGCTGTCCTTCCAGATCGACGATGTTCGGGTGGACGTCCTCCAGACTTGGAACCCTGCCGACGGTACATCCAACCTCAACGACACTTCCCTTGTTCTGCGCATGACCATCGGCGAGCAGACCGTGCTGTTCCTCAACGACCTGGGCACCATCGGCGGTCGGCGTTTGCTGGCGACCTACGGGGATCAGATCAAGAGCGACATCGTGCAGATGGCGCACCACGGTCAGGCCGGTGTGAGTCGGGATGTGTACAGAACCATCGACGCGGATGTGCACCTGTGGCCGACTCCCATCTGGGTGTGGAACAACTCCAGCGGCATTTACCAGATCGACCAGGTCAAGGAATGGCTGTACGGTCAGACCTTCTACGATTCCAGCGAGTATGATCTCGTGGCCTGCCTGTATCCGAAGTACCCCCGCAAATCCTCAAAGGTGAGCGCATGGACCGACTCCATCCTGGACAGCATGAAGCTTGAGTTCCCCTACATCGTCCCGGAACGTCCCGGTTCCGAGGAGGACGACACCCCCATTGAGGTCGTCCCGGTCGAGCATGACTATGTGAAAGACGGCTTGGTCTCCTACTACAGTGGAACCCAGAACACCCGCGACGGTCACAACAAGGACAGTGCCAAGTGGGAGGATCTGATCAGCGGTCACGACATGAAGATCGTCAAGAACGACAAGAACTACTTCACGGATGATGGTCTGAGAGCCAGCGGCACCAAGCAATTCTTCCCGGATGCCGTTGTGGACGTGGTCAACGGCAAGGCCTTCACGGTCGAGCTGTTGCTGGGTGACTTCATCTCGGTCGGCAACGAATTCAACACCTTCATCAACAGCTCCTTGGACGAGATCGCCCTCTTCCGCCGCAACTCCGTGGATGAGCTGGAGCTGAAGACCACCGGCAACGGCCGCATCAAGATCAAGGGATGCCTGGATTTGTTGCAGAACAGCCTGGTCACCCTTACCTACTCCCAGAACGGTCACGCTCGCATCTACATCAACGGCGAGCTGAAGGGAGAGATCACCACCGCCGCAGGCTCGCTGTTCGCGGGTGACCTGTTCATCGGCCATTCGGCTGTCAACAAGACCTTTGATACCACCTACCGTTCCATCCGCTTCTACGACCGTGAGCTGACGGCCGCCGAGGTCATGGCGAACGCAGTGGTGGACGGAGTCGCGGAGGCTCCCGCCGGGGAGTAAGTGTGTTCCGGCTAATAATAGTAATAGAGCAAAAAAACCCCGCAAGGGACACCTACCATAAAGCAGGTAGGTGTCCCTTGGCATTTTTGTTGATTGGTTTGGATGCGAGGATGAATTGTAGTACCATGTAATTGCCCTTCCCCTCTCGAAATATATGCTCACTACAGGCTATACATCAAAGTTGCCGGATTTGCAAGGGGTTCAGATAGAAAAATGTAAAACCTCAAGGAAAAACAGCAGATATGCTATATTTCACGACTATTGACAAGAACCGATGAAGGGGGAGAGATGCGGGACTCGTTCTCGCCTGCGGGCTCGGTCAGGGCGCGGGCAGACCTGCCACAGGCAGCTCTGCTGACACGCGCCAATTCGAGTCCCCTCGTTTCTAATCACCAAACAGAAGCCCCCCTCTGAAAGAGGGGGGCTTCTGTTTGGTGGAAACGAGGGGACTCGAACCCTTGACCTCACGGATGTGAACCGTGCGCTCTAACCAGCTGAGCTACGCTTCCTTGTGAACGGATGTATTATAGCACAAATCTCCTCGGTTGTCAAGTCCTTTTTTGAAAATACCCGGATTTGTGCATTTCGTCCAATCTGCGCATCTGTTTGACGAATCTTTTTGTCACAAAAGTGTGCGGCTCTTTTCTCAACTTTTTTCAAAATCCTCTTGCATTTTCGCCGATTTTATGGTATAATACAGGATAGTTATGTGTGCCCGTGTATCGTCACGGCCTACAGCGTATAAATAAGAAAGGTAGATCACAATATGAAAACAGCTGCACTGATTTTAGGTATTATTTTGGGCGTGATCTCGCTCGCCCTGGTTGCGGTGGTCATGATGCAGTCCGGCAAGGACAAGAAACTCTCCGGTGCTATCTCCGGTAGCGCAGACACCTTCTTTGCTAAGGGCAAGTCCGGACAGAAGGACAGACAGCTCCGCATCCTGACGACGGCTCTGTCGGCCATCTTCTTCGTGATGGTCGTGGTGCTGTACTGCATCGTTTGATTTGACATTCCAACCGGCGTTGTGACGGCATCGCAAGATCCGTCTCGACACAGTCCCAAAGGGGCACCGTGCGACACGTCCCTTCACACATCGCGCCACGATCGGACGCGCTTGTTTGAAGTGGTGTCGGCGGTGCCCTTTTGGTAACATGACCTGCCCTTTCGGCAGTTACAGGGAGTTCACCATGAAGCAAACTAACCCTCAAACCCGTCCCCCCATCAGGACACGCCGCCCTGCCCCCGCCGCCTCCGCCGCGCGGACAACCCATCCTCCCCACCGCATGAGCGGGGAGGAACAGCAGCTGCTCCTGTTGTTCGTCATCGCGGTCGCGGCACTCCTGCTGACCGTGCTGGCGTTCGTGGCTGTCCGAAATGTAGCCTTCCGCGACACCGAACCGAATGCCCCCGCAGGGGACGACATCCCAGAACTACCCGCCGAGACGGGTGACTCCATCGCAACGCCGGGCAGTCATCCCTTCGCCGACGGAGCCGTGGGGGATGTGAGCATTCCCTTTGCAGGGGGGAGCAAGATCATCGACGCGGGGAGCATCTATTCTCAGCGCGCCGCGCTGGCTGACCTCTCCTCGGGGAAAGTGATCGCCTCCCGTCTGGCCGACGAGAGGATGTACCCCGCCTCCATGACCAAGGTCATGACCCTCATCGTGGCGGTGGAGAACCTGCCCGAGAATGTCAGTCTGGAGCACCCCGTCGTCATCAGTCAGGCGACCTACGATGCCATGTACCGCGCCGGTGCCTCCGGCATCGGGCTGGAGCCGGGGGAACAGTTGACAGTGGAGGCTCTGCTCTACTTGACTATCCTGTCATCCGACGGCATCGCCGCCACCGAGCTGGCGCGCTACATTGCGGGCACCGAGGCCGAGTTCGTCTCCCTTATGAACCGCAAGGTCTCCTCCATGGGGCTGGAGCACACCCACTTTTCCAACCCCACGGGGCTTCAAGACGAGGCCAACTACACGACCTGTCGGGACATGGCGGCCATTCTGGCCTACGCGATGGATATGTCGCTCTGCCGTCGGGTGCTGACCGCCACCACCTACAACGCCGCCTGCACCGCGGACAACGACAAGACCTTCACCTATTACGCAGCCAATTACCTGCTGACCACCCTCATGAACAAGTACCCCGGGAACGAACCGCGCTCCCTGACCATCACAGCGGGGAAGACCGGGTACGCGGGAACCAATTCCGGCTACTGTCTGGCCACCTACGCGGTGGACTCAAACGGCCACGCCTACATATGCGTGACCTCGCAGGCCATGGCAGGGAACAACCTGAACGGCTACGCGGCCGTCCTGCGGGATCACAAGTGGATATATGATCAGTACGCGAACTGATCACGAAGAAGGAGGAAGGCTCATGACCGGTATCCTGACCGCCGCCGAGGCTCGTCGGCTTGACGAGTCCATCACCCGCGACCACGGCATCCCCTCCCGCACCCTGATGGAGCGGGCGGCGGCCGCACTGGTACGCTGTCTGACCGAGCGCACCGACCTGTTCCCCCGAGGGCAGGTGCTGGTGCTCTGCGGGGGCGGCAACAACGGCGGGGACGGTTTTGCCGCCGCCCGTCAGCTGGCCTGCGGCGAGGGCTGTGTGCCCACGCCCGTCGCGGTGCTCTACCTCGGTCGGCTGTCCCCTGACGGCAATCCCGACACGACCCGCATGAGTGCCGAGTGCGCCCACCAATACCATCGGGCGGTGGAGGCAGGGGTGCCGATCTATCCCCCCGAGGCTCTCGACAGCCTCCTGCCACAGTGTGCATCCGTGCTGGATGCCGTGTTCGGCATCGGTCTGCAACGCCCGATCGAAGGGGTCACGGCGCAGGTGTTGGCGTCCATCGATCGGTCAGGTCTCCCCGTGCTGGCCGCCGACCTCCCCTCCGGTGTCTCGGCCGACAGCGGTGAGGTGTTGGGGGTGGCTCTGCGGGCAGCCATGACCGTGACCATGTTCACCCTCAAGCCGGGGCTCCTGCTCTACCCCGGTGCCGACCTGTGCGGTGAGATCGCGGTCGCCGATCTGGGTGCACCGCCCATCGAGGAGTCGATCCTCGGCGCAGGTCTGCGTCCCTATGCCCACTTAGCCGACGAGGTGCTTTTGCGCCATATCCTGCCCCCTCGCCCGCGCCGTACCCACAAGGGGGACTACGGTCGCCTGTCGCTGGTATGCGGCTCGGTCGGCATGGCGGGAGCCGCCGCACTGGTCGCCGAGGCGGCTCTGCGGAGCGGCGTGGGGCTTGCGCGAGTGATCACGCCCGAGGGCAATCGCACCATTCTGCAAACTTCCCTGCCCGAGGCCGTCCTGACCCTCTACGGACAGGATGCACCTGCCCTCCCCCCCGCTGACGGCTATGTCGTGGGGTGCGGGCTGGGGCAGTCCGCCGAGGCGCGGCAGGTGCTGGAAGCCGTGCTGAGCCTGTCCTGCCCCGTTCCCACCGTGCTGGATGCCGATGCGCTCAATCTGATCGCCGCCCACCCGGAGCTGTGGAATGCCCCTCTGCTGACCCACCCCGAGCGGTGCATCGTCCTGACTCCCCATCCCGCCGAGATGGCGCGTTTGACCGGGCGGTCTGTGTCGGATATCCTGCGCGACCTGCCCACCGCCGCGCGGACTCTGGCGGCTCAGCGCGGGGTCACGGTGGTGCTCAAGGATGCCCATACCGTGGTAGCGACTCCCGACGGGGAATTGTATATCTCGATCGCGGGCAACGCTGGCATGGCTAAAGGCGGGTCGGGCGACCTACTGGCCGGTATCATCGGCTCGCTCCTGACCCAATGCCGTTTCCGTATGGCAAAAGGGAAGTTGTCCCCTGCCCAAGTCGCCGCCGCCGGTGTATACCTGCACGGGGCGGCGGGAGACCTCGCCGCCGAGCGGCTGGGGGAGTACGGCATGATCCCCTCGGATATCCTGCGGATGCTCCCGGAGGTCACGCGGGCGGAGCAGGGGCACGGCAGTCGGACGCGTCTGTCGCGTATATGACCGCACCGTGCGCCGACAGGATCCGCATATGATCGAAAGAAGGTGACTCCCGCCACGGAGCCACCTTCCTTTTTTCGTCCTTTTTCGCACGACCTCGTCACGCCTTGCATAGGCTGTCGTGAAGCGCATCCCATGACAGCGGATGCATATGCTGCAAGAAAGGACGGTCTTACCTACATGAAAGATACATCTCCCCTGCCCCGCCGCCCCGCCGTGATCCTGGCGGGCGGTGATGACCGCCAGGTCGCTGTCCTGCGGACATTGGTTCGAGCGGGCTGTTCGGTGCAAACGGTCGGCCTGTGCGCTGCCGACGACCTCCCCGACGGCGTTCGGCTCTGCGGGAGTCTGCAGGCCTGCATTCGTGCCGCACGGGACAGCGGCGCGGACACCCTCTGTCTGCTCCTGCCGCTCCCCATCAGCCGCGACAGCGAGACCGTGAGCTGTCAACCGGAAACGGCGATCCACATCCCGCTGAAGGAGATCATTGAGGTCATGGCGACCTCCCCCGACATTTACCTGTTCGGCGGCCGCCTGCCGCCCGACTTCCTCAAAGCCCTCACCGAACGGGCGGGCGAGACGGTCACCGAGCGGGTGCTGGATTACTACACGCTGGAGAGCATCCAGATCCCCAATGCGCGGATCACCGCCGAGGCCGCCGTCATGACCGCCATGGAGCAGACCGACTCAGCTCTGCTGGGGAGTCGGATGGCGGTGCTGGGCTATGGGCGGATCGGACAGTTCCTCGCCCGTCTCCTGCTCCCCCTCGGGGTATCCGTCACGGTGGCGGCACGGCGGGTCGAGAGCCTTGCCCACGCGCGCGGGGATGGCTGTGACACCCTCCCCCTCGGCGGCGAGGACGACCTGCTCCCGCTCTGCCAAGGGTATGACGTGATCTTCAACACCATCCCCGCGCCGGTGCTGGGACTTGGCGTGATCCGTCGGCTGGAGCCGCGCACCCTGATCCTTGACCTCGCCTCCGCGCCGGGCGGCATTGCCCCGGAGGCCATCCATGCGGGGAGACCCGGTCTGCGCATCCTGCGCGCCCCCTCCCTGCCGGGGCGGTACGCGCCCGCCGCGGCGGGGCAGGTGCTGGCGGACGCGCTCCTGCCCTGCATCCTGTCTGCCGCGACCGAGGGGAGGGCTGAGATATGAGTACAAAGCGCATCGGATTTGCCCTGTGCGGTTCCTTCTGCACCCACGCCGCCGCCCTGTCGGTGCTGGAGACATTACTTGCGGAGGGCTACGCGGTACAGCCCATCCTGAGCGAGACGGCCTTTGCGACCGACACCCGCTTCGGGACAGCGGCTGACCTGCGGGCGCGGCTGGAGGGGCTGTGCGGGTGCCGCATCCTGCACACGGTCGCCGAGGCCGAGCCGCTGGGGCCTGCCCGCCCGCTGGATGGGCTGGTGATCTGCCCCTGCACGGGCAACACCCTCGCCAAGCTGGCCAACGGCATCACCGACGGCTGTGTGACCATGGCCGCCAAGGCGCACCTGCGCACCGACCGCCCCCTGCTCATAGCCTTAGCCAGCAACGACGCCATGTCTGCCAACCTCGGCAACCTGGGGGTGCTCCTGTCCCGCAAGCAGGTCTACCTCGTCCCCGCCCGCCAGGATGACCCGCTCCGCAAGCCGCATTCGCTGGTCGCCGACTTCGCGCAGGTACCGACCGCCCTGACCGCCGCGCTGGCGGGGCGGCAGCTGCGCCCGCTGTTCCTGTCCTGAATGAAAAGAGCGACACACCCCACACAGAGGGGTGTGTCGCTTCGGCTTCAAAGCATTGAATCCATGATTTTCCTGTCAATGGCGGCAAAATCGCTGGTATGCGGATACTCCGCCATATCCGGGTGATGACGGAACGCGGCCGCCGCGTTGGCGGTGCCCAAGGAGATGGTCGCCAGCATACACCCGCTCTCGCGGATGGCGGCGATATTCTCGTCCGAGAAGTCCCCGGTGTAGACGTAGCACTTGGCGGGATAGTCGGGGATGTCCGCCAACTTCTCCCGCGTGAAATTCTTCTTGGTGTCGATGAATCGCGCCTCGGGATCGATGCGGAGGATGCGGCGGATGGCCTCGGCTCCCGCGCCGTTGGTGGCGTAGACCGTCCGTCCGCGCATACCCGCCGCGACCACCATGCGTGAGATCTCCTCGGCGTGCAGGAGTCCCTCCTTGAGGTCGATGTTGATGCACATCCCGGTCATGTAGGCGATATGCAGAGCCTCGTCCAGCGTGGGAATGCCGTCATCCGCGCCGCCCTCGGGGCGCAGATGCAGAGCCGCGATGGTCGCGTGATCTGCCTCGGAGATGACAACCTCCATCGGGTTCCCCGCGGCATCGTAGCCGTGGATGACGGGGTCGTGGTGCACGATCTGCACCCCGTCACGGGTGGCGCGGGCATCGATCTCGATCATGTCCGCGCCCCGTGCGGCGGCCAGCCGATAGGCCGCTATGGTATTGGAGCAGAGGTTTCCCTCAACATAGCCCTGATGGGCAGAGCTGATCCATGTCTTTGCCCGACGTGTCCAAGCACTCACGCGCCGACCCTCACTTGATCATACCGCCCAGCACCTGTGCGGCAGACGCCAGAGCCTCGGTGATCTTGTCGGCATCCCGACCGCCTGCCATGGCATTGTCCGGGCGACCGCCGCCCTTACCGCCTGTCACGGCGGCCACGGCTCCGACCAGCTTGCCTGCGTGCGCGCCGGCGGCCACGGCGGCCTTACCGGCGGCCGAGAGGAAGTTCAGCTTGCCCTCGCCGCTGACAGCCAGCACCACCACGGCGGATGCATCCTTCTCCTTGATCTTATCAGTCATGCTCCGCGCGACCTCGATCGGGACATTGTTCAGCGCGGCGGTGACCAAATGCAGACCGTCAACCGTAACGGCACCCGCCAGCAGGTCATCCACCTGCGAGGCGGCCAGGCGACCGTTGAGGCGGTCGATCTCCTTGTGGGCGGCATTCAGCTCTGCGTGCAGAGCGGCGGCCTTGGACGGCATATCGGCGGCGGCGGGAGCCTTCAGCTCCTTGGCGGTGTTGCGGATGACTTCCTCCTGCTCACCGATCAGAGCCAGCACACCGGTACCCGTCACGCCCTCGATACGGCGGACACCTGCGGCGACCGAGGTCTCCGAGGTGATCTTGAACAGGCCGATCTGCGCGGTGTTGTCCACATGGGTACCGCCGCAGAACTCGGTGGAGAAGTCGCCCATCCGAATGACACGGACGATCTTGCCGTACTTCTCGCCGAACAGTGCCATAGCCCCCAGCTTCTTGGCCTCCTCGATGGGCAGCTCCAGCTTCTCGACCGGCAGACCCACCAGAATGCGGGCGTTGACCAGTGCCTCCACAGCCTGAAGCTCCTTCTGGGTCAAGGGGGCGAAATGCGTGAAGTCGAAGCGGACGTGTCCGTCATCCACATAGGAGCCTGCCTGCTCGACATGGGTGCCCAGAATACGGCGCAGAGCCGCCTGCAGGAGGTGGCAAGCCGAGTGGTTGCGCATGATACAGGTACGGCGCACATCGTTGACCTCGGCGTAGATGGTGTCGCCGACCTTGACCGAGCCGCGAGCCAGCGAGCAGATATGGATATACACACCGTCGGATTTCTGAGTATCGGTGACCGAAGCGGCAAAGTCCTTGGCGAACACCGAGCCGGTATCGCCGACCTGTCCGCCGCCCTCCCCGTAGAAGGGGGTCTTGTCCAGAATCAGGGTAAAGTCACCCTCGGTGACTTCCTCGACCGCCATATCGTCCACCAGCAGAGCCACGACCCGAGCCTCGCACTCGGTCACGGTGTAGCCGACGAACTCGGTCTTGGGCATCCCTGCCAGCAGGGTCTTGGAGGCGTTGCTCCAGCCCGAGATGTTGGCGCGGGCACTGCGGGCGCGCTCACGCTGTGCCTGCATCAGCCGCTTGAAGGTCTCCTCGTCGATGGAGAGATGCTGTTCGGCGGCGATCTCGCGGGTCAGATCCACCGGGAAGCCGAAGGTATCGTACAGGCGGAAGGCATCCTCACCCGAAATGGTGTCCTTCCCTGCCGCCAGCGCATCCTTGGCCACATTGGAGAGGATGGACAGGCCGGCATCGATGGTCGCATCAAAACGCTTCTCCTCCAGGGAGAGCACCTGCAGGATGTAGTCATGCTTCTCGCTGAGCTCGGGGTAGGCCCCCTGATTCTGCGCCATGGCGACCTCGCACAGCTCGGTCAGGAAGGAGCGATTGATGCCCAAGAGCTTGCCGTGGCGGCAGGCGCGGCGGATGATGCGGCGCAGAACGTAGCCGCGCCCCTCGTTGGAGGGGATGACCCCGTCCGCGATCATGAACATGGCCGACTTGATGTGGTCGGTGCAGACACGGATGGAGATGTCGGCGGCGGAATTGGCTCCGTAGGTCTGCCCTGCGATCTCGCAGACCTTATCCAGAATGGCACGGTTGGTGTCCACGAGGAACATATTGTCCACGCCCTGCATGACACAGGCCAGACGCTCCAGCCCCATGCCGGTGTCGATGTTCTTCTGCGCCAGCTCGGTATAGTTGCCCTTACCGTCGTTGTTGAACTGAGAGAACACGTTGTTCCAGATCTCCATGTAGCGGTCGCAATCACAGCCCGGCTTGCAGTCCGGCGAGCCGCAACCGTACTTCTCGCCGCGGTCAAAGTAGATCTCGGAGCAGGGACCGCAGGGACCCGAGCCGTGCTCCCAGAAGTTGTCGGCCTTGCCCAGCCGCACGATGCGCTCAGCCGGGACTCCGACCTTCTTGTTCCACAGCTCGAAAGCCTCCTCATCGTTCTCGTAGATGGACGGCCAGAGCAGCTCGGAGGGGATCTCCAGCGTCTCGGTCAGGAACTCCCATGCCCACGGAATGGCCTCCTGCTTGAAGTAGTCGCCGAAGGAGAAGTTGCCCAGCATCTCAAAGAAGGTGCCGTGGCGGGCGGTGTGCCCCACGCGCTCCAGGTCGGGGGTGCGGATACACTTCTGGCAGGTGGTCACGCGGGTACGGGGCGGAACCTCCTCGCCCGTGAAGAACTTCTTCATGGGTGCCATGCCGGAGTTGATGAGCAGGAGGGAGGGGTCGTTGTGGGGAACCAGCGGGTAGGAGGGGAGACGAAGATGTCCCTTTGACTCAAAGAAGGAGAGGTACTTCTCCCGCAGGTCGTTCAAGCTTGTCCATTTCATAATGTTGTGCCTTTCTGTATCCTAATCTGATTTTTTGTTTCGTTAGGGAAACGCTGATTTTTTTATGAGTTAGTGCATATTCGGTACAGCTTTTTTCGTCTGCGATTGCGAAAAAAGCAAGATGTACCGAATGTACATCGAGTTTTTCGGCAAGAAGCAGGTGGGGAAAGATGTGCCGCCGAATAGAGCAGTGGTTCCTTAGTCTCGATAGAGCGCCGCGCCGATGACGGTGCCGAACTGGGCATTCTCGGGGATGAGGAAGTTCACCCCGAAGGTATCCTGCAGGCCTTCAAAGACCCGTCGGATGGGGGAGAGGGTGGTCAGGTTGCCGGTCAGGACGATGTCCCGAACGCCGTGCCCCCGCGCTGCGAACACCGCCATCATGGCGATGGTCTCGGCCACCATATTGGCCAGCCCCAGCGCGATGTCGTGGCTGTCGGCTAAGTCTGACAGCTTTCCGAAGTTGGCGGCGGTCAGGTTGTAGTTGACCCCGGGGAACTGGTCATTGCGGGAGATGTCCTTGATGGTCAGATCCACGCGGGAGAGGTCTCCGCCCTCGCAGAGCTGCTCGATGTGCTCTACGGTGTCCACCCCCAGCATCCGTCGGGTCAGACCCAGCAGGGTCCCGCCGCCGACCCCGGTACCGCCGAGGTAGTCGATGTCGGTTCCGCCGTCCTCCCGCCGTCGGGCATGTACCAGTGCCGTACCGGTACCCATGCTGACGATGATGGCCTCCTTCAGTCCCGAGAGGTACAGCCCCCCGAGCCCCACGCCGGAGAACTCCGGCACGGCACGGCAGTCCAGCGAGTAGATAGGGGAGGACATATAGGAGGAGCCGACCCCCGTCATCATGACGCGGTCGATATCCCCCAGAGACAGACCATTCTCCATCGTGAAACGACCGAATGCGCCGTAGATGGAGGTGATCGGGTCGGTCGCGCGAACGAACAGCGGATCAATGAGTGTCACCGCGCCCGACACGCCCTCGCGGAAGCCCACGATCTTGGTGGTACTGCCGCCGACGTCGATCCCGATGACCACCCCGCCGTTCTCCGACAAGCGTTTGTCCATACGATACACTCCTTTGTGCCATGCAGGAGAGCCCCCTGCGTTCTTTACCGATGTATTATAACACACTTGAAGAGAAAAATCAAGTCGTATCGCGTTTTTTCTTAGAAAAGCCCCATTTCGGAGAGACAGCCGACACGAGTGGGAACGCAAACGGTGCCGTCCCGATCCTTTACGACACGATATGATCTCTGAATGCCACGTTTGACCCGGCAGGATTTCATACAAAATCACGAAAAATTTTCGAAAACCCCTTTACTTTTTCATAAAAATATGCTATACTGTAAGTGGTTCAGGGGAGCACCCCGTACCGACCCGCTCCCCGACCACGAAGGATGCCCGACGGCGCGAGCCGCGCGGGCGAGATCAACGGAAAGAGGAGGATGAAACCATGAAGACCACCATCAACGGCAGACAACTGAACGTGTATGACGACACCAAGAGCATGATCGAGCGGAAGCTGGAAAAGCTGGACAAGTACTTCCGTGAAGACATGAACCCCGAGGCCACCGTCACGCTCAGCCGCAAGCGGAGCGTGTCTACCTTGGAGGTCACGGTGAACGCCGGTGGCACGCTGTTCCGCAGTGAGGTTGATTCCGACGATTTCAGAAGCGCGATGGACAAGACCATCGACAACATCGAGCGCCAGATCCGCAAGAACAAGACCCGCTTGGCCAAACGCCTGCGGGAGACCATCCCCGAAGACCCGATGCTTGCGGAGGAGAGCGAAGACCCCGGGCTGATCATCCGAGTGAAGCAGTTCGAGTTCTGCCCCATGACACCTGAGGATGCCATCATGCAGATGAACCTGTTGGGACACAACTTTTTCGTATTCAACGACCTGCAGAGCGGAGACACCTGCGTCATATATACCCGCAAGGACGGGAGCTATGGGCTGATCGAGCCTATGAAATAAACGACCCGCTTCCCTGCCCCGCGGCACATCTGCCGCGGGGTGGGGAGCCTGAAATGAAAGGAAACGCAAGCGCGCAACTGATATTCCATCGGTTGCGCGCTTTCCATATCAAGAAAAGGAGATACCACCGTGATCCGACACCCGCTTGACAAGCAATTCCCCCTGCGCCCGGGCGCCGTACAGCTGAGCGGCAGCTTTGACGAGGCACTGCGGCTGATCTGCCGCGGCATACTCAAAAAGATCGATATGCACGCGCTGGCCGACTACTTCCGAAACACCGCCGACCCCTTCGCCACGGGCGAGTTCTGGGGCAAGCTCATGCGCGCCTCTTGCCTGCTCTGCGCCTATACCGACGACCCAGAGTTGCGGCGGATCGTGGATACGGCCACCGCCGATATGCTGTCCATTCAGCGGGCGGACGGCTGTATATCCACCGTGCCGGATGCCCTCCAGCCGCAGGGGAGCCAAGGCTCCGACCTCTGGGAGCGCAAATATGCCCTGATCGGACTGCTTTCCTATTGGGAATTGACCGGTTCCGCACAGGCACTGGAGGCCTGCGTGCGCTTGGTACGTTACACCAACGCGCAGGTCGGGGAGCCGCCCCGCCGCCCCATCACCGAGACCGGCTGGGCGTTCTGCGGGATCGAGTCCTCCTCCATCTTAGAGCCGATCCTGCGGGTCTACCACGCGACGGGGGAACCGTCGGCGCGGGAGCTGGCAGAGCACATCCTGCGGCGGGGCTGTTGCAGTCGTCAGCATATATTCGAGGCTGTCCGGGACGGTGTCCCGCCCTACCGTATCGGGGACAACGGCAACCCGCACGAGAGCATCGCCAAGGCCTACGAGATGATGTCCTGCTTTGAGGGGCTGTGCGAGTACTACCGCGCCACCGGGGACAAGACCCATCTGGACACCGTCGTTACCTTCTGGGAAGCCCTGCAGGAGCAAGAGATCACCCTGCTGGGATCGGGCGGAGCCGATGCGCCCTACAATCTGGGTCCCGGAGTGGGCGAGCAATGGAACCGCACACGCATCGAGCAGACCAACCCCGCCATCGACCTGATGATGGAGACCTGCGTCACCGTCTACTGGATGAAGCTGTGCCATCAGCTCCTGTGCCTGACCGGAGAGGTACGGTACGCCGACGCGCTGGAGGTCAGCCTGTACAACGCCATCCTCGGCGCACTCCGCCCCGACGGCGGCTTCTTTGAGTACTTCCCCCGCTTCAACGGAACCCGAAACACCAAGGTGAATTATTCCTTTAACATCAACGGATTTGATCTGTCCTGCTGTACCGCGAACGGTCCGACCGGGCTGGCACTGGCACCCGTAGCAGCCTTTGCGGGTACGCCGACGGGAGTCGCGCTCAACCTGTACATCCCCGCCACGGTGCGCCTGCCCGCCGAGGGCGGAGAGATCCTCTTTTCTCTGGAGACGGAATTTCCCAAGCTCGGCTACGCCCGCCTGCGGGTGGTCTCCACCCCGAGCGGCAAGTGCGTCCCACTGACGGTCGACCTGCGGGTACCCGGCTACGCCGAGTCCTTCGCGGTGATCCCCGACGGCTGTCCGTCCCGTCTGCAGATTGGTATCCCCGGGCAGTACCTGCGAATCGCATCCGAGGTCGCGGAAGGCGACTCCTTCCTGATCACCATGGACTACTCCCCGGTGCGCCACGCCGCGCCGCACGGCTCCGACCGCGCGGGAGACAACTTTGTCGCCTTCACCTATGGTCCTGTCCTGCTGGCGCGGGACAGTCGGGACAGGGTACCGCCCCTGACCCCCGTCCCCTGCGCCGAGCCGACCGACTGGCGGGTCGAGGACTCCGCTCGCGGCGGCTTCCTGACCCTGCACTTGGAGGTCGGCGGGGAGAGCCTGACCCTGATCGATTACGCCTCGGCAGGGGATTGGCAGGGCGGCAGCTTCGCCGCATGGCTTCCCATCCGATCGTGTGAGGAATAGAATCGTTTCCGATGATCACACATTCATGACATATTCCAAAAAGGAGACACCCACATGAAACAGCAGCTATTTCCCTTATCTGCCGTCACCCTTCACAGCGGCTACCTGTACGAGAAGCAGGAATTGAACCGCCGCGTGACCATGTCCGCCGTCTACGACCGATTCGGCGAGACCGGGCGCATCTCCGCCTTTGACCACACCTGGAAGGAGGGCGACCCCAACAAGCCACACATCTTCTACGACAGCGACGTGGCCAAATGGATGGAAGGTGCGGCCTACATCCTGCAAAAGCACCCCGAGGAGACCCTCCTGCGGGAGCGGGTCGAGTCGTTGATCCGTGCGATCGAGGCGCATCAGGGCGAGGACGGCTATTTCAACAGCTATTTTACGGTCTGCGACCCGGCGGGGCGGTTTCGGGTGCGGGACAACCACGAGCTGTACTGCGCGGGACACCTGACCGAGGCGGCGGTCGCCTATGCCGAGGCGACCGGGGACGAGCGGTTCCTGCGGTGCATGGAGAAGTATGTCGATTATATCTACCGCGTATTCGTGGAGGAGGAGAGTGCCGCCTTCTTCACGCCGGGGCACGAGGAGATCGAGCTTGCGCTCATCCGTCTCTATCGGCATACAAAAAAAGAGAAACACCTTGCTCTGGCAAAGCATTTTCTGGATCGGCGCGGCGTGATGCCGAGCGAGCTGAACGACTACTGCCAGAGCCATATGCCGGTGCGCCGTCAGCGGGAGGCGGTCGGACACGCCGTCCGCGCCACCTACCTGTACGCCGCCATGGCAGATCTTGCCGCCGAAACGGGCGACCGCGAGATGGCCGAGGCCTGCCGTGCCCTGTTCGAGGACATTGCCACCCACAAGATGTATGTGACCGGGGGCATCGGCTCGACCTGGGTCGGCGAGAAGTTCACCTCCCCCTACGACCTGCCCAACGCAGATGCCTACGCCGAGACCTGCGCCGCCATCGGGCTGGCTCTGTTCAGCACCCGTATGCAACAGCTGGATGATTCCGCCGTCTACGCCGATGTGGCCGAACGCGCCTTCTACAACGGTGCCCTGTCGGGACTGTCGCTGGACGGAAAGTCCTTCTTCTATGAGAACCCGCTGGAGATCACGCTGGCGGGACACGCCCCCGGGGTACGCCGCCCCATCACACAGCGACTGGAGTGCTTCTCCTGCTCCTGCTGTCCCCCCAACCTGAACCGCATCCTGCCCCAGCTGGAGCGGAGCCTGTTCGCGCTGGAGGGCGACACCCTCTATGTCAACCAGTTCGCCGATGCCACCCTGAGTCACGGGTCGATCTACTGCCGTATGGAGACCGACTACCCGCGCTCCGGGCAGGTCAAGCTGACCGCCTCCGGGGTCGGACGGATCGCAGTCCGTCTGCCCTCCTGGAGTCGCCACACCGAGACCCGACCGCAGAATGGGCGGCGGCGGGGACAGTACCTCTACTTCCCCAACGACGGCACCCCCATCACCGTGACCTTTGACATGGCTCCCTTCCTCGTCTACCCGAACAGCCGCATCTCGGATAATGCGGGCAAGGTCTGCGTCCAGGCGGGTCCCATCGTCTACTGCGCCGAGTCGGTGGACAACGGCTCCGACCTGCAGGAGCTGATCCTCCCCCACGGGGTCGATCTGCGGCTCGTCCCCGCCCCCGCCTTCGGTCTGCCGACGGTGGAGACCATCGGGCGGCGAGTCAACCACACGGATCATCTCTACACCCGCGCAAGACCCTCGACCTCGGCGGCGCACATCCGCCTCATCCCCTACAGCTGCTTCGCCAACCGGGGGGAGAGCGATATGCGGGTCTGGCTGAGGGGGAGCTGAGGGACAGGTCGGCATCATGTCAGAGACCTCGCCCCGAAAAGCAGGCTCCACCCCGCAGACTTAACAGTTTATTCAAACATCCGGCGGCAAAATATGATATAATATGCTTGAATCGGTATGGCTCGCGCTGTACCCGACGGGCGTTCGGCACATGACCGCCACCCGTATCTATCATCAGACTTGGAGGCTTGTTATGGCAGATCTGAAAATGCTGGCTATCGACCTTGGTGCATCCAGCGGTCGCGGCATCGTCGGCTCTTTCGACGGGGAAAAGATCACCCTGCGGGAGAACCACCGTTTCTCCAATGATCCCGTGTTCGTCAACGGGCGTTTCACCTGGGACATCCTTCGCATCTTCTTTGAGATCAAGAATTCCATCACCAAGACCGTCATCGACGGGGACGACATCTCCTCGATGGGTATCGACACCTGGGGCGTGGACTACGGTCTGCTGGATCGCAACGGTCGCCTGATGGCCAACCCCACCCACTACCGCGACACCCGCACAGTGGGCATCAGCGACTACATGGACAAGTACCTCACCGCCGAGGAGATCTACAAGATCACGGGTATTCAGGCCATTGACTTCAATACCCTCAACCAGATAGCCGCCGAGGGGCGTGACGACCCGGATGTGCTGGCGCGTGCCGAGCAGCTCCTGTTCATCCCCGACCTGCTCAACTACTTCCTGACCGGCAAGCGAGCGACCGAGTACACCATCGCCTCCACCGGTATGCTTCTGGATGCCGCTCGGCGGGATTTTGCCTTCGAGCTGACCGACAAGCTGGGGGTCAAGCGCAGTCTCTTTGCCCCCATCGTACAGCCCGGCACCGACCTCGGCACTCTCCTGCCCCAGATCAACGAGGAGGTCGGCAAGAACCATATCCATGTCCGCACCGTCGCCTCCCACGACACGGCTTCGGCTGTCATCGCGGTGCCCGCACAGGGCGAGGACTTCATCTACATCAGCTCCGGTACCTGGTCGCTGATGGGCATGGAGCTGCCCCAGCCGCTGATCAACGACGCGACCCGTGCCGCCAACTTCACCAACGAGGGCGGCGCACAAGGCACCATCCGCTTCCTCAAGAACATCATGGGTCTCTGGATCATCCAGGAGTCCCGCCGTCAGTGGAAGCGCGAGGGCAAGGACTACAGCTTTGCCCAGATGGAGGCGTGGGCGAAGGAGGCAACTCCCTTCCGCTCCCTCATCAACCCGGACGATGCATCCTTCAACACCCCCGGCAATATGCCCGAGAAGATCCGCGACTTCTGTCGCAAGACAGGCCAGCCCGTGCCCGAGAGCGTGGGCGAGGTGGTGCGTTGCATCTACGAGTCGCTGGCACTCAAGTATCGCTACACCGTGGAGAACATCCAGAACCTGCGTGGCAAGAAGGCCACCGTTATCAACGTGGTCGGCGGCGGCACCAAGGACAAGTTCCTGTCCCAGATGACGGCCGATGCTTGCGGCTTGGAGGTCACGGCAGGTCCCGAGGAGGCCACTGCCATCGGCAACCTGATGGCGCAGGCTATGGCGGCCGGAGAGATTGCCAACCTCGCCGAGGCGCGCCAGGTCGTGGCGAACTCCTTTGAGTTGAAGCACTACGTCCCCACCGCCGAGCGCGGCGCATGGGACGAGGCGTACGGCCGCTTCTGCGCCCTGCAGGCGTAATACAGAAAGCCTTCCCCGGCTCCCCCACTATGCAAGACCGCACAAGGAGAGTCGGGGGATGGCTTTTCCCTTTGTCCGGGGTGGAGGATCCCCCCGGACGATATTTACCCCATACGGATCGAATTTTGTTGAATATACGCAAAAAGGAAAGGGACTTTTACTATGAAGGAAACACTGTACGGCGATCTGAGTATCATCGGTATGAGAGGCTGTGAGCAATTTATGGATCGGGTGGACTGGTACCTCAAGGAGTGGCGTCGCCACGGAGGCGAGGACACCTATCTCGCACACGCCACCTGCAGCCGCTTCGGCTCCGGCGAGGGCAAGGCCACCATTCATGAGTCCATGCGCGGGCAGGATGTCTACATCTTTTGCGACATCTTCAACCACAGCATCACCTACAAGATGTTCGGACAGGATCAGCGCATGAGTCCGGACGACCACTATGCCGACCTCAAGCGCATCATCGCCGCCATCGGCGGTAAGGCACGCCGCATCACGGTCATCATGCCCATGCTGTACGAGGGTCGTCAGCACAAGCGCGCCGCGCGGGAGTCGCTGGACTGCGCCATCATGCTCCAGGAGCTGGTCTCCATGGGCGTGACCAACATCCTCACCTTTGACGCGCACGATCCTCGGGTCGCCAACGCCATTCCCCTTTCCGGCTTTGATAACGTGACCCCCAGCTACCAAATGCTCAAAGCGATGGTTCGCGCCATGCCCGACGTGGTCTTTGACAAGGATCATATCGTCATGATCTCCCCCGACGAGGGTGCCATGGGACGGTGTATGTACTACTCCGAGACCCTGGGCGTGGACATCGGTATGTTCTACAAGCGGCGCGACTACTCCCGCGTGGTCAACGGCAAGAATCCCATTCTGGAACACAAGTACCTCGGAGACTCCCTGGAGGGCAAGGATGCCATCATCGTGGACGACATGATCTCCTCCGGCGGCTCGCTCCTGGAGGTCGCCAAGCACCTCAAAGAGGACTACCACGCCCGCCGTGTCTGCTGTTTTGCCACCTTCGGTCTGTTCACCGACGGCTTCAAGCTGTTTGACGATGCCTACGAGGCCGGTCTGATCGACCACATCTTCACCACCAACCTGACCTACCACGACCCCGAGCTCTTGACCAAGCCCTGGCACACCGAGGTCAATATGTGCAAGTATGTCGCCTACCTGATCGACACCCTGAACCACGACACCACCATCAGCGAGCTGCTCAAGCCGGACAAGCGCATTGCCCAGCTGCTGGAGAAGCACCGCGCCGAGCTGGAGGCGCAGGGTCCGGGGCAGATGCGTATTCCCTT
>CAYXBU010000021.1:8534-27713 GCA_964463245.1 uncultured Clostridium sp. | reverse complement strand
TGCGGGGGGCTTGTGCGGGAGGTCGCCCGCCGGGCGCGGCTGATAACGCGCCCGGATTTATTCGTTCGCATAAAACGTTTGTCCCCACCCCCTGCCCCCTCCCCCACGGGGAGGGGGAGCCCTACGTTATTTTATGCAGGGGAGCCTGCGGTTCCCCTGCACCCCAGCGGTTTATACCGAGACGGCACAGACAGCCGGGAGGTACACGGTTCCTTTGCGGGGGATTCGGCCGTCTCCCTCCGAGAGGGAGTCTTTTCGGTGGTGCCCATGAGGCTTTAGCCATACTTTTTCCACACCTTCACCAGTCCGTACACGGCCGGTGAGAAGATCACCGTCATCAAGAAGTGCGGCAAGACTCCGTACAGGAAAAACCTTCCGGATATGAAACCGCCCGCCGTGAGCATGACCGCCGCGTAGCGGAACATCCCTTCGATCCCCGCGCCGACCGCTGCATATACCGGGAAGGACGGCAGGTTGTGCGCCAGCAGGACATCGGCTAAGATCCCCGCCAGCCACCCGACCAGCATATAGGCCAGCGGCCGCAACATGATCCCGTCGGATAGGCAGTCGGCTAAGAATCCGACTCCCAGACCCGTCACGGCACCGTGCTCGTTTCCGTATATGTATCCCACCGCCAACGAGAGCAACAGCCCAAGCCACGGTGCCCCCGCCGCCAACGGCGGGATCCGCAACCAATACAACCGCTCCTCGATCGCCAACAGGACACAGGCAGACAGCAATCCTATGGCGGCAAAGCGGATGATCTCCAATGCCCTGCCGGATACCCGTCCGTGATCCTTCATGAGCCGCCCCCCGCTTGCCTATTTCCATCGGTGCGGTGGACTATGTCCGTCAGGATCATGACCTCCCGCAGGTCGGTCGTGTCCACGAAGGGAGTCACTACTGCCTCCAGTGTGCGGCTGTAGGCGTTGGCCCGAACCGACACCACCCGCCCCAGCGGCAGACCGTAGGGGTATACGCTTCCTTTCCCGGAGGTCAGGATCACATCCCCTACCGCCACATCCGCCTCGGCCGGGAGTCCCGTCACCGTGGCGCGACCGCTCGGCAGGAAGGAAAAGCTCCCCTCCCACAGGCCGATCTCGGCCGAGCGGGAATCCGCCGCTCCGGCGGCAAACTCGGTGTGCAATATCGTTCTTACGGTAGCGGAGGTCAAGCCGACCTCACTCACCATGCCCACCAGTCCCGACGGCGTCACCACCGGCATTCCCTCCCGGATCCCGGAGGAGGTGCCCTTATTGATGGTCAGGAGGACGGCATAGGACTTTCCATCCGCCCCGGCGGCGTACTCATGACCGATCACTCGCGCCTCACAGAGGGATGCTTCCGACCACTCCTCCTTCATGGCGAGGTAGCGGTAGAGCCATGCATTCTCGTCCGCTATGATCTCGGCATCCAACAGCCCCGCCCGCAGGGACTCGATCTCCTCCCGCAGGGCATTATTTTCGGATTCCAGCTCTTCAATATCCTGAAAATAGGAGGAACAACCGCTTGCTGCGTGGGTGGTCTGGTCGGCCAACCAACGGAAGGGGTAGAGCACCGCACCGCCGACCTGTCTCAGCGCATCTCCCCAGCCCATGACGGCGAAGGTGCCGGTGAACAGGCAGAGGCAGAGGGCTATGCACAGGCACACGCGCATGACCTTGGATCGCATGGGGGTACTCCTTTCGGCAGATGGTGCGGTATTCCGCGATTTTTCCACAGAGAATGGCAGGGATGGATATTCTTTTTTTCAGAGGAAGGTTTTGGGCTTGTCCGGGAGGTTTCCACAGGCTTATCAACAGGCTGTGGAAAAGTGGGGAGTGGATTATTTGAATTGAAGGGAGGTCGCCGACCGGGCGCGGATATGGGACGCGCCCGGATTTATTTGTTCTCATAAAACGCTTGTCCCTATCCCCCCGACCCCCTTCCCCCAAGGGGAAGGGGGTGCCCGCGTTTATTTATGTGCAAGGGGCTTCGCCCCTTGCGACCCCCGAGGCTGTAGCCAAAGAGTACGCGGTTCCCTTGTAGAGGGCTTAGGCGAAAGGTTGCTCGCCGGGCGCGGAACTCCGTTCCACAAATATTTTAGATATCCAGATTCTCCGCGAACCTGGCGTTCTCCTCGATGAATACGCGGCGCGGCTCGACCTTGTCCCCCATTAAGAGCGAGAACATCTCGTCACACACCATCGCATCCTCAATGGTGACTCGCTGGAGCGTGCGGTTCGCAGGATCCATCGTGGTCTCCCGCAGCTCATGGTCGTCCATCTCACCAAGACCCTTGTAGCGGTCAGCCTCGGCGTTCCCGCCCAGCTCGGCAATGATGCGATCCCGCTCCTCATCGTTGAAGGCAAAGCGGTCGTTCTTTCCCTTCTGGTTCTTCTTGTAGATGCGGTACAGGGGCGGCATGGCAAAGTAGACGTGCCCCTCCTCGATCAGCTGTCTCATGTGGCGGAACAGGAAGGTCAGGATCAGGATACGGATATGGGAACCGTCCACATCGGCATCCGCCATGATGATGATCTTGCCGTAGCGCAGCTTGTTGATATCGAACTCCTCGCCGATCCCGCAACCGATGGCCTGAATGATGGGTAAGAGGGACGGGTTGCCGTATACCTTGTCCAGACGGGTCTTTTCCACGTTCAGCACCTTACCGCGCAGGGGCAGGATAGCCTGATAGCGCGGGTTTCTTCCCTGCCCTGCCGTACCGCCTGCGGAGTCTCCCTCCACCAGGTACAGCTCGGTCAGCTCGGCACTCTTTTCCTGGCAGTCCTTCAGCTTGCCCGGCAGGGACGAGCCCTCGGACAGTGCGCCGCGACGAGTGGCTTCCCGCGCTTTGCGCGCCGCCTCTCTGGCACGGGAGGCGGTCAGTGCCTTGTCCAGAATGATCCGCGCCACCGCCGGGTTCTCCTCAAAGAACTCGGCGAGCTTGGAGGTGACCGTGCTCTCTACCAGTGTCCGGATCTCGGAGTTTCCGAGTTTTGCCTTGGTCTGGCTCTCAAACTGCGCATTCTCCAACTTGACCGACACCACCGCGCACAGACCCTCGCGCACATCCTCACCGGAGAGGTTCTTGTCGCTGTCCTTGAGGATGCCCGCCTTGTGACCGTAATCGTTGATGGCGCGGGTCAGACCCGAACGGAACCCGGTCTCGTGCATACCACCCTCGATGGTGTTCATGTTGTTGGCGAAGGTCATGACACACTCGTCATAGCTGTCGGTATACTGCAGG
Source organism: uncultured Clostridium sp. (assembly GCA_964463245.1). Classification (GTDB taxonomy): domain Bacteria; phylum Bacillota; class Clostridia; order Oscillospirales; family CAG-272; genus CAMEON01. The sequence continues at coordinate 24,484 of CAYXBU010000021.1, read as the reverse complement.
GCGATCTCAGCCACGCTGGTTCCCTTCTCGCCCTTCATGTAGATCACATCATTATGGCAGGGGGTCGCGTGCTTCTGATGCTCGGCCAGAAATTCCACGAAATGGCGGATACCGCCCTCATAGCAGAGGTCGTCCTCCTGCGGCGGCAGGGGGTTGCCCTCGCTGTCGTTGCGGGGACGCTCGTCTCGCAGGACGATGCGGACACCGCCGTTGAGGAAAGCCTGCTCCCGCATACGGTTCAAAAGGGTCTTATAATCAAACACGGTATCCTCGAAGATGGTGGGATCCGGCTTGAAGGTGACCCGCACGCCGTGGGGGCGTTCGGGAGCCGATGCACCCTCGTTGCAGAAGGCGCGCGCCACGTGTCCGCGCTCGAACCGCTCGGTATAGCGAATGCCGTCCACGGTGTCCTCCAGCTCCAGCCACTCGGAGAGGGCATTGACCACCGATGCACCCACGCCATGCAGGCCACCCGCGATCTTATATCCGCCGCCGCCGAATTTACCGCCCGCGTGCAGGATGGTATAGACTACCTCGGGGGTCGGGATGCCCTCCTTGGGGTGGATACCGGCGGGAATACCGCGGCCGTTATCCTGCACGGTGATGCTGTTGTCGGGATTGACGATGACCGTGATGGTATCGCAATGTCCCGCCAGAGCCTCATCGATGGAGTTATCCACGATCTCATAGACCAGGTGGTGCAATCCACGGATGGAGGTAGTACCGATATACATACCGGGGCGTTTCCGGACTGCTTCCAGACCCTCCAGCACCTGTATTTGATTCTCGTCGTACACCTCTGTGACGGTGGTGTCGGTCTGCGGGTTCTTGATTTCGTTCTCTGCCATGATTCTGACTTTTTCCTTTCTGTTTCCTTGACGGTTCCGGAGGGGTCGTTTGTGGTATAGTGGTTATATGTATGTAGATGAGAGGTCGTTTGCCGGGCGCGGCTGATAACGCGCCCGGGGTTTTTAACCCCGCACCCTAAGGGAAGTTTGGCGGAAGGTTTCCTGCCGGGCGCGGATACCTGACGCGCCCGGGGGATTCCCCGACTAACACTTTCGCCCCCTCACCCCCCATCCCCCTCTCCCGGCGGGAGAGGGGGGGCCGCGTTTATTTATATGCACGGGGCTGCGCCCCTTGCATTCCCGAGGCGGTAGCCGGAAGGTCGCTGATTGCTCTGAGGGGGGCTTGGCGGGAGATTTCCTACCGTCTACTCGAAATACCTTCCATTCTCCACCCGAATGGCCTTGACCTCTTCTCCCGCGACGTCGCGGGAGATGTCCTCGCAGGAGGTCATAATGACCTGCCGCCCGGTCAGCTCCTTGAGAAGGTACCCGCGGCGGCGGCTGTCCAGCTCCGAGAGCACATCATCGAACAGGAACACCGGCATTTTCCCGCCCATGTCCTCCCCGCTGATGCTCCCCTCCGCCAACTTCATGGCCAGCGCAAGTGACCGCTGCTGACCCTGCGATGCATACAGCCGCGCGGGTCTGTCGTTGAGCAGCAAGGTTATATCGTCTCGGTGGACTCCGTACAGGGTGCTCCCCGCCCCCACCTCACGCGTAAGGTTTTCGGTCAACTTCTTGTAGTAGAGCGGACATATCTCCTCGGCCGACAGCATCTCGGCGGCTGGCAGCCCCAGGGAGTTCTGGTACCCGACCCCCGGCAGCTCCCGCCCGTCGGTCATATCCGAAAAGCACTGCTTCATCCGCTGATCCAGTCGCAACAGGTAATCGGCTCGCCGTGCCGCGATATCCGCGCAGGCGGCCGCCAGCTGTTCCGACCACAGGTCTACCGTGTCGTCCGGGCGGCTCCCCGTCTCTTGTGCACGGCGAAGAAGGGCATTTCTCTCCTTGAGAGCGCGATTGAATTTCTTCAAGGCGGTCACATAGACCGGTCTCAACTGGGAGATGGCGACATTCAGGAACTCCCGCCGATCCTCCGGCGCGCCCTGCACCACCGACAAATGCGACGGGCAGAACAGCACCACGCGAAAGTCCCCCACGACCTCGCTCATACTGCGGGCGCGGACGCCGTTCCTCTCCACGATCCGTCCTCCCCTGCCCTGCATCATGCGGAAGGTCAGGGTGCGGTCGGCGCGTCCCTCCTCGCAGAACACGTTCCGAACAGAGGCCGCCTCCCTCCCGAATCGGATCAGCTCCCCGTCGTGTCCGGCGCGGAAGGTCTTTCCGAGGGCGGTATAGTACAGCCCCTCCAGGAGATTGGTCTTTCCCTGCGCGTTGTCACCGTACAGGAGGTTGACCCCCGGAGAGAAGGAGACGGTCGCCGTCTCGATATTGCGGAAATCCTGCATTTCGATCTGCCGACAGCGCATGACGGGATCAATCCTTCATGCGTACCGGGAGCAGGAAGAACAGGTCGCTGTCCCCGGCGGCTATCTCCTCCTCGGTCAGCACCGGCTCGATGTTGATGCTGGACATGGCCGAGGTCATGGAGATGGTGATCTGCTCGGCACGGCAAGCGCGGAGGGTATCCATGAGGTAACGGTTATTGAAGGCGATGACCATGTCCTTTCCCTCATGCAGGACGGGAAGCTCATCGTAGGAGCTGCCCGCGCCGGACACGGCAGAGACCTTCAGAAGGCTCTCGCATACCTCCAGCTTGACATGGGAGCGCACCGCACCCGCTAACTTCTCCTCGGTGATCAGCGAGGCACGCTCCAGCGCACCCAGCAAAAGCTCCCGCTCGACCTGAACCTTGACAGTATGGTTGCGGATGATCACACGGTTGTAGTCCATGTACTCGGCATCGATCAAGCGGGAGAAGAAGACCAGCCCGCCGAGGTCAAACACGATGTTCTTGCGGAACATATGGATGAGAGCCTGCGTCTCCTCCTCGTCTCCGTCGCTGTCATTCTTGACCTCCAGCAGCTTGTACAGCTCGCCGACCGACTTGTTGGGCAGGATAAAGTGGATATCCAGTCCCCCCTCCCGCTCGAATTGGCTGGCTGTCTTGGCGGCCGTAGAGCAGACCGCCATGCGGAAGGAGTCGCAGGACACGATGTCCAGCTTGCCGTCGGTGATGGACATATACATACCGTTGAGGAACGGCCGCTGGTCGTTGATGCCCATGGCGTAAAGCCCCTTGCCGATCATCCCGCGCAGGGTGCGACGGGGCACCGTAAAGCCGTTGGCGGATACCAGCCGGGGCAGATCCGGGAATTCCGAGGCCGGCATGGCGCTCATGGTGCTGGAAGCCTTGCCGCAGGTGACCTTCACGCCGTTCTTGTCATCTACCGTCAGCGTGATGAACCCGTCTTCCATGGCTCGTACCGTCTGGCTGAAGCGAGACGCATTGATCACGGCCGAGCCTTCCTCGATCACCGTCGCCTCTATGGTCAACTGTACCCCCTTCTCCAGATCAAAGGTGGTCATCCGGCAAAGATTCGGTAGATTTGCCTCGATCAGTATGCCCTCCGTGACCGTCAGCGACGTCTTCCCGGAGATCCCGCTCATCAGCGGCGCAACAGCATCACATATCGTGGAACGCAGAAATGTTATTTTCATGTATATACTCCTTTAGTAGTTTGGGGAGCGAGGGGAGAGTTGGGGAAACTTCCTGAACGGAATTACAACTGTCGCTGCAGTGGCAGTTGGTGAAGTTTGCCGCGAGCGGCAAATGTTCACATCCCCAAACCCCTTCAAGGACTTTTAATAATAGTATCACATCGAGGGAAGGTATGGCTATAGAGATATTACTCTTATACCGCCCATGTGGGGTCCCTCCCCCACAGTGTATTCATCATAATAGAATTTTTGGGTCGTAGGAACAAGGAAGAAAATAAGAAGCTCATTGATGAAAGTATATGGGAAGGTTGCGATGGTTAGAACCGCAAAGCACGGTTGCTCTCGTTGCTGTACTTTGCCGGGTCTCCGGCTCCGCTCTATCCATACATCCATCTATTCTTCTATCCATCTATCTCGTAGGAGTAGCGGTAGTAGGCTGTAAACTGTGGAAAAGTGAAAAGTCTTTGGAAGAACAGGATATATTCCCCTCGATCCGAGGACAGCGGCTGTTCGGAAGTCAAAGAAATGTTTGGCAAAAGTTGTGGAATATTTCCAAAGTGGGGTAAAAAAGCGGTTTCAGTCCTCTTTTTTGACCCTGTGTGGAGAAAAAGTAACGGGTTTTGTGTGGAAAAAGGAAGGTGTATCCCCACGGCCATCTGTGGAAAGGTGTGACGGAAAGGAGAGGAAAGGGTTGCAAGTATTTATGTTTCCGCCCGGGATCGACAGGTTTTCAAATTTGTCTCTCGGGGCGGAGATCCTTCTCTGACACGGATGATCTGTGTTTTCCACACGGTTTCCAACAGCCTGTGGAAAACTTTTCGGGGCGAACCCTGTGAAAAAGGGGAGAATATCCACAACCTTTTCAACAGCTTGTGGAAAAGTGATTTTGATCTTCAAAAGAACCTGTTGGAAAGTGTGGGAAAGACCGTACAGAGGGGAGGATCAGCTGTTTTGCACCTCTTTGATCATCTCCTCGATCTCCAGGCGGAGCACGTCGCTCTGGGCGATGCGGGTCTCCACGGTGTTGAGGGAGGAGAGGACGGTGGTGTGGTCGCGGTTGAATATCTTGCCGATGCCGGGCAGGGACATATCCGTGATCTCGCGCAGGATGTAGATCGCCACATGGCGCGCCCAGGCGATATCCTTGGTACGGCGGGGGGAGATGATGTCATCCCGCGAGACGTCGTACTTATGGTAGACCGCCGCAAAGACCTTGTCCACCGTGACATTGATGGGCTCTGCGCCGTCCAGCAGGTCGGCGATGCAGTTGCGAGCGACACTCAGGGTGATCTCCTGACCGGTCAAGAAGCTGGTCGCGCCCAGTTTTTTGATGGCTCCCTCGATCTGACGAATATTGGAGCGCAGGTTGTCTGCCAGGAAGGAGAGGACTTCATCCGAGAGCACGAGGTTGACCTGATCCGCCTTTTTCTTGATGATGGCGGTACGCAGCTCTAAGTCGGGCGGTTGGATATCGGCGATCAGTCCCCACTCAAAGCGGGTCTTGAGACGATCCTCCAGTGTCTTGATCTCGCGGGGAGGACGGTCGGAGGTCAGGATGATCTGCTTCCCTTCCTCGTACAGGGCGTTGAAGGTATGGAAGAATTCCTCCTGCGTGGAGGTCTTGCCCGCGATGAACTGGATATCGTCGATCAGGAGAACGTCGCAGGAGCGGTACATATCCCGAAATTCCTTCATAGCCTGGCGTGACAGGCTTTCGATCATGTGGTTGGTAAAGTTCTCACCCTTTATGTAAATGACCTTGATGCGGTCATTTTTGTGCTTCAGCTCGTTGGTGATGGCATACAGCAGGTGAGTCTTTCCCAGCCCGGAGGGACCGTAGATGAACAGGGGGTTGTAGGACTGCGCCGGGTGATCCGCCACGGCGATACAGGCGGCGTGGGCGAATTTATTCGAGGAGCCGACGATGAAATTGTCAAAGGTGTACTCGAAATTGAAGGGAGGGAGTGTGGAGGGGATCTGTCCTGCGGCAGGTGCCGCCGTCTCCTTCGCAGTCGGTTCCTCGGCGGGTGCGGGGGTCTTAGAGGGAGTTTTGGGGGATGTGTTGAGATCGGGAGCGGCGCCGCAGATGCTGACGTCCCCCTCGCCCCCGGCCTTATCGGTCTCCTCGTCCGGCTCCAGAACGATCATGGGCTCTCGCATGGTATAGCCGCGCTTGGCGGCGATCTCGTCGCAGGCGGGGGCACTGACCAGGCGGATGGTCACGGGGTAGCCTAAGATATCCGAGAAACGTTTCTCCATTTCGGCTCTGTATTTGGCATTGACGGTGCGTATCTTGATGACCGAGCCTCCGGTCATGATCAGGATACAGTCGTCCTCAATGCCGGTCACGGTCAGATCCCCCAGAAAAAGGTCGGTCACGGTACCGGACAGGACCGAGCGTAGGTCGTTCCGTACCACATCCCATATCTGGTTTAGTTCGTCAAGAAGTGACATGAGGGGGTTCCTTTCTTTTTGGATTCTTGGATCGGAAATGGCGGTGTATAATAATATTGATATTTTATCCATTCTATTATAGCACAAAATCGAGAAAAATGCAAGCCCTATTTTGCAGTTTTCCACAGGGAAAGGAGGGGATTTGGTGGGAATGGGGTGGTGACTTGAGTGGAAGGTTGCTTGCCGGGCGCGAATATGGGACGCGCCCGGACTTTCTTGTTCGTATAAGAATTTTTCCCCTCATCCCCCCTTCCCCCTTCTCCCACGGAGAAGGGGGAGCTTGCGTTTATTTATATGCAAGGGGCTGTGCCCCTTGCTACCCCGAAGCGGTAGTCGGAAGGTCGGTGGAGACCCTGCACCTCGGTGCCTTGCACCCTACATCTCTGTCAACATTACATGGTCTGCGCCGAGTCGAAGTCCGAGTGATCAACGCTGACACGCCGAAAAAAACTGAAACGTTTTTGCGGGGTTTTGGGGGTTTTCAAAAAGCCCCCCAATGCATCTCTTTCTCCAAAAATCTCTTGACTATCCCCCAAAAAGGTGATACAATGTATATGAACCTATTTGATAAAGGAAATTACTGGAAATGAGATATACAAAGGTAGCGGTGATCGGGGCGGGACACGCGGGGATCGAGGCGGCACTGGCGTCGGCGCGGATGGGTGTTGAGACGGTCTTGTGCACCATGTCGCTGGATTCCATCGCCAATATGCCCTGCAATCCGTCCATAGGCGGGACGGCGAAGGGTCACTTAGTGTACGAGATCGACGCGCTGGGCGGCGAGATGGGCAGGGCGGCCGACGAGGTCACGCTGCAGAGCCGCACACTGAACACGGGCAAGGGCGCGGCGGTGCGCTCCAAGCGGGTGCAGGCTGATCGCGTGGCGTATCATGTCCTCATGAAGCACACGCTGGAGAGGCAGGAAAAACTGCATCTCCTGCAAGCGGAAGTGGTCGAGATAATTGAAAAAGATGTTGATGGACAAAGAAAAATAGCTGGATTTAGGACGCGACTCGGCGAGGAGTGGAGTTGCGAGAGGATCATCATAGCGACCGGCACTTACCTCTGCGGACAGATATTCGTGGGGGATGCCGTGTACGCTTCCGGTCCCGACGGCTTCCTTCCGGCGGAGGGGCTGTCGACCTCCTTGGAGCGGCTGGGGGTGCGACTCATGCGCTTCAAGACCGGGACACCCGCCCGCATCAAGCGGGAGACCATCCGATTTGAGGAGCTGGAGGAGCAGCCTGGGGAGCAGGAGATCATCCCCTACTCTGCTCGCACGAACCCCGACAAATTCCGAGATTTCTCGCAAATGCCCTGCCATATCGTCTATACGAACGCCGAGACCCACCGCATCATACAGGAGAATATCACCCGCTCCGCCATGTATTCCGGGCATATTCGCGGCACGGGACCCCGCTACTGCCCGTCCATTGAGGACAAGATCGTCCGTTTTGCCGATAAGGAACGTCACCAGCTGTTCGTGGAGCCGATCGGGCGGGACACCGAGGAGATGTACCTCCAGGGCTTTTCCACTTCCCTACCCACCGATGTTCAGCAGGATATGGTGCATTCCCTGCAGGGCTTTGAAAACGCCGAGATCCTTCGCTATGCCTACGCCATTGAGTATGACTGCGCCGACCCCCTCCAGCTCTTCCCTACCCTGGAGTTCAAGGAGCACCCCGGGCTGTACGGCGCGGGACAGTTCAATGGCACCTCCGGCTATGAGGAGGCCGCCGCCCAAGGGCTGGTCGCCGGGATCAACGCCGCCCTGGCCGTGCTGGGAAGGGAGCCGCTGATCCTGCCGCGCTCCGGCAGCTATATCGGTACCCTGATCGACGATCTGGTCACGCGGGGCACCAATGAGCCTTACCGCATGATGACCAGCCGTTCCGAATTCCGCTTGCTCCTGCGGCAGGACAACGCTGACCGCCGCCTGACCCCCATCGGGTACGCCTGTGGGCTGATCTCGAAGGAGGAGTACACCGCTTTCAAGCAAAAGCAGGACAACATCGACCGCGAAAAGGCACGGCTGGAAAAGACCCACCTCTCCCCCGAGAAGGTCAACCCCCTCCTTGCCGCACACGGCATGGAGCCGGTTGCCTCCGGTATCTCCTTGGCGGATCTTTTGCGCCGTCCCGAGCTGGACTACTCCGCACTGGCTCCCATAGATCCGGATCGCCCTTCCCTGCCCCCTCCGATCTGCCGTACCGTGGAGACCGACGTGAAGTACGCCGGCTATATCAAGCGCGAGCTTGCGGAGGTCGAACGCCAAAAGAAGCTGGAAGATCGTACCCTCCCCCCCGACCTTCCCTACCTCTCCATCCGCGGCCTGCGGATCGAGGCCGCACAGAAATTAGCCGATCGAAAACCCCTTACCGTCGGTCAAGCCTCCCGTATCAGCGGCGTCAGCCCGGCGGATATATCGGTGCTGCTGTTGTATGTGGGGATACGATAGGATCTTGCGGGGGAGAAAAACTTCTTGAAAGAAGTATTTCTCCCCCGCGCTCCCTCTTTTCAAGAACTTTCAAAACGAGGACATGAAAAATGGTAGATATTAAAGAATTTGAGTCGTTATATTGCGATATATTCGAGAGAAATGGACTGAAAGAGTATATAAGCGACCAAAACATTGAATTATTCCACCGCTTGACCAAACGGATGCTGGAGGTCAACGCGGTCATGAACCTGACGGCTCTGGACACGCCCGAAAAGATCATCCCCCTGCACTACGCAGACTGCGCCTTAGCTGTTGATCGGTTTCCGGAGGGTGCGACGGTGGCGGATGTAGGGTGCGGCGGCGGGTTTCCGACCCTGCCGCTGGCCATCCTGCGCCCCGACCTGCAGATCACGGGGATCGACAGTACCGGTAAAAAGGTGCAATATGTGGCTGACACCGCTAAGCTGTTAGGTCTCGACAATGTGAAGACCATGACCGCCCGCGCCGAGGAACTGGGACGCGACCCCGCGTGGCGGGAAACTTTCGATGTGGTCACCAGCCGTGCTGTGGCACGGATGAACCTGCTGGACGAGCTGTGTATGCCGCTTTGCCGAGTTGGGGGAAGGCTGATCTTCTTGAAGGGCGCGGCGGGACAGGCTGAGGTCGCCGAGGCTGCTGTGGGTATCGCTCGGCTGGGCGGCGGGGTGCCTGCCTGTGAGGACATGACCCTGTATACAACAGGGGAAACCGAGGCAAGGATACTTGTGACCATTGAGAAGACAGCCGAGACACCACGCGAGTTCCCACGCAGCTTTGGGCAGATCAAAAAGAGACCGCTGTAAACGTATTATAAGCAGATTGGGTAGTGTTTCACGTGAAACGCTACCTAAACTTGTTTCACGTGAAACAGTGGTGAGTGATGGGAATAATGTTTCACGTGAAACAAAATTGCATAAATAGAACGCGTTTCACGTGAAACAAAGCAAAAGGTCTCACTTTTGAAAGCACCCATTATTTCATACAGCTTTTTCTGAAAAATTCACAGATTCCTCTTGCAATGAAAGAGAAAATGTGCTATACTATGGACATTCAAGATCAAAGGAAAGGACGAACAATATGGGAAAGATCATATCCTTTGCAAACCAAAAAGGTGGGGTAGGGAAGACCACCTCGGCGGTCAACATTGCCGCCAGCTTAGGAGTTTTGGGTTATCGGACACTTTTGATCGATCTTGACCCGCAGGGCAACGCGACCAGCGGCGTCAAGATCGCCAAAAAGGACTTAAAATACAGCGTGCGCGACCTGCTGGCGGGGGAGATCAACGCCGCAGATGCCGTGATCCAGACCGAATACGAAAAATTGTGGGTGATTCCCGCCAATATGCGACTCGCGGGTGCGGAATTTGAATTGTTTGACCAAGATGAACCCTACTTTATCATGAAAAAAGCGGTCGAGCCGCTGAAGAGCATATTTGACTACATCATCGTGGACTGCCCGCCCTCGCTGGGTATGTTGACGGTCAACTCGCTGGCGGCCAGCGATGGTGTCGTGGTGCCCATGCAGTGCGAGTTCTACGCCATGGAGGGTCTGTCACAGCTGAGCATCACCATCAAGAAGATACACGACAACTACAACCGATCCCTCAACATGACCGGCATCCTGCTGACTATGTATACCAAGCGGTTGCTCCTGACCCAGCAGGTGGAGCGGCAGATCCGCAAGCACTACGAGGGTAAGCTGTTTTCCACTCCCATCTCCCGCAGTGTCAAGCTGTCCGAGGCACCCAGCTTCGGCGAGCCGGTGTACTACTATGACAAGTCGGGGAAGGGAAGTAAGGAATATTTGACGGTCGCCAACGAGCTGGCGTCCCGTATATAAATAGGAAGGAGAGTGACACATGGGAAAGAGCAGAGGCGGTCTGGGACGGGATTTCTACTCGTTGCTGGACGATAATGAATTTGAGACCAAGGCACCCGTGACAAAGCTGTCCTTGAAGGATGTGCAAGCGCGGCGAGATCAGCCCCGCAAGGATTTTGACATCAATGCCCTGCAGGTTCTGGCGGATTCCATTCGTGAGCACGGGGTGATCCAGCCGATCTTAGTGCGAGAAATGGAGTTTACCCCCGGAAAATACGAGATCGTGGCGGGTGAGCGGCGGTTCCGCGCCGCCGAAATGGCGGGACTGGACGAGATCCCGGTGGCCATCATGACCGGGGACGACTTAGAGGTTGCCAAGGTCGCGCTGATCGAGAACGTCCAGCGCAAGGACTTGAACCCGGTTGAAGAAGCCATGGCCTACCGTGTCCTGATGGACAAGTTCGGTCTGACGCAGGATCAAGTGGCCACGCAGGCGGGTAAGAATCGTTCCACCGTGGCAAATCTGCTCCGTCTGTTGGATCTGCCGGAGGAAGTCTTGGTCATGTTGCGGGACGGAAGCCTGTCGGCGGGTCACGCACGGGCACTCCTGCCGCTGGAGGACGACGAGAAGGAAGTGTCCTTAGCACAGCGCATCGTGGAAAAGGAGCTGTCGGTACGGGAAGTTGAACGTATGGTGGCGGCCATCAAGAGGTCTGAGCAGGACGAGACCCCGGAGGAGGCACCGCTGGATCAGCGCAGTGTCTACATGAAGGACTTGGAGGAGCGCATGATGCGTACGCTGGGACGACGGGTCAAGATCCGTCAAGGCGCACGAAAGCGGGTCGTAGAGTTGTCCTTTGAGGATGACAAGGATTTGGAGGAGCTGTTAAGATCCCTTGTGGGACAAGACATTTTTGAATAAGAAACGCAACACAGAATGTTTATAAGGAGAGAAAAACCATGTTGGACATTAAGTATATCAAAGAGAACCCGGAAGAGGTCATAGCGCGGCTTGCCAAGAAGGGCAAGGATGCAAGAGATGAGATCGAGTCGATCTTGAAGCTGGACGGGGAGCGTCGAGCATTGATCGCTGCCAACGAGACCATGAAGGCGGAGGCCAACAAGACCAACAAGCTGATCCCGCAGTACAAGAAGGAAGGGAAGGACGTAGCGGCTCTGTTTGCCGAGATGAAGGAGCTGTCTGCCAAGACCAAGGCCAACGACGAACAGATCAAGGGCATTGAGGAGCAGTTCACCGGCCTGATGCTGAGTCTGCCCAACCTGCCGGACGAGGACTTACTGCCCGGCGGCAAGGAGAACAACCAGCCCCTGCGCTACTGGGGGGAACCGCGCAAGTTCGATTTTGAGCCGAAGAACCATGTCGATCTGTGCACCGACCTGGGTCTGATCGACTACCCGCGGGGCACCAAGCTGGCGGGCTCTGGCTTCTGGATCTACCGTGGCATGGGTGCGCGGCTGGAGTGGGCACTTCTGAACTACTTCATGGACACCCACCTGTCGGACGGGTACGAGATGATCCTGCCGCCGCATATGCTGGAGTACGAGTGCGGTCTGACGGCGGGACAGTTCCCGAAGTTTGCCGATGAGGTGTATAAGATCGAGAACCCGACCGACGGACGGGTGCACTATATGCTGCCCACCGCCGAGGCGGCGTTGGCCTCCTTGTACCGCAACGAGATCCTGACCGAGGCCGATCTGCCCAAGAAGATGTTCGCCTACACCCCCTGCTTCCGCCGCGAGGCGGGCTCCTACCGCTCGGACGAGCGCGGCATGGTGCGCGGACACCAGTTCAACAAGGTCGAGATGTTCCAGTACACCCTGCCCGAGGGTAGCGATGCCGCCTTTGACGAGCTGGTGGCCAAGGCCGAGAACCTGGTCAAGGGATTGGGCTTCCACTTCCGTACCGTCAAGCTGGCGGCCGAGGACTGCTCGGCATCCATGGCGCGTACCTACGATATCGAGATCAATATCCCTTCCATGCACGGCTACAAGGAGGTCTCATCGGTCTCCAACGCGCGGGATTACCAGGCGCGGCGCGGCATGATCCGCGTGAAGCGCGCAAACGGCAAGGTCGAGTACGTCCATACCCTCAACGGCTCCGGCCTGGCTACCAGCCGCATCCTCCCGGCGCTCGTGGAGCAGAACCAAAACGCCGACGGCAGCGTGAACGTGCCCGACGTGTTGAGGAAGTATGTGGGAGTGGATGTTATTAGGAAGTAAGAGGAGCGTTGGGGAGCGTTGGGCGAAACTTCCTGAAGTGAAGTTCGCCCGGCGGCTGCGGCCGCTCAGGGGTGAAGTTTGCCGCGAGCGGCAAACATTCACCCCCAAACCCCCCTTCAAAGACTTTCAAAACTTTTATCATGTCGAGGGAAGGTCGTATGATATCTTGTAAGTTGATGAGTCCTCTTACAAGAGAATAAGTAAAAAATTAGGAGATACCATGAGTTTTACACAAGCCCTGTTCCTGCGTGTCCGCGCCCTTGCCGAGGAGGAGCTGCCTCTGTGGGAGGAGCTATGGAACTACATCCGCGACAAGTACCTGTCCATGAATCTGCAGGGGCGGTACGAGCACATTGACGTGAGCAACGGCGGGATCGTGACGGTTCGGAACATCATCTTAGGGCTGTTTGTCGGCATTGTCATCGCCGCCATAGCCGCGACGGTGGACAAGAACCACCTGGGAGAATTCGTCCGCAAGCTGATCTACGAGGAGTGCTACACGCCCGAGAGTGCCAAGACCCTGGCCGAACTGGGCTACCGGCGCAGTCCGGCGGTGCGGGGCAGTCTCAAGCGCGGCTCGGTGCTGGGCAAGATCGTGCACTGTGTGGAGCGGGAGGCCTACGAGCGGGACGAGGCGGCGGCGCGGGCGACCTATGCCGAGGCGCACGGCGGCTCGGACAAGGGGTTTTCCATGCCTCCGTTCCACATGAACACAGACGAGGCGCATTTCTACATCCCGCAGGACGAGAAGTACGCCGCCGAGGTGCGATTTGAGCGTGGTCGTGCGGGGGGATTGACCTTAGCCCTGGTCGTGTTCTTCTCTGTGGTCGGGGCAGGGGCACTGCTGCTGTTCATGCCTGACATCCTGCAGCTGGTGGATAACCTGATCGGCATATTGAAAGGATAAGAGAGAAGTAATGCCGCTTCTTATTCTGAATACACTGTGGGGGAGGGGCCCCACAAGGTCGGTTTACGAGTAGAAGTACTGTAGTTGAACCTTCCCTCGACATGATAAAAGTTTTTAAAGTCCTTGAAAGGGGTTTGGGGAAAACTTCATACAGGAAGTTTTCCCCAAGATCGCTTCCATGGAATAGGAGAGAACATATGAGAAATGACAGACCCGTGATCGGAATATTAGGCTCGCACGAGGGGACGCAGCTGCGGATCCCGTCGCGCTACATGGATGCGGTATGGCGCGGCGGCGGGCTGGGCGTTCCGCTGGTATACACCACCGACCCGGAGAAGGTAGCGGGGTATGTGGAGACGTGTGACGGTTTCCTTTTTTCGGGCGGCGTGGATATTGATCCGCGCCACTACGGCGAGGAGAAGCAGGACGAGCGGGTGGAGATCGACCCCGAGCGAGATGCCTTCGAGCTGGCCATGTTCCCCGAAATATACAAGTCCCGCAAGCCGATCCTGGGTATCTGTCGGGGCATACAGCTGCTGAACGTGGCATTGGGCGGCAGCCTGTACCAGCACATGGAAGGACACCGCCAGACCGTCCCCGAGACCGAGCGGCCTCAGCGGATATGCCTGCCCGAGGAGTCCCTCCTGCGCAAAATTTGCGGAAAACAGGAAATTTATGTAAATTCCTTCCATCATCAGTGCGTAAAAGACTTAGCCCCCGGCCTGGTAGCCGACGGCCTGTCGGAGGAAGGTTACATCGAGGCTCTGCATGACCCCCGCCACCCCTTCCTCCTTGCCGTCCAGTTTCACCCGGAGATCTATAACCATTGCCCCGACGATGATCACTCCCGCGCCCTCTTTGCGGCATTCGTCAAGGTGTGCAGAGGGTAGGAGAGCGAGGGGAAGCATGAAAGAGCGTTGGGGGCTTCTTTCAAGAAGCCCCCCAAACCCCCTCAGGAATTTTCTTGGTTTTTTTATCAATATGTCAGCATTGGTCGACTCGGACTTCTACTCGGTGCAGACCGGGCGAGGATGAAAGAGATATAAGATGTGCGGGACGCTCTGTGGAGTGCCCCGCAGTTTTTTGAACCTTTGCGCGGGCAGGGTCGTGGGAACCCGGTATTGCCCTCGCAGAGGGAAGGGGGATGTTCGGTCGTTTGTGCCGGGGCGAGATATGGAAGTATCACGCCCTTTTGCAGACATCTTTTGAGCAGAGGATGGTGCGTTCATAAATTATTCACGATTATATGCTACAATAAAAAATCATAAAAAGAAGCCCGCAGAGGGAATCGAAAAGGGAGCTGCCATGAATGTATTGACACGCGCACATATTGCATGGGCGGATCGGCGTTGGCGGCGCCGACTGCACAGGACCTTCCGTACCATGAAATCGGTTGGCCGAAATGTGCATATCTGTCCGGGGTATCGGATCACCCACCCGGAGAAGGTCATGATAGGGGACAATGTGTGGATCGGGGAGGATGTCAGGATCCAAGGCGAGGGAGGGGTCATCATCGGCAGCGGCACCATGGTCGGGCGGTATACCGATATGTGTACAGGCTGTCCCGTGTACGATGGGGACGACCTGCAAAGTCTGCCGTTTGACGACAGAAGCACCTCCTCTCCCCTTGTCATCGGGGAGAATTGCTGGATCGCCACCCATGTGATCTTTGCCCGCGGGGTCACGGTGGGAGAGGGAGCAGTCGTGGGGATGCGAGCCGTCGTGACGGAGGATGTCCCCCCGCTGGCGGTGGTGGCGGGTAATCCTGCCAAGATCGTCAAGTACCGCGACCGCGCGATCTACGAGCGACTCAAGGCGGAAGGGAAGATATACATGGACGAGGTGTACGATTATGACCGCTCGTCCTTGAGAAGATCGGAGTGGCGGAACGCGCGGAAGGGAAAAAAGCCATCCTCCGTGTGAGATAGTCCCATCACAAGAAGAGAAAACGCCTGCATTCGAGGCATATGGCCGACACAAGGGAGGTATTACCATGAATCTCATGACCCGCGCCCACATTGCATGGGCAGACTATCGCTGGAGACGAAAGCTGAAGAAGACGTTTCGGAAGATGAGATCTGTCGGGCGAAATGTCCACATTTGCCGAGGCTATGCCATTTTCCCACCGGAGAAGGTCACGATCGGAGACAGTGTCTGGATCGGAGAGCACTTCTACGCTCGTGCGGAGGGTGGACTGACCATCGGGAGCGGCACCGTGATCTCCACCGATGTGGAGATACGGACCAGCGGGCACAATTACAATTCTGCTGACCTGGGTATGCTGCCATACGATGAGCGCATTTTCTACTCCCCCCTGACCATCGGGGAGAACTGCTGGATCGGGGCTCGCGTGATCTTTGCGCGCGGCGTGACGGTGGGCGAGGGGGCTGTTATCGGCATGGGGTCGGTGGTGACCAAGGATGTCCCCCCGCTGGCAGTAGTGGCGGGCAATCCCGCCAAGATCATCAAGTACCGCGACCGCGAGACCTACGAGCGACTCAAGGCCGAGGGGAAGATCTAT
>CAYXBU010000021.1:0-8434 GCA_964463245.1 uncultured Clostridium sp. | reverse complement strand
CCTCCCGCCTGATCCCGATCCCCTTTGAAAAGCTGGAGGAGGCGGTCGCCGACTCGGATCTGGTCTTTGAGAGCGTTGCGGAGGACGCGGCGATCAAGACGGCACTCCTGACCCGCGCCGCCGCGGCTCTGCGCCCCGGCGCATGGCTCTGCACCGGCACCTCCGGGCTGTCGGTCACCGAGCTGGCAGCGAGTCTGCCCGCCGAGGTGCGCCCACGCTTTTTCGGGATGCATTTCTTCAATCCCCCCGGCAAGATGCCGCTCTGTGAGCTGATCCCCACCCCCGACACCGACCGAGACCTGCTTGCCGAGGCGCGGGCGTGGCTGGAGATGGTGCTCTTACGGCAGGTGGTGACGGTCGGGGACAAGCCTGCCTTCTTAGCCAATCGGATCGGGTTGTATTTTCTCAATCGTGCGGCCGCGCTGGCCGACACCTACCGCGCGCGGGGCGGTATTGACTACATAGATGCCATATTCGGCGGGTGCACGGGACGCGCCATGTCGCCGCTGGCGACGGTGGATTTCATCGGACTGGACGTCCATGATGCCATTATGCGAAACCTGCTGGAGAACACGGAGGACTGCGCCCACGACACATTTGCCGTCCCGGAGTATATGCGGGAGCTGATCCGTCGCGGTGCGACGGGCAGTAAGGCGGGGGCAGGACTGTTCCGCAAGGGGACGGACGAGAACGGCCAGCCTGTCCGCGAGGTGTACGACATCGAGACCGACAGCTACCGCCCGATCCGCGCATACGGGTTCCGGTTCGTAGAGAAGATGGACGATCACCTGCGGGACGGGGACTACGCGGGCGGATTCCGCGCCCTGTTGGAGGACACCTCGGACGAGGCGGCCATCTGCCGCGAGATGATCGGCAGCTACCTTCTGTACGCCGCCGTGACGGCGACCGAGGTGGGCTGTAGCCTTGCGGATGCCGATGCCGCCATGGCGACCGGCTTTAACTGGTGCCCGCCGCTGGCTTGGATAGACGGCTTGCGGAGTGCTCATCCCGACCCGTTGAGTCGGCTCTGTCAGCCACTGTGCACGTCGGAGCAGCTGAGGGACGCGCTGGCGTGCCTGCGGGGAGCCGAGGCGGGGATGCCCCGGGGGCAGGGAAGACACTCTGCGTATGATTTCCGACTCTATTTTCGGGCGGAGCATTCCTAAAGGAGGTCGGACATGAGTCGTGTACACATTCTGGGCGGTGCCCAGACGGATTTTGAGCGCAACTGGAGCCGCGAGGGGAAGGGGCAGGTCGCCCTCCTGCGGGAGATACTGGCCGATGGGCTGTCCGCGGCGGGGGTCTCTCACGGGGACATCGAGGAGCTGAAGGACAGCGGGCGGGTGGCCTGCTTTGTCGGCAACTTCATCGCGGAGAGATATGTGGATCAGGGGCATTTGGGTGGGTTTCTGACCGAGGCCGACCCGATCTTTGCGGGGGTACCGTCGGCGCGGTATGAGGCGGCGTGTGCTTCCGGCTCGGTGGCGCTGGATGCCGCCGCCACCAAGATACGCGCAGGGGATGCCGACCTGTGCATCGTGGTAGGCTGGGAGCTGATGAAGACGGTGGATGCCGCGACCTGCGGGGACATCCTCGGTCGTGCGGCCTACTATGAGCGGGAGTGCGCGGGGGTCGCCTACCCCTTCCCGCACCTGTTCGGTCGGCTGGCCGACGAGCTGCTTACCAAGTACGGGTATCCGGAGGAGGTCTTCATGGAGGACTTAGCCTGGATCTCCGCCAACAATTACGCCAACGCCAAGCACAACCCGCTGGCGCAGACCCGCAAGTGGTTCATGGATATCGAGGAGGCGCGGCATCGCGGCACCTCCACCAACGGATTTGTAGGCGGCGGTCGGCTGGGTGTGTCGGACTGCTCGCAGATCACCGACGGAGCCGCACTGGTGGTGCTGGCCTCCGAGGAATATGTGACGGCGCACGGGATAGATGCCCCGGTGACGGTCAAGGGCTGGGGGCACCGCGTGGCACCCATGCGCTTTGAAGCTAAGATGGCCGAGGCGGCGGATTCGCCGTACATCCTGCCTCGCACCCGACAGGCGGCCGAGGACGCCTACCGACGGGCGGGGCTGTCGGCGGCGGACATCGACGTGTACGAGGTACATGATTGCTTTACCTCCAGCGAGTTCGCCGCGCTGTCGGCGCTGGGGCTGTGCGCCCCGGGGAAGGAGCACGAGCTGATCTCGAGCGGGCACATCGCGCGGGACGGCAAGCAGCCGGTCAACCCGAGCGGGGGACTGATCGGCGGCGGGCATCCGGTCGGCGCGAGCGGCGTGCGGATGTTCCTGGACATTTACAAGCAGGTGGCCGGTCTGGCGGGCGGCTACCAAGTGGCGGGCGCACGGAATGCCATGATGTTGAATTTCGGCGGCACCGCTACCACGAATTACACGTTTATCGTAGGGCGGTAAGGGTATCGCCCGAGGGGAGGGAAGCTCATGCGGGCATTCATATATGCAGGCGGTCGGGTGAATACCGACGGGATCACCGAGCACCCGAAGGCGGATGACCTGTGCATCGCGGCGGACGCGGGGTTTCGCACCGCCGAGGCACTGGGGGAGCGGGTGGACATCCTGCTGGGGGATTTCGATTCCCTGGGCGAGCCGCCCGTGCGGGACGGTCTGGAGATCATCCGAGTCCCCACCGAGAAGGACTTGACCGATACCCAGCTGGCACTGGAGGTCGCGCAGGATCGCGGCGCGGACGAGATCATCTTGATCGCCGGCCTGTCGGGACGGCTGGATCATACCCTCTCCACCCTGTCCATCCTTAAGGATATGCAGGCGCGGGGACTGTACGGCTACCTCACCGACGGTCAAAACCGCGTCCACTACCTCCATGCCTCCTCCCTCTTGGTCGCACGGAGCCACTATAAATACCTCTCCCTGATCGCCGCGACCCCCACCGTCAAGGGGGTCTCGGTCGAGGGCTGTAAATACCCCCTCTCCCGTGCGACCCTCCGAGATTCCCTCCAGTACGCCGTCTCCAACGAGATCACCGGCAACGCCGCCCTCGTCTCCTGCCGAAAAGGCGGCCTCTACGTCATCGAGGCGAAGGATTGAGGGGCGAGTGGAGCGAGGGGATGCGCTGGGGGACTCTTGAAAGAGTCCCCCAGACCCCCCAGAACTTTCCTGGCATTTTTATTGGTATGTCAACGGTATCGACTCGGACTTTTACTCGGCACAGACCGGGCGAACAAGAAAGAGATATTAGGTGTGCGGGACACTCTGCGGAGTGCCCCGCCGTGGTTTTTGAACCTTTGCGCGGTGTGGGTTTCTGATGCCCCGCGTTTTCCTCGCGGGGGGAAAGAGTCTTATGCGAACGAGTAAATCCGGGCGCGCCCCCTGCGGGTCACCCGCAGGGATGGTATCCGCGCCCGGCGGGCGACCTTCCGGGCAAGCCCCCTCAGGGTACGCGATCCGCAAGCCCCGCCCATACCATCCCCCTTCTTTTTTCAAGAAAGTAAATATTCCCCCATTCTTCTGTAAATTTTCTGCCTGCCACCACAGAAAATCCCGAAAAACCCTTTACTTTTTCACTTGTTTGTGGTATGATATATAGGTGTGAAACCACTACTCTTGTAACCCTTTATTAAATTTAAGGAGGATATACCACGAATGGCTGTTATCAACAGAAAAAAAGTGTCCATGGACGGTAACCAGGCCGCCGCGACCGTAAGCTATGCCTTTACGGAAGTCGCCGGTATCTACCCGATTACCCCCTCCAGCCCGATGGCTGACTATGTAGACCAGTGGTCTGCACAGGGACTCAAGAACATCTTCGGCACCACTGTCAAGGTGATGGAGATGGAATCCGAGGCCGGTGCCGCCGGTACCGTGCACGGCTCTCTGGGTGCAGGTGCGCTGACCACCACCTACACCGCATCTCAGGGTCTGCTCCTGATGATCCCCAATATGTACAAGATCGCAGGTGAGCTGCTCCCCTGCGTGTTCCATGTGTCTGCCCGCTGCGTGGCGACCCAGGCTCTGAACATCTTCGGTGACCACTCCGACGTGTACGCCTGTCGTCAGACCGGCTTTGCTATGCTGGCCGAGACCAACCCGCAGGAGGTCATGGATCTGGGTGCCGTTGCGCATCTCGCATCCATCAAGGGTCGCGTGCCCTTCATCAACTTCTTCGATGGCTTCCGTACCTCCCACGAGATCCAGAAGATCGAGGTCTGGGACTTCGCCGATCTGGCCGAGATGGTGGACATGGATGCCGTCAACGCCTTCCGTAAGCGCGCCCTGAACCCCGAGCATCCTGTTCTGCGCGGCTCCAACGAGAACGGCGACGTGTTCTTCCAGCACCGCGAGGCCTGCAACACCTACTACGATGCCCTGCCGGCTATCGTGGAGGAGTACATGGACAAGGTCAACGCCAAGCTGGGCACCGACTATAAGCTGTTCAACTACTACGGCGCACCCGATGCGGATCGCATCATCATCGCCATGGGTTCTGTCTGCGACGTGACCGAGGAGGTCATCGACTACATGAACGCACACGGCGAGAAGGTCGGTCTGGTGAAGGTTCGCCTGTACCGTCCGTTCGTGGCTTCCAAGCTGATCGAGGCTATTCCGAACACCGTCAAGAAGATCGCTGTTCTGGATCGTACCAAGGAGCCCGGCTCCCTGGGTGAGCCTCTGTACCTGGATGTCGTGACCGCTCTGGCTACCAACGGCGTGACCGGCATCAAGATCGTCGGCGGTCGCTACGGTCTGGGTTCCAAGGACACGCCTCCCGCATCCATCTTCGCAGTTTACGAGAACCTGGCGCAGGACGAGCCCAAGGCTCAGTTCACCATGGGCATCGTGGACGACGTGACCTTCCACTCGCTGGAGGAGAAGCCGGCTCCCGATACGGCTCCCGCAGGCACCATCGCTTGCAAGTTCTGGGGTCTGGGCGGCGACGGAACCGTCGGCGCGAACAAGAACTCCATCAAGATCATCGGTGACCACACCGACAAGTACATTCAGGCCTACTTCCAGTATGACTCCAAGAAGACCGGCGGTATCACCATCTCCCACCTGCGCTTTGGTGATTCCCCCATCAAGTCTCCGTACTACATCAACAAGGCCGACTTCGTGGCCTGCCACAACCAGGCGTACCTCACCAAGTACGACATGGTCAGCGATGTGAAGCCGGGCGGCACCTTCCTCCTGGACTGCGCATGGTCGGTGGACGAGCTGGATGCACACCTGCCCTCCAAGGTCAAGCAGTACATCGCCAACAACAACATCAACTTCTACATCATCGATGCGACCGACATTGCCGCCAAGAAGATCGGCAACGCCAAGGTCAAGAACACCGTGCTCCAGTCCGCTTTCTTCGCGCTGGCTAAGATCCTGCCCGCCGCCGAGGCCGTGGAGTACATGAAGAAGATGGCCTACAAGTCCTACATCAAGAAGGGACAGGCCATGGTTGACCTGAACTATGCCGCCATCGATGCCGGCGCAGATGCCTTTGTGAAGGTGGATGTGCCCGAGGCATGGAAGACCTGCGCCGACGATGCCCCCAAGGCTCCCGTGACCGGCAAGCGCGCCGATCTGGTGGATGCCGTCAACAACCTGCTGGAGCCGATCGGTTCCATGGCGGGTGACAAGCTGCCGGTCTCGGCCTTCTCCCACAATCCTGACGGTACCTTCGTGCAGGGCGCGGCCGCTTACGAGAAGCGCGGCGTGGCTGTCATGGTGCCCGAGTGGTTCCCCGAGAACTGCATCCAGTGTAACACCTGCGCGTTCGTCTGCCCGCACGCCGCCATTCGTCCCTTCGCTCTGAACGAGGAGGAGGCCGCCGCCGCTCCCGCCGACACGCAGTACACCGCAAAGCCTGTCATCAAGACCACCTACAAGTACACCATGGCCGTGTCCGCTCTGGACTGCATGGGATGTACGCTGTGCGTCAAGGCTTGCCCTGTGACCAAGAAGGCTCTGGAGAACGCCACCAAGACCGTGGCCGCCGAGCATCCCGAGTACGATGCCAAGACCGCCGCTAAGGAGGCCGCTAAGCTGGCCGCTCCCAAGTCGGCTTTGACCATGGTGCCGCAGGCTAAGGGTCTGTACCAGCAGGCCGCCTTCGACTACGCGGTCGCCAACGTGTCCGAGAAGGACGAGCTGATCAACAACACCGTTAAGGGCTCGCAGTTCAAGCAGCCCCTGCTGGAGTTCTCCGGCTCCTGCGCCGGCTGTGCCGAGACTTCCTATGCACGTCTCGTGACCCAGCTGTTCGGTGAGCGGATGTACATTTCCAACGCGACCGGTTGCTCCTCCATTTGGGGCGGCGCGGCTCCCTCCACGCCTTACACGGTCAACAACAAGTCGGGTCACGGTCCCGCATGGTGCAACTCCCTGTTCGAGGATAACGCCGAGCACGGTCTGGGTCTGCACCTGGGTCAGAAGGCCATTCGTGAGCGTCTCATCGGCTATGTCAAGGAGCTGTACGAGATGACCGAGAACGCCGAGATGAAGGCTGTGATCGAGGGCTACCTGAACACGCTGGATGACGGCAAGGCCAACGAGTCGGCTACCCGTGCTCTGATCGCGGCTCTGGAGAACTGCGGTTGCGAGAAGTGCGCCGACCTGCGCGCTAAGATCCTGTCCGAGAAGGAGTACCTCTCCAAGAAGTCGGTCTGGATCTTCGGTGGTGACGGTTGGGCATACGACATCGGCTTCGGCGGTCTGGATCACGTGCTGGCTTCCGGCGAGGACGTGAACGTGTTCGTCTTTGATACCGAGGTGTATTCCAACACCGGTGGACAGGCCTCCAAGGCCTCCAACATCGGTCAGGTGGCACAGTTTGCCGCCGCCGGTAAGGCCATCGGCAAGAAGAGCCTGTCCGAGATCGCCATGTCCTACGGCTATGTCTATGTGGCACAGGTCGCCATGGGCGCAGATATGAACCAGCTCATGAAGGCTCTGACCGAGGCTGAGGCTTATCACGGTCCGTCCCTCATCATCGGCTACGCGCCCTGCGAGATGCACGGCGTGAAGGGCGGTATGCAGAACTGCCAGCTGGAGATGAAGCGTGCCGTTGATGCCGGCTACTGGATGATGTTCCGCTACGATCCCACCAAGGAGACCGAGAAGCTGACCATCGATTCCAAGGCTCCGACCGCTGATTATATCAAGTTCATCGAGTCCGAGAACCGCTACGCTCGCCTGGGTGCATCCAACCCCGAGCGCGCCGCCGCCCTCTTCGAGAAGGCAAAGGACAACGCCGCCGCACGCTATGATCGTATGATCAAGATGCAGGAGCTGTATAAGTAAGCGCATAGAGCTTGAGATTTTTGTGGGGGAAACTTCCTGAAGGGGTTTCCTCCACACCCCTTTCAAGGACTTTCAAAAAACTCTCTCAGCTGTAGCGACTTGGATTTCTACTCGGCATAGACCAACCATAATAGGAACCCATATAAAGTGTGCGGGACGCTCTGCGGAGCGTCCCGCCGTGTTTTTTTGAACCTTTGCGCGGTGTAGCTTAGCGAAACTCGGCGTTGCCCTTGCGCGGGGAAGGGCAACTGTCCGGGCACATCCCGTGTCCGTGTCCGGTCGGCACCCTTTTTCTTCCGAAAATATTGCAATATTTCTTATATAATCCTCTTGACAAATTCTATAAATCGTGCTACAATATGATCGAAAAAAGAAATCCCCCGAAAGGAGCCTTCAGACCGCCATGAAGAAAAGCACCTATTGCCTCGTCCTCGCCGACCGCGTGGTAGACGAGGTGGATCGCCAGGCCTACCGCCGCGGCATCAGCCGCTCCGCGCTCATCAACGAAATCCTCGCCGAGTCCCTCTCCTTAACCACTCCGGAGAAGCGCAACAGCGGCATCTTTGATGAGATCGCGGCACTGCTGTACCCCGGAGAGATCTTCCGTGAGCTGGCTCCTCCGACTCGATCCGTCATGTCCATGCGCTCCGCGCTGACCTATAAATACAACCCCACCGTGCGCTATACCGTGGAGCTGTTCCGCGACCCCACCCTCTTTCCGGGCGGAGAGAAGGGCGTCCTCCGCGTGTCGGTGCGCAGTACCAGTCAGGCATTGCTGGCCGAGCTGCACCGCTTCTACCGCCTCTGGGCGGGGGTGGAGCGGCGGTTCGGCTTCCCCGCCGACCTCTCGGTCGAGGAGAATACACTCTGCCGTCCGATCATCCCCCGCCCAAGCCCGTATGATGCCGCGTGCATCGGAAACACCGACACGGGACATACTCCCCCCGAGGACAGAGGACATCACGGTGCATCGCTGGCGGCGTTCATCTCCCTGATGGACACCTGTATGAAGCTCTGCCTCCGAGAGCCGGAGGACGGCGCGGCGCTGGCGGGCATGACCGACCTGTACGCGGACTATGTCCGAGGCAACCGCGAGGTCGTGTAGCAAGAACTCATCCTTCGCATCTTTTTCCGAATACATTGTGGGGCAGGGG
>CAYXBU010000020.1:0-27768 GCA_964463245.1 uncultured Clostridium sp. | reverse complement strand
GCGAGTGCCACGAGCGCTTCCGCGCCGACAAGGTCATCGAGGACTGGTGCGCCGAGACCGGTTTCACCCTTCCCAAGCCCATCGATGCTTTCTCCCAGCAGGAGATGAAGGACTTTGTCGAGGAGCACAACATCCCCTGTCCCACCTGCGGCAAGCATAATTTCACCGACATCCGTCAGTTCAACCTGATGTTCAAGACCTTCCAGGGCGTGACCGAGGATGCCAAGAACACCGTCTACCTCCGGCCCGAGACCGCGCAGGGCATCTTTGTCAACTTCAATAACGTCCAGCGCACCACCCGCCGCAAGCTCCCCTTCGGCATCGGGCAGATCGGCAAGAGCTTCCGCAACGAGATCACCCCCGGCAACTTCATCTTCCGTGTGCGGGAGTTCGAGCAGATGGAGCTGGAGTTCTTCTGCAAGCCCGGCACCGATCTGGAGTGGTTCACATACTGGCGCAGCTTCTGCCACAATTGGCTGCTCTCCATCGGCCTCAAGGATGAGAACCTGCGCCTGCGCGACCACGACCCGGAGGAGCTGTGCTTCTACTCCAAGGCGACTACCGACTTTGAGTTCCTGTTCCCGTTCGGCTGGGGCGAGCTGTGGGGCGTGGCGGATCGCACCGACTACGACCTGACCCAGCACATGAACACCTCCGGCGAGAAGCTGGTCTACCGCGAGGGCGAGGGCAAGGACATGGTGGAGTATGTCCCCTATGTCATCGAGCCGTCGCTGGGCGTGGAGCGCAGTGTGCTGGCCGTGCTGTGCGATGCTTACGATGAGGAGATCGTGGATCCCGAGAAGAATGATATCCGCACGGTGCTCCACCTTCACCCGGCACTGGCTCCCGTCAAGGCGGCTGTCCTGCCGCTGTCCAAAAAGTTGTCCGAGAAGGCCGAGGTCATCTTCGCAGACCTGTCCAAATATTTCAACATGGACTTCGATGAGACCGGCTCCATCGGCAAGCGTTACCGCCGTCAGGATGAGATCGGCACGCCGCTCTGCATCACCTACGACTTCGAGTCCGAGACCGACGGCTGTGTGACGGTTCGTGATCGCGACAGCATGGAGCAGGTGCGCCTGCCCATCAGCGAGTTGAAGACCTATATCGAGAAGACCATCGAGTTCTGATCCGTTTGTGCGCCCCTTGTACCGATCCCGGTACAAGGGGCGTTTTTTCGTCGTCACGGGCGGCATATCCACCCTCATCGTGCCATATAGTAGGATGTGCCGAGGGGAGGGATGTGGATGAACGCCACGGATGTATCGCGCTATGCTTGGAGCCGTGCCCCTGTCGCGGCACGACCTGTCGCGCGACCGACCTCCCCCTGCCCGATATGCCTGCCCTGTGCGCTGACCGACCGTCTGCCGCCGTCGATGGTCTCGGCTCTCTTTGCCTCCATGACCGAGAGAGGTGTCCTTGGCGAGGAGCTGGAGGAGATCCGCCTGCGTGCAGGGCGATATGTGGCACTGACGGTGGACGGGGAGAACCTCCTGACGGATCTTTTGCTGGAGGAGCGTGACCTGACGGATATCCTGACCGCCCTGTGCGGCGGGTCGCTGTACGCCTACAGTCGGGACATTGCCGAGGGCTTTCTGACCCTGCCGGGCGGCATTCGGGTCGGGATCGCCGGTCACGCCGCCCCCGAGGAGGATCGCATCCTGGGTCTGCGGGAGGTGAGCGGCCTGTGCATCCGTCTGCCCCATCGCCGCCGCTCGGTCGGGGGGCGGCTGTCGCGAATGCTGCGGGGATCCATCGCGGCCGGCTCGGCAGAGGGACTGCTGATCTACGGCGCACCCGGCGTCGGCAAGACCACCCTGCTTCGGGGAATGGCGGTGGAGTTGGCATCCCCGCCGCACCCCCTGCGTACCGTGCTGGTGGACACCCGCGCCGAGCTGTGCTACGACACGACCGACCCTTTGCTGACCCTGGACGTCCTGGTCGGCTACCCCCGTGCGCGGGGGGTAGAGATCGCCACCCGCACCCTCTCCGCGCAGGTCATCCTGTGCGACGAGATCGGAGACTGCACCGAGGCCATGGCTCTGACCGAGGCGCATCGCGGCGGGGTGCCGTTGGTCGCCAGCGCACACGCGGGGAGCTGTGGGGAGCTTCTGCGCCGCACGGGTCTGCGGCTCCTGCATGAGGGGCGGCTGTTTTCGGCCTATGTTGGCCTGAGCCGCGACGGCGCGGGCGGATTTCGGTACGCCATCACGCCGTGGGAGGCGGCCGAGCGGGAGCTGTGACCCGCATCCACACGCAAAGGAGGTATGGATCGTGACCGCAAAGCTGATTGGCTCCTTCCTGCTGGTAGGAGCCGGTATATATGTGGCATTGGCGACGGCACGCTACGAGCGCAGGCGTGTTCGCGTGCTGGACGGCTACCTGTCGCTCCTGCGCTATATACGCGGGCAGATCGAGTGCTTTGCCATGCCTGTCGAGCAGATATTGGCCACCGCTGACCCGTCGGTGCTGGCGGATTGCCGTGGGTGCGCGGGAATGGATCCCGCCCGCCCGACCACATCCTTGCCCCTACTCCTGCGGGACAGCCACGGCTATCTGGGAGCCGAGAGCGAGCGACTGCTGTCCTGCTTTTCCCACGAGCTGGGGCGCACCTACCGCACCGAGCAGGTCAGCCGCTGTGACTACTATCTGGATGCCCTGAACCAACAGCGCACACGCCTGGCCGACACCCTGCCCGCACGCATCCGCACGGGCAGTGCCCTCTGCCTGTCCTGTGCGCTGGCGGTGGCGGTGCTCCTGTGGTGAGCATGGACATCAGCCTGATCATCAAGGTCGCAGGGGTGGGGCTTCTGGTCGCGGTCGCCTGTCAGCTGCTCTCCAAGGCGGGGAGAGACGAGCAAGCCATGTTCGTGACACTGGCGGGCATCGTGGTCGTGCTCCTGCTCATGATCCAACAGATCGCTGACCTGTTCGAGTTGATCTGCACCGTGTTCGGGTTTTAGACATGACCCGTCTGTGTGTGCTGTGCCTGATCTCGCTCTGTGCTCTGTCCGTCCTGCGCCTGTACAAGCCGGAGTGGGCACCGTTCCTGCGCATGGCGGCCACCGTCGCTCTGGCAGGAACGGTTCTGGCGACCGCGGCGGAAATGCTGACCGATATAACGGCTTTGGTGGGGAGCGTCCTGCCGAGCGATTCCTACTCCGTCCTGCTGCGCTCGCTGGGGCTGGCCTTCGCCACCGAGCTGTGCGCCGGCATCTGTCGGGACAGCGGGGAGACCTCCTTAGCGGGCTGGGTCGAGACGGTGGGGCGATTGGAGATACTGGTGCTGGCTCTGCCCCTGATCCGCACCCTGCTTGAGACCATCTCGGGGCTGTGGGGAGGCGGAGCATGAGTGTCAAGGGTCGGATGGGCAGGGCGGTCATCTTCTTGGTGACCCTGTGCCTGCTCTCGGCGGGGCTCCTCCTCCCCGCCCGTGCCGCCGAGACCGACAAGGAAGTCCTGACCATGCCGCCCGGCTACGCCGCCCTGCCCGAGTACCTGCCCGAGGAGATGGAGTCGCTGTTGCCGGACGGGCTGTTCTCCTCCGACCCCGAGGAGGCGTTGGCGGCCGCACGGGAGGGGGTCTCGCTGTCGGGACTGGTCGCGGCGGTCTTGGCGGCACTGGGACTTCGCCTGTCGGATGCGGTAGGTCTGCTGTCGACCTTGCTGGGGCTCCTGCTCCTGTCCTGCCTTCTGGGACATCTGAATCAGGCGGTTGGGGGGAGGGCAGGGGAACTCAGCGGCTTTGTCCTGCGGCTGGTGCTTGCGGTGGCGGTAGTCAGCCTGACGGTCGGCCTTACCGATCGGGTCGCGGGGTACCTCGGACAGCTGTCTGCCCTCTGCGGCGGTATGATCCCCGTCATGGGTGGGCTGTATGTCCTGGGCGGCGGCCTTGGTCAAGCGGCGGTGGGGGAAGGACTGATGTTAGCCTTCCTGAATGTTCTGGAATACCTCTGCGCCCACGCCACCCCCGCCGTCTGCGGGGTGTGCATGGCACTCGCGCTCCTGAACGCACTGGGGGTACGACAGCCTACGCAGGGTCTGGGTAAGTGGATACGCAAGACCTACACCGGCTTTTTGGGGTTTATCACCTTCCTGCTCTCGGCGGCACTGGGGTGCCAGAGCGTGCTGGCCGCCCATACCGACACCCTGCGCATGAAGGGCTTGAAGTACGCCGTGGGAACCCTCATTCCCATCGCGGGCGGCGGTCTTTCGGGGTCTCTGGGGACGCTGGCGGCGGGGGTGGAGCTTCTGCGTAGTGTTTGCGGGGTGTGCGGTATCCTGCTTCTGGCGTTGCTCCTCTTGCCGGTTTTGGTGGAGCTGTTGCTGTTCCGACAGGTCATCCGTCTGGCGGCTGTGGCGGCCGAGGCTCTTGAACTTCCCGCCGACACCAAGCTATTGGAGGAGATCGCCGAGCTGTACGGCTACATGGCGGCGGCGGTCAGCCTGTGCTCGGTCTTCTTCTTGCTGGCACTTTGCGTTCTGATCATGAGCGGGAGCGCACTGGGGTAGAGAAGTCACGACTCAAAAAGGAGGTATGCTGCCTATGTCCTTCATGGCGACCCTGTACCCCGCCGTCATCCTGTCGCTGGGGGTGGGGGTGTTGGAATTCATCCTACCCGGGGAGCGGGACGGCAAGACGGCTCGAACGGTGCGAGTCGTGGCGGGGCTGTGCGTGCTTTTGGCTCTGCTGGCACCCATCACCGAGGGTATATCCCTTCTGCACACCCTGGCGGCTGAGGGAGCCGACGGCCTGCGAGATCGTCTGGAGGCCTCCACGCTGACCCCGACGGTCGAGCCGCCCGAGGAGCCCAAGGCTCTGTCCGACCGCTTGGCCGAGGCGGGAGCTGCCGAGGTGGAGGCATGGGTGCTGACCGCTCTGCAGGACAACTTCGGCATCCCGCCCGACTATGCGACGGTGACGGCGCAGGTGGCGGTCACGCTGGGGGGAGACAACACGGAGGACAGGGTGACGCTGGAGCGGGTGTACATCAGCCTGTCCGGGCGGTTCGCCCTGTCCGACCCGCATGACATAGAAGGATGGTTTTCCGAGCGGCTGGGTTGCGCCGTTATCCTGTCGGTATCCTGACACATCTGCCCGCGCCGTGATCCGATCAAACAGCACCGAAAGGAGATCCCTATGACCCCACCCTATGATCCAACGCCTCCGCAGGCGGTCAAGACCATCAAGAAAAAGCTCTGGCCTGCCATTCTGGGCGGGCTTCTGGGGCTGTTCTTGCTGTTGGGCGGGAGTCGCCTTTTCTCGGGCGGGAGCCGCGAGGAGAGCGGCACCGATACCCCCGTCCCGTCCCCCGGGACGGTCTACGAGATGAGTCTTGAGACCTATCGGCAGGCACTGGAGACCCGCATCGCCGCCATCTGCACCGAGGTCGCGGGGGCAGGGCAGGTGCAGGTCATCGTCAGCCTGGAGGGCGGCTTTGAATATGTCTACGCCGTGGACGAAAAGACCGCCTCCGTGGGCGGCTCGCGGGTGTATGTCACGGTCGGCTCCGGCTCCGGTAAGACATTGGTCTTCTTAACAGAAAAAGCCCCGGTGATCCGGGGCATTGGGGTGGTGTGCACAGGCGGAGGTGACCCGAGGGTACAGCGGGAGATCACCTCCTTGCTCTGCGCGACGTTCGGGGTCGGGGGGAATTGCGTGTTCGTTACGGGGAGGAGATAGGCGAGGAGATCACTTCTTGTAGATCTCGACTTCCATCAAAGAGAGAAGATGGCCGTCGGAGAATCCTGCCTGCGCTCGCAGAGAGTAGGCCACGATACGAACATACCGTCCCTTGGCATTTTCCAGCGGGCAATCAAAGGGCTGTTGCCCCTCCCGTGCCTCGGGGCATTCCCCATCGTACACGGTGGTGAAATTTTGACCGTCATCCGAGATCTCGATGCGGAACTTGTACGGGAAGTACCCGTCGCCGGGGCGACCGAACAGGGTAACATGGTCGATCTCGTAGGAGTATGCAAGATCCAGAAGCACCCACTCCTCGCCGTCTGCCGTGGCATGGCGATTCAGGCCGGATGTCCAGCCGCTGCCCTTGTTTCCGTCGGTCAGGGTGGCAGGATCCCAGCCCGGAACCGAGCTGGATGCCGTCACGCCACGATCCAGAGCCACATTGGTTCCGGACGGCTCGTTTCCGACGGCGGCGTAGAAAGAGGCGTTGTCGGGGGTGGGGATACTTCCGTCATCGCAATAGACCTCGATCTCGGCGATCTCGTAATAGCCGCACGCACGGCTGTTGGTCACATTGATGCGGATATACCGCGCCTCTTGCATATCAAAGGTGAAGACGGGGATAGCGGTCAGGCAGTCGGCGTAGTCCCGCACATCCGCCACCGTGACCCAATTTTTGCGGTCACAGGACAGCTCCAGCGTGAAATCCAACGGGAAGGTCTGGCCGCGTGTAAACTTCGTGCCGGTGGGATATATGTCCACTCGATTGATCTGTGTCACACGACCCAGATCCACCTCGGCGTAGCCGGTCGCTCCCGCCGAGCGGAAGCCTTGAGCGGTCGGGGTCTGATTGTCGCGGAGGCCATCGGTCAAACAGTAGGCATAGTAGCCATTCCCGGGATTCACGGCATCCACGGCAGGTGCCTTCCCCTCGGCCAGATTGGCGGATGTATCGGGCGTGCGATCCACGATGTTGTCCTGCTGTCCCACTGCCAACAGAACAAAGCCTCCCGCCTCAAGGGTCAGCTCGATCTTGCCGGAGGAAATATCCAGCTCGACATACTCGCCGCTGTTGAGGTCATACAGATGTGAGATCTTGTCCGACAGGGTAAACTCGTAGGTCTTGGCGGCCTTGTAGTTCTTGTTGACCAGCATGATGTAATCCCGCCCCGTGTCACGATCCTCCATTAGGGAAATGATCAGACCGTTGCGGCCGCTCGTCTTGGCGAAGATCGGAACATCCTCCGCCTTGCAGAGGGTAATGCCGGTCTCGCGCCCGGAGGTGTGGTAGACCTCCAGCGCATCCAGATGCGAAAGCACGGGACCGACCTTCAATATCTGTGCGTTGACAGATGCCACATCGTCGTATATGTCGGTCTTCTCGCCATAGGGGGATATAATGGCATAGTCATGCGGGTCGCAGAAGCCCGTCGTCCACCAGGTGAAGTAGGTCATGGACTTCAGGCCGTAGGCCAGTCCCGCCGAGGTATGGTAGCGCACCTCGTTTCCGTTCGGACGGCGGAAGTTGCCGCCCTCGGCGCAGGACTGCACATAAAAAGCTGTCTCCACATCGTATTTGAGACCGATCTCGCGGAACAGGTTCAGGTTGTAGAACATATCCGGGTCGCCGCCGCTGTAGGGGAAGGGATATTGATCATAGCAGAGGGAGCCGTAGTTCTCTTTTCCTGCCGCAATGATGGTATCCTCAATGTAACCGGTGTAATTTTCAAACACCCAGGTGGCAAAGAAGGGCAGGAGATTCATGCGGGGGTTCAGCCCGCCCTTTTTGATGGCGGCACAGATGCGCGAGTAGGTCCAGGGCTGTGCCGGCTCGTCAATGACATGGATGTCCGTGATGGTCGGATCCTGCTTCAATTCGCTCATGTATGCGATGATCTCCTCATCCGACATATGCCACAGGGACTTCCCGTCCACGCCCACCGAGTAGGCGACCTTCAGACCGCGCTCGGATGCCAGCTTGAGCTGGAGGTCGGAGGCCTCCTTGCTGACCGCGCCCTCGCGGTTGGTGATCTCAATAAAGGTGATGTTTGCATCCCGTATCCAATCATACTGCTCCGGGGTGGTGTATGTGTAGGGCGGCTCCCAAAATATGCCGATCCCGATATTCTTGCCGTCGGCGGGGAAGCGATTCAGGGAAGGATCCTCGACAGGCTCGGGCAGAGCGGCTGTCTCGGTCGTCGTATCGGTCTCGTGGTCAGGCATGGTCGATTCCTCCTCGGTTTCCTGTTGGGTGTCTGCTGTGGTGGGGTTCGGAGCCGTGTCGGCCTCGACAAGGCTGCTGTCCGTCTCGCTCGCCGTATCTCTGTTGCTACAGGCCGTACAGCACATGACTGACAGGAAGGCCGCAAAAAGAGCTGCGAACAGAGACAATGCAAGGTGGATGTGACGATTTTTGTTCATGGGGACAACTCTCCTTTTCGGTGTTATGTCACAATCATACCATACTTTCCTCAAAAAAGCAATAGGTTTTCGGCATTTTGTCAAGAAAGGCTTGCAGAGGAGAAGCTCAAAGTAAGCTTCATGGTGGGTATTGGAGCGGAAGACGGTTCGGGAGGAGCGCAGAGACGGAACATACTTTGAGAATTTACTTGAGAATAAACTCACACAAAAAGGAACTTTTTTCGAAAAACCCCTTTACAAAATCAAAGAAATGTGCTATAATAATTCCGAAATAAGAATGAGGAGGCATCTCCATGTCCGCAAAGAGCAAACCGTCCCTGACCTTGATCTCGGAGCAGGGATCCTACCTGGATCGCATCAAGCAGATCAAAAGTCAGCGCAAGATCACCAACGAGGAGCTGGCCGCCGCGACGGGCATTCCTCTCGGCACCCTGTCCAAGCTGTTGGCAGGGATCCATGATTCCCCGCGTCTGTCCAGCATGGTCGCCATCTGCCGGGCACTGGATTGCTCTCTGGATTATATCGTCCTCGGCATCCCGGTCAACACCCACAACGCTACATTAAATGAAGAGGAGATGCAGCTGATCGACTCCTACCGCACCGTGGATACCTACGGTCAGACCCTGGTGCGCTCCACCCTGCGCCTGGAGGAGGAGCGGACGCGCAGTCAGCAGTCGGAGCAGGAGCAGGCGATCCGTCAGGCTGAGCGCGCCGCCCTGCGCCGCGCGACGAGCCGCCGCCGTACCTCTCAGCGCAGACAGGAGACTGTCCTGCCGCCCTCCGAGGAGCGCGTGGCTCAGGTGCTTCCGCCGGTGGAGACAGCGGCCGTCGGGGAGACCGCGGCTCAATCCCGCCGTTCCATCCTGCTGTATGACCTGCCGGTCTCGGCCGGTACGGGTGAGTTCCTCTCCGAGGAGTCCGGCAGTCGTATCCAGATACCCGACGACCCCCGCACCGCCAAGGCAGACTATGCCCTGCGCATCTCGGGAAACAGTATGGAGCCGGAGTATCGGAACGGGGATATCCTGCTGGTACAACGCACCGACACCGTCGCCACGGGAGAGCTGGGCATCTTCCTTCTGGACGGCTGCGGGTATTTCAAGCAGTACGGCGGGGACAGCCTGATCTCCCTGAACACGGCCTACGCTCCCATTCCGCTCAAGGACTACGCCTCGGCGGTCTGTTGCGGCAAGGTCGTGGGACGGATGCGCCGTAAGCAGGCGTAAAATACGGAATGCGGCACGACCCTCCTCGGAGGGTCGTGCCGCGTTGTTTTTTTGGGGGGGATTATGCCCCCTCGGCTCCCCGCTCGATGCCGAACGCCATGTCCAGAGCTCGCGCCAGAAGGCGGCAGGTCAGGCGCACGACACGGTCACAGTCACTCGGGGAGACCACGAAGCTGCGACCTGCCTCCAGTACCCGCACCAGGGCGGGGTCGGCCTCCCCGACCTCCACCCCCGCCTTCTCCAGCGCATCCAGCACCAGCGTGGCGGAGTCCACCACGGTGGGGACTCCGAGTGCCAGCACGGGACAGCCTACCGTCTCTCGGTCAACGGCGGCGCGGGTGTTGCCGATCCCCGCGCCGGGGGATATGCCGCGGTCGGACAGCTGGACGGTGGCGGCCAGACGGTCACAGCTCCGTGCCGCCAGCGCGTCGATGGCGATCACCAGATCGGCACCCACCCCCGCCGCCGCTTGCTTGACCAGATCGGCGGTCTCCATCCCCGTCCTGCCCAAGACCCCCGGCACCAGTGCCGAGACTTCGCAGCAGCCCAGAGCCCGGTACAGCTCGGCGCGGTGCTCCTTTAGGTGCCGCGTGACCGAGAGCAGGGCGACCGTGTCGGGGCCTACGGCGTCCGGGGTGATCCGGTCGTTGCCCAGACCCACGATCAGGATGCGTGTGTCGGGGGACGGCGGGTGACCCAGCATACAGCCCGCCAAGGCCGTCAGCTCGGAGGAGAGGAGCCGCGCCAGATCCTCGATATCCTCCTCCCGCTCGGTCAGGCTCCCGCAGGAGACCGTGACGAACCGTCCGCCGTCGGCTTCCCGACTCCGCGTGACGGTGACGGGG
This sequence comes from uncultured Clostridium sp., assembly GCA_964463245.1. Lineage (GTDB taxonomy): Bacteria > Bacillota > Clostridia > Oscillospirales > CAG-272 > CAMEON01. The sequence continues at coordinate 17,590 of CAYXBU010000020.1, read as the reverse complement.
GATGCGCCGACCTGTACCGTCCGACTGCGGCTGTCGCCTGTGGGACGACCCGCCTCGCAGGCCAGATCCGTGCGCGGTGTAAAGTTGAGATGTCGGCTTGCATCCTTGCTCATAGATTCCTCCTCCGTGCCGACGCGCATTTTTCTGCGGGATACGGCCTTACGGAGGCATTTTTGACGGCGATGGCGGCGGCTATGCAGGGAAATGCCCTGCACACAGAGGTGAAATTGCACAGTTTTTTACCTCCGATATTGTGCAAGTGTCCGAAACTGAAAGAAGTCACAATTCTGTCATTGATTTGAAGCCGAATGTATGGTATAATATCGTGAGAAAAACTGTAGGGTATCTCTATGCCCGCGTGCGGGCGGGACGACTCTGCGGATCGAGGAGGAAAAAACGAATTATGATGAAGCGTTTTGCGGCTCTGCTTCTTTGCGTTGTCATGCTGGCGTCCTGCTTTGTTGGATGCAGCAGCCTGGATGACGAGGATAAGGGTCAGTATTTCAATGTCTACCTGTCCAATGACATTTATGATCTGGATCCCGCCAATGCGTATAACAACGAGTCCTTGGCGAATGTGGTCGGCCTGATGTTCGACACCCTGTTCGTGCTGGATGACGACGGCAAGGTTCAGAAGTCTCTGGTGGACGACTACTGGGTCGAGGAGGACGACAATGCAAAAGAGTACACTCTTTGGATGCGTTTGAAGGAGACCTGCTGGTCTGACGGTACCGCTATCTCGGCGGATGACGTTGTGACGGCGTGGAAGCGTCTGCTGGCCGTGGATGCATCCTATCCCGCCGCCGCTCTGCTGTTCGACATCAAGAATGCAAAGCTGGCCAAGGAGGGCGAGTGCTCCATCGATGACGTGGGCGTGGTCGCCAGTGAGATCGACCTGGTCGAGGTGCGCTTCGAGCAGAAGATCGACTACGACCACTTCCTGCTGAACCTGACCAGCGTTGCGCTGGCTCCTCTGCGGAACGACATCATCTCCAAGAGTGATGACTGGGCCAAGAAGCCCGGTACCATGGTCTGCAGTGGTCCCTTCCGCCTCTCCCGCGTGAATGTGACTCATGCCCTGAGCGGGGAGACCTACATGGATACCAACTGGTCGGAGATTGCCACCACTGCTGACGGCAAGGTCTACGGAAAGCCGGGCGAGACTGCCAAGAGTTTTGCTGCGGCATGGATCACCGACTTCTCCTTGGAGCGCAACAACTACTACTACCGCGACAATGAAGAGGATGCTCTGGATAAGACCGTGAAGCCCTACCGCATCAATGTGGACTGCTCCCTGACCCCCGAGCAGGTGCTGGAGCAGTACAATGAGGGCATGATCCTGTACATCGGAGATGTCCCGCTGTCCCTGCGTACCAACGAGACCATCGCCTCCAAGGTGAAGGTCGCAAGCACCTCCATGTCTACCGGCTCTGTCCTGCTCAACGAGAATGCCCTCGTCAAGAAAACCGAGAAGGGAAGCGAGGAGCCTACCGAGGTCGCTCTGTTCAAGGATGCGAAGGTTCGTCAGGCTCTGTCCCTGGCGGTGGATCGTGCGGCTCTGGCTACTATCGCCGTGTACGCCGATGCGGCGACCGGACTGATCCCGACCGGTGTGTGGGAGACGGGTGCCAGCGAGAGCGGCGACCTGAGCGGATGCTCCGGGTGCGGCATCTCCTATTCCACCAAGACCTTCCGCAAGGCCAACAAGGCGACTTATGAGTACCTGAGCAATGACCTGGCAAAGGCGAAGAGCCTGCTGACCGAGGCCGGCATCGTTCCCTCCGAGTATTCCTTCAGCTTGACCGTCAACCGCTACGACGATGTCCAGAACGCGCTGGCCGCGGAGCTGGTCAAGGTCTGGGGTGCTGAGGGTCTGGGCTTTGACGTGAGCCTTTCCGTGCGTGGCACCATCCGTAACAACGACTTCTACAAGTATACCGAGATCGTGCCTGCCGATATGTGTGATGACCTGTATGCAGAAGCTCTGCGCAGTGGTGACTACGAGGCCATCATGGTGGACTACACGGCCTACTCGGTGGATCCCGTAAGTATGCTGGCACCCTTTGCCAAGGGCTATACCGGCATGGCAACCGATATGTCCACCGATGAGAATGGTGTGGCTCCCTCCGAGTATGTGACCCCGACCCACATCACGGGCTACGACAACGAGGCGTATGATGAGATCATGAAGACCATTCTGGAGGAGACCAAGATCTCCGCCCGCGCTGATGATCTGCGCAATGCCGAGGCTATCCTGATGGAGGATATGCCCATCATCCCGCTGGTGTTCCACAAGTCCGCCAGCGTGACCTCCGGCAAGCTGGAGAAGCTGAAGAACGACAACTACTACGTCCAGACCGGCTTCACCAAGGCAAAGATGGATGAGGATGACTACATCAAGTACCTGAACAACGGTATGGAATACCTGACCGAGGAGAAGTTTGCCGAGCTTGCTTTCAAGGACGGCGTGGACAGCGAGGGTAAGGAGCTGACGTACAAGCAGTTCGAGAACTTCAAGAAGGCGAATACCATTTACGCGCACTTCTATCAGGTTCTGGCCAAGGATGAGGAGACCGGTGCGAACTGATCTCGCTCTCCGACACGCGTGAGCGTGTGAGAAAACGATCCGGGCGAGAAGTCTCCCCCTGCGGGAGACTTCTCGCCCTTTTCTCTGCTCGCAAGGCGCAAGATTTTTTCCAAAACCTGTAGACAAGGCAGGAAAAATGTGCTATAATAAAGCGTTGATGATAGGATGCGAGGATGGATATATGCAGATCAAACAGATTCCGACTGCCAGCCCCTATGGCTCTAATTGCTGGCTCATTCTGTCGGATGGATCGGGCGAGCCGTCTGCCGTCGTGGTAGACCCCTCCGCTCCCGCCGCCGTGATCCTGCGGACACTGCGGGAGGTCGGCTGTCGGCTTGAGGCGGTGCTCCTGACCCATGGTCACTTTGACCATATCCTTGCCGCAGATGCCCTGCGGCAGGCACAGCCGGGGCTCTCGGTCTGTGTCCACACCGAGGATGCCGCCATGCTGACCGACGGACTTTTGAATGCCTCCTCCATCTTCTTCGGGCGAGCCGACACCTACGCCCCCGCCGATCGCCTCCTGCGGGACGGCGAGGTCATCCGCGTGGGGGACGAGTCCCTGACCGTTCTGCATACGCCGGGGCATTCGCGGGGATCAGTCTGCTTTCTCTCTGAAGCGGATGGCTTCCTGATCACGGGGGACACCCTCTTCTCGGATAACGTGGGGCGGTGCGACCTGCCGGGCGGGAGCTACGCGACCCTCAACCAAAGCCTCCGCAGACTCGCGGAGCTGCCGCGAACCCTCCGCATCTACCCCGGTCACGGTGAGCCTGCCCGCCTGGGCGTGGCACTGGATCGGGTCATGTATGATTGATGCGATACGGCGGTGTTTTGCCCGATATAGTTAATGAGAAAATAGCTTTTGCAAGCCCGCGCAACGCGGGAACAGCGCATAGAAAGGACAATATGTTATGGATCATCAGAAGTTAGCCGACCTGTTATTTCCGGATGTGACCGAGACCCCGGAGGAGGTCGAGGCGAGATTCCCTGCGCGGGATCTGCCCGAGGGGGCGATCGTCTCCCGCATGGCACCGTCGCCGACCGGTTTTGTTCACCTGGGCAATTTGGTGCAGGGAACCATTTCCGAGCGGATGGCGCACCAGAGCGGCGGTGTGCTGTTCTTGCGGGTGGAGGATACCGATGCCAAGCGGGAGGTTCCCGGCGCAGTGGAGGTGCTGATCGATACCCTCAAGCATTACGATATCCACTTTGACGAGGGCGCGACCCACGACGGCGACAGCGGTGCTTACGGCCCCTACCGCCAGAGCCACCGCGCGGCGATCTACCATGTCTTTGCCAAGAAGTTGGTCGAGGAAGGACAGGCTTATCCCTGCTTCTGCACCGAGGAGGAGCTGACCGCCATGCGCGAGGCGCAGGAGGCGGCTAAGGTCAATTTCGGTTACTACGGAGAGTATGCCATCTGGCGCGACCGCCCCATCGAGGACATCCAAGCCGAGCTGGATGCGGGCAAGCCGTGGGTGCTCCGCTTCCGTTCCACCGGCTCCATACAGAACCAGTTCAAGTTTGACGATCTGGTCAAGGGGAAGCTGACCATCACCGAGAACGATATTGACCATGTCCTGCTCAAGTCCGATGGTATCCCCACCTACCATTTCGCCCATGCGGTGGATGATCACCTCATGCACACCACCCATGTGGTGCGGGGGGATGAGTGGATGGCGACCCTGCCGTTCCACATCCAACTGTTCCGTGCACTGGGCTTCAAGCTCCCCAAGTATGTTCACATCGGTCCGCTCATGAAGATGGACGGCAGCTCCAAGCGCAAGCTGTCCAAGCGCAAGGATCCCGAGCTGGCTCTGACCTACTACAAGGCAGCCGGATTCCCCATCGCTGCCGTGCGGGAATATATCATGACCATCCTCAACTCCAACTTTGAGGATTGGCGGCGCGCCAACCCCGATGCGCCGCTGGAAGACTTCACCTTCAGCCCCAAGAAGCTCAATCCCGCAGGCTCCCTGTTCGACTACGCCAAGCTGGTGGATGTGTCCAAGAACGTCCTCTCCCGCATGAGCGCGGAGGAGGTCTACCGACAGGCCACCGAGTGGGCGGCGGAGTTCGACCCGGAGCTGCATACCTGCCTCAGCTCGGATCCCGCCTACGCGATCTCCATTCTGTCCATCGGACGCGGCGGTAAGAAGCCTCGCAAGGATCTGGCGACCTTCACCGATGTCAAGCCCTACCTGGACTTCTTCTACGATGACCTGTTCACCGTCAAGGAGACCCTGCCTGAGTCGACCGATCCGGCGGACGTCCGCACGGTGCTCTCGGCCTTTGCGGCGGGCTACGACGAGGCGGACGACATGAACACCTGGTTCGACAAGGTCAAGGCTATCGCCGAGTCCATCGGCTACGCCTCCGACATGAAGGCCTACAAGCAGGACCCCACCGCCTACCGCGGCAGTGTTGCCGACGTGTCCGCGTTCCTGCGGTTGGCGGTGACCGGTCGCCTCAATGCCCCCGACCTCTATACCGTCATGCACATCCTCGGCCGTGACCGCACCCTCGCCCGTCTGGCGGCGTTCGGGGAGAGCCTATAATTATTGTTTATTGCAGGGGCGTTTCCCCTGCACCCTACCAAAGGAATTTCCCGAAACAAGTCCTTTGGAATCCCAAAAACTTCAAAAAAAGTTTTGAAGTTTTCGTGACTAGCTCATCATATTTGGCATATCTATCGGGTCATGACCCCGCAGCCAAGGAGGTGGGGGGACCGGGGGGAGAAAACTTCGGCGTTTGAGATGGTTCCTCCCCCCGGGGCTGGGCGAACAAGCAACCAATGGTCAACAGTCAGCACGCAACGAAATATGCGCCATCCCGGCGAAAAAAAGGAGCACTACAATGGCAAACGAGAATTTGGACTCCAACTTCATCTATGACATTATAGATGAGGACTTACAGAAAGACCCCTCCATAAAGATCCACACGCGGTTTCCTCCCGAGCCGAACGGATACCTGCACATTGGCTCGGCAAAGGCCATCTGCATCAACACGGAAGCCGCCCGCCGCTACGGGGGGCTGTTCAACCTGCGCTATGACGACACCAACCCCGCCAAGGAGCACATCGAGTTCGTCCGCTCCATCCGCGAGGATCTGGAGTGGCTGGGCGCGACCCCGACCGGCGGTGTGTACTACGGCTCGGATTACTTCCCGAAATGCTACGAGTACGCTGTCCAGTTGATCAAGCAGGGGGATGCCTATGTCTGCGACCTGTCCCGCGACGACCTCGCTGAGTACAAGGGTACCGACCGCTCCGAGGCAGGGCGGGAGTCCCCCTACCGCAACCGCTCGGTGGAGGAGAACCTTGACCTGTTCGAGCGCATGAAGAACGGCGAGTTCCCGGACGGTGCCAAGACCCTGCGCGCCAAGATCGACCCGTCCTCCAGCAACACCTACCTGCGTGACCCGGTCATATACCGCATCCGTCACGTCAGCCACCACCGTCAGGGGGATGCCTGGTGCATCTATCCCATGTACGACTTTGCCCATCCCATTCAGGATGCTCTGGAGGGCATCACCCACTCGCTGTGCTCCAGCGAGTTCAAGAACCACCGCCCGCTGTATGAGTGGGTCGTGGATCACATCGGCTTTGAGCATAAGCCCAAGCAGCGGGAGTTCGGTCGCATGAACGTGACCTACACCGTCATGTCTAAACGGTACCTGCGGGAGCTGGTGGAGACCGGGCGCGTGGACGGCTGGGATGACCCCCGCCTGCCTACTCTGTGTGCTCTGCGCCGCCGCGGCTACACCCCGGAGTCCCTCTTTGCCTTTGTCAGAAGCGCGGGCATCAACAAGGCCGATGCGTTGGTGGATATCCGTCAGCTGGAGTCCTGCGTGCGGGATGACCTCAACGAGAAGGCTCTGCGGCGGGTCTGCGTGGCGCACCCTATCCGCGTGGTGCTGGACAACTATCCCGCCGACCGCGAGGAGATCGTCCACCTGCCCAACCACCCCCAGAAGCCCGAGCTGGGCACGAGAGAGGTGCTCTTTACCCGCGAGCTGTTCATTGACGCGGAGGATTTTGCCGAGGTTCCGCCTCCGAAGTTCTTCCGCTTGAAGCCGGAGGGCGAGGTGCGCTTGATGGGTGCATATATCATCAAGTGCGGCGAGATCGAAAAGAATGAGGATGGCTCCATCAAGTGCATCCATGCCACGGCGGATCTGGAGAGCGGCTTTGGGAACCCCGTGGATGGGCGAAAGGTCAAGGGCACCATCCATTGGCTGTCCTGCAAGAATGCTGCCGATGTCTCCTTGATGATGTACGACCGCCTCTTTACCATCGAGAACACCGCTGAGGTGCCTGAGGGCAAGACATACCTGGACTACCTCAATCCCAATTCCCTGACCGTCATTGAGAATGCCAAGGTCGAGCCGTCGGTCGCGGAGGCCACCCCCGGCGAGAAGTTCCAGTTCGTGCGGTTCGGCTACTTCTGTAAGGATACCCACCATCCCGATACCTTCAACCAGATCGTTTCCCTCAAGGATGCGATGCCTAAAAAGTAAATCATGCGGGGGCGAAACTTCTTTCAAGAAGTTTCGCCCCCGCAATTAAACCTATATGCTTATACCGTTCCGCTGACGGTAAGGACGCGGACTCCGGGGGTCACGATGACAGCGCCGGTGGCGGCATCCCGGGCATAGGTGGCGGCGGGGACGGTGATCTGACCCGCCACGGTCGCGAACATGCCGGTCGCGGCATCGTAGGTGTACTGGGTGCCCTCCGTCCAGACACTGCCCTCATAGGTCACGGTGATGGGGGAGAGGATGGGGGTAAAGGTGTCGGTCACGACCACATCATCGGTGGTGACAGCCTCTGTGTTGCCGTAGTTCTGGATGGTGAAGGTATAGGTCAGGGTGCCGTTCTCGGCGACGGTCGCAGGGCTGACGGCCTTGTTGATGGTCAGGTAGGCATCGTCACGAGCCGTGACGGTGTTGTCGGCCTGTACCGAGGAGGTCAGCCCGCCGCCCGCGACGGTGACGGTATTGGTGATCGAGCCCTCGGTGGCCAGCGGCGCGAAGGAGTTGACCCGCGCCTCATAGACCAAGAGCGCGTTGCCCCCGGCGGGCACCGAGATGCCGGACAGGGTCAGGGGCGAGGCGGTGGTCGGGGTGGGGGTCGCCTGAAGACTGCCGTTGATGAAATAGCGCAGGGAGCCGTCCACATAGGTCAGGGGTACCAGCGTATTCGCACCATAGGTGTAGCCGCCCAGATCATCGGTCAGGGTCAGCCCCGTGTAGGCGGTGGTGCCGCTGTTGACCAGGTTCACGGCATAGGTGACGATGTCGTCCGCACCGTAGGTCTCGGTAAGAGCGGTCTTGGAGACCGACAGCACCGCGACCAGCTCGCCGCTGACGATATTGGATATGGTGACGTTGCCCCGATAGGACAGGGTCGCCTGATTGGTAAAGCCGGGCATAAGCAAGACATCCTCCTGTGGGTAGGATATGCGCGAGACGTGTGTCTCGGCCGCAGGGAAACGGATCGTTCCCCTGCTACAGGGTATGCTCCCTTGGGGGCTCGGGTGACAGAATGCGACAAAAAGCGGGTGGGGATCGCTGCCCGCACCCGTGTCCCGCAAAAAAGACCGCCCCCTCCCGCACACAGCGGAAGGTCGGCGGTCTTTTCGATCCCGGACGGCTGTAAGGATACCGTCTGTCAGGCGACTTAGGGTCTCTGCACCCACTCGGCCAGCCTACGGAAGCCCTCCTTACTGCCGGCGAGGTACAGGATGTCCCCCGCGCGGAAGCGGTAATCCGGGCGCACGGTCTGCGAGACCGCCCCGCCATTCTCAATGGCGATGATGTTCAGCCCGAAGCGGTTGCGCAGATCCACCTCCACGACGGTCTGCCCGACGGCCTGCTCGGGCAGGGAGAACTTGGATATATTGATCTGCTCACTGAGCTGGACGAAATCCAGTGCCTGCGAGGTCTCCAGCCGATGCGCCAGACGGATGGCCATGTCCCGTTCGGGGTAGACTACCTCAGCACCCAGCTTTTCCAGAATCATGCCGTGCTCGGTGCTGGTCGCCTTGGCAATGACCTTGGGGATGCCCATGGATACCAGTGTCAGCACCGTCAGGATGGAGGTGTCGATGTGCTCCCCGATGCCCACGACCGCCACGTCGCAGTGTCCGATCCCTGCATCCAGCAGGGTCTTCTTCTCCAAATTCCGCACGATGAAGGCGTTTTCGGTCAGCTCCCGTGCCAGATCGATCTTTTCCTCGTCCTTGTCCAGTATGATGAGATCGGCTCCCGCCGCGTGAAGCTCCCGCGCCAGCGCGGTGCCAAACCGCCCCATGCCGAGGATGCCGTATATCGTCTTGCCTGCTTTTTGCTTGCGTGCCATGATATTTCCTCCTGTTCCCGTTTCTTGATGGTATGTGTGATCGGATCAACCGATGGAGATGTTGCCCTCCGGGTAGCGCACTCGCTCGATGCCGCCGAAGTGCCACAGGGATGCGATGGTGAGGGGACCCAGGCGGCCGATGTACATCATGCCGATGGAGATGAGCTTGGACGGAATCGTCAAGCCCGCCGTAATGCCGGTCGAGAGACCCACCGTGCCGAACGCGGAGACCATCTCAAACAGCACATCCTCCAGCCCGAGCGTCGGCTCCAGTATCGAGATGGCAACCGTGGATGCCGTGATCGCGGACAGAGCCAGCGCGGCAATGACCGCCGCCTTGCGGAAGGCCTCGCGGGGGATGGCGTAGTGGAAGGCCTTCTCGCTCCGTCCGGAGGCCGCCGCGTGGACTCCGCGGCAGAGCACGAAGAAGCTGCTGGTCTTGATGCCGCCGCCGGTCGAGCCGGGGGAGGCACCGATAAACATCAGCACCATCATGACCAGTAGTCCCGCGACCGAGAAATCCGCAAAGGAGAAGGTGGAGAAGCCGGCGGTGCGCGCCGTCACGCTGGCGAAGAAGGCACCCAGCCAGGTGATGTTTCCACGCTCGGTCAGCTTGACCAGTAATGTGCCGAGCAGGGTCAGGACACCGCTGACCGACAGCACCACGCGGGCGTGCATGGAGTAGCGTTTCCAGTGCCACTTGTGTTTGACCATCTCGCGGATGACCAGAAAGCCGATGCCGCCGAAGAAGATCAACCCGCAGGTGACAAGGTTGAGCAGGATGTCGTCCTGATACGGGATGAGATTCTGCCCACTGCCCAGAATATCAAAGCCGGAGTTGTTGAAGGCGGCGACCGAGTGGAAGAGGGAGATACCGATGGCGCGTGGGAGAGGATAGTCCCGGACGAACACGCAGAAGCTCAGCACCGCTCCGCACAGTTCGAAGATCAGGGTGGTCAAGAACACGCTCCGCACGAAGCGCACCACGCCGTGCCCCGAGTCCAGGTTCCCTGCCTCCTGGACGAGGTTCCGCCCCCGCAGATCCATCTTCTTTCCCATGGCGAGGATGACTCCCGCGCCGACCGCCGTGACTCCCAATCCGCCGATCTGGATGAGCAGGGCGAGGATGATCTGCCCGACGACGGTGAAGGTGTCTCCCGCATCGGCGGCGATCAGACCCGTCACGCAGACGGCACTGGTGGAGGTATACAGCGCATCGATGTACCGCAGGTGCACGCCGTCCTTGACACTGCAGGGCAGCATCAAGAGGAGCGAGCCGAGCAGAATGACCAGCGCGAAGCCCGCCGCGATGATACGCACGGGCGGCTGACGGCGAAGAAAGGCCAACATGGCGTTGTGTCATCTCCTTTTTTCTGAAATTGCCCCTATTATACTACAGAGCGGATGGCTTGTCAAGGGGAGGGCAACCTTCCGCCAAACTCCCCTTAGGGTGCGGGGTTCTCAACCCCGGGCGCGTTATCAGCCGCGCCCGGCAAGACCACCGCAAGCCTTCCTTATCCCCCGAAAAAGAGGTTGACTTTTGCAAGAAAATATGCTATACTTTCCTCATCGAGAAAGGATGATGCACATGATACGAAACAGAAGAACTCCGAAACGGGAGCACTGTCGCTCCCTGTGGCTGATCGCGGCATCGCTGCTGCCGGTCATCCTCTTGTGTCTGTCCGCTTGCTCGGACATGGTGCTCAACCCCGACGGCAGCATCAGCTACCCCGGTCAAACCTTGCAACTGAATACAATCGCAGGCTCACCCACCGAGTCCGACCCGCCCACCTCCGAGGGCGGCGGCACCCTGACCCTGCGCCCCGGGGAGACACAGGCTCCCTCCATGACCATCCAACCGAGCACAGACCCGGATCAGTCGCTGACCATCGAATTTCTGAACACCGGCAAGTCGGATTGCATCCTGATCCGCATGGACGGCAAGTGCATTCTGGTGGACACCGCCGACCGCAACGACTCCGACCTCATTCGGAGCACGCTGGATGGCTACGGCATTACCCACATCGACTGCCTGATCCTGACCCACTACGACAACGACCATATCGGCTCTGCCGCCGATGTGCTGGAGCAGTATACCGTCGGCGAAGTCTATATGCCGGATTACGTCCGCAATTCCAAGCTCTACCGCAATACCGTTGCCGCCCTGACGGAAGCCGAGGGGAAGGGGACTACCGTCCACCGCCTGTACGCGCAGGATGTGGAACTGACCATCGGCACGGGTAGCCTTTGGATCAACGCGACCGCGATGGAGGGCTACGAGCCGGGGCAGGTGCTGGGAGCCGACGAAGATAACGACCAGAACGAGGAGAACAACTTCTCGCTCATCACGGCTCTCCGCTACGGGGACATCACGGTCCTGCTCTGCGGCGACGCCGAGGGGGAGCGCATGGCGGAATACCTGCCGCTGGCACAGGCGCGGGGCATCACCTCCTGCAACCTCTTGAAGATCCCCCACCACGGCGGGTCGGCCGACACGGGACTTCTGAGCGCAGTGCGGGCGTGGAGACCGCGTGCTTGCGTGGTCTGCACCGATGCCGAACAAAATGTCTCGGCCGCCGTCATCACCAACATGACCCACGTCGGCGCGGGACAGTATTTCACGTATAAGGGGATCGTCTGCTTTACGGCAGATGGGACGATCTCCTACAAGTGACGAAACGCAGCCTATAAAGAACGGGATGCCCTTCCTCCGGGCATCCCGTTTTCATCTTTTCAATTTCGTCTGTGCTTATGACTTGACGAACTCGGCGTATATCGCCGCTACCGCCGCCTCGTACTCGCTCTCGTCCACCCCGACGATGATATTCAGCTCGGAGGAGCCTTGGTCGATCATGCGGATGTTGACATCGGCGCGAGCCAGCGCATCGCAAACGCGAGCCGCCGTGCCCTTGGCCTTGATCATGCCGCGTCCCACCACGGCGACCAGTGCCAGCCCGTCCTCGATGAACACGCTGTCGGGGCGCACGGCGCGGGAGACCGCCTGCATCAGCTTATCCCGCCGCCCCTCCAGCGAGGCGGAGGACATGATCACGCTCATGGTGTCGATACCGGAGGGCAGGTGCTCAAAGGAGAGGTCGTTGTCCTCAAAGACCTCCAGCACCTTGCGGCCGAAGCCGATCTCGGCGTTCATGAGATCCTTCTCGATGGTCAGCACCGAGAAGCCCTTCTTGCCCGCGATACCGGTGATGACCCGCTCGGTGTCAAAGCCGTTCGGATGGGAGACGATCATGGTGCCGGGGTCGGCGGGGCGGTTGGTGTTGCGGATGTTGATGGGAATGCCGGCTGTCCGCACCGGGAAGACCGCATCCTCGTGGAGCACCGTTGCGCCCATGTAGGACAGCTCCCGCAACTCTCGATAGGTGATCTCCTGAATGATGCAGGGGTTCGGCACGATACGCGGGTCTGCCATCATGAAGCCGGACACATCTGTCCAGTTCTCGTACAGGTCGGCCTTGACGGCGCGCGCCACGATGGAGCCGGTCACGTCCGAGCCGCCGCGCGAGAAGGTCTTGATGGTGCCGTTGGGCATGGCACCGTAGAAGCCGGGAATGACGGCGGCGTGATGCTCTGCCAGCTCGGCGGCGACGGCCTCGTTGGTGCGCTCCTCGTCCAGCGTGCCGTTCTCCTTGAAGAAGATCACATTCTCTGCATCCACAAAGTCAAAGCCCAGGTATTTTGCCAAGATCAGCGCGTTGAGGTACTCGCCGCGGCTGGCGGCGAAATCCCGCCCGGAGGCGTGGAGCATGGCGTTGTATACATAGCTCAGCTCCCCGTCAATGTCGAAGCACAGTCCCAGATCATGGATGATCTCGTGGTAGCGGTCTACCACCTTTTCGTAGGCCGCGTCAATGACGGGACGCTCCTCCCGTGCACGGATCAGCTCATAGCAGCTGTAGAGCAGGTCGGTGACCTTGGTGTCCCCCTTGCCACGCTTGCCGGGAGCCGAGGGGATGACATACCGCCGCGCGGGATCTGCCTTGATGATGGCGGCGACTTGACGGAAATGCTCTGCATCGGCCAGCGAGCTACCGCCGAACTTTACGACCTTGGTGGACATGGTTGGTTACCTCTCTCAAGTGAATTTTGTTTTTCCGGGTGAGACTCCTTGGAGACTTCAAGGAGTCTCCGAAAAAAGTTGTTGACCTTTGACCTATTTCATTGTATGCGGCCGCTCCCGCTCAGGGTCGGAGGGCGGCGGGACACGGTTGCCGTGTTGCGGCATCTGTCCCGGGAAGGGCTGTGGAGCCATGCGGGGGTCGCGGGGACGACCGTTCGGGGGCGGGACGGGGTGGAGTGGTCGGTCGGTCACGCGGGCGACTTCTCCCTTGTCGTTCGCTGCCTCGGCATTAGTGGCCTCGGTATTGACTGCCTCGGCATCCGCCGTCTCGGCGGCATCCATGACGTATCGCTTGGCCTGGGTGGAGAACAGCTCGAAGTAGCGACCTCTGGCCGCCATCAGGGTCTTGTGATCCCCCTCCTCGATCAGTCGCCCGTACTCCAGCACGGCGATCTTGGAGGCGATGGTCGCGCTGGACAGGCGGTGGGAGACGAAGATGGTGGTCTTATCCTGCCGCAGGTGGTCGAACTGGTTGAATATCTCCTGCTCGGCGATGGGGTCGAGGGAGGCGGTGGGTTCGTCTAAGATCAGCACATCCGAATCGCTGTAGAACGCCCGTGCGATGGACAGCTTTTGCCACTGCCCGATGGACAGCTCCACGCCGTTCTCCTCAAAGACCCGCATCAAGGGGGTGCCAAAGCCGTCGGGGAGGCGGTTGATGTAATCTGCCGCGTTGGCATCGGTGGCGGCCTTTTGGATGTCCTCGGCGGTGCCGTTACGGTGTATGTCTCCGAAGCGGATATTCTCGGAGACCGACTCGGCGTACTTCCCAAAGTCCTGGAAGATGATGCCGAACATGGCATACAGCTCCTTGACCTCGTACTCGCGGATGTCGTGTCCGTCCAGAAGGATGCGCCCCTCGGTCGGGTCGTAGAGGCGAGTCAGAAGTTTGATCAGGGTGGTCTTGCCCGCGCCGTTCAGCCCCACCAGCACTAAGGTCTCGCCGGGGCGAATGGTCAGGTTGATGTCCTCCAGCACCCGTCGGTCACTGCCGGGGTAGCAGAAGGAGACGTGCTCGAACACGATGGTGTGGGACACCCCGCGCTCGACATGGCGGGCACCCTCGGCCGCCCGCTCGGGCGGAACGACCGGCACGACGGTCTTTTCCTCTTTGAGGAAGGAGGTCAGGTTGTCGATGAACAGGGTTCCTTCGTAGATGGTGGCGGAAATGCTGATCAGGGAGCCGACCCGCCCGGCGACCGCGACCAGCGCACCGGTGTACAGGGAGTAGTCACCCAGCATTTGCTGTCCCGTGACCACTAAGTATGCAAAGTAGGCGTAGAAGCAGCAGTTGACCACCGAGGAGACCACCACGATGACCATGTGCCAGATATTCTCTCGCAGGATGAGGGCGCGGATGCCGGCGAAATACTTGTCGAACACGCCGCGATACTTGCCGATGAAGGTGTCCGACAGGTCGAACATCCGCACTTCCTTGGCAAGATCCTTGTTGACCAGCACGTCCGAGTAGTAGGTCATCTGACGGCGGTCGCGGGAGCGGCGGCGCATATACTCAAAGTTCTTGCGGCGGTAATGAAAATTGATGATGGCAGAGGGGACCGACACCGCGATCATGACCAGAGCCGCCCACCAGAGCACCGATGCCAGAATGACGATATAGGAGATCAGTGTGATGATGGTGCTGACCACTGAAAAGGTAGAGGACAGGATCTGCAGGGGGCGGTTGCCCGCCTCGCGATTGGCGTTCTCCAGCTTCTCGTAGAAGGAAGGAAGATCAAAGGATTGCAGGTCAAGCTCCTTAGCCTTGTTCATGATCTCCAGTTTGACGGTTCGCACCACCAGCTCGCCTGAGATACGGGTCACGACATTCTTGAAGACCGAGATCAGGCTGTCCAGAATGTTGTAGCTGAACATGAAGACCAGGAGAAAGAAGACGGGACTGCGTAGGAAATCCGACACGCCGCCGCTCATGCTGCCGAAGCTGTCCTGCATCTCGTTGAGCACCAGCTGGGATATTTTCGAGCCGATGACCGGCAGGATGCCCTGTAGGATGGCGATGGCCAGCATGGCAAAGAGGATCCAGGGACCCGTGCGCCAGACCAGACCGAAGACGTACTTCATGCGGTGAAAGAACCCGCCGCACAGCTCACGAAGGTAGCGGGGCAGATCGGCAAGGTTTTTGGGCTTGGAGACCCTTTCGTAGCGAAAGCCCGCGCCGGGAGGTGGGGGTGGCATCATGTACGCGCCTCCTTTTGATGGAATAACTCATATTTTAGCACGATGAAGTGAATTGCCATGCAGAATAATGTAATTTTTTTGTAAACAGCGGTGTGCGGCGGCAAACATCGGGATTTTTTGCCGAAACCGAAAGAAAAATGCAGGAAGCCCTTGCGTTTTCCTGCAAATTCGAGTATAATAGAGGCAACGAAAACGAAAGGCGGTGCTCCCATGTCCCATCAGAACCCCTACCTTTACCCGGCGGATATCCTGCTCCCCGACTTTGCCCATTGTGACGGCTCCCGTTGGTCGGTGGTCGCCTGCGACCAGTACACCAGCCAGCCGGAGTACTGGCAGGAGGTCACCTCGTATGTCGGCGCGGCTCCCTCCACGCTGAAGCTCATCCTGCCCGAGGCGTGGCTGGGCGAGGCGGACAGCCGCACGGCGGGCATCCACGCGAGCATGGAGACATGGATGCACACACTGCTGGTCTCCCACCCCGACAGCATGATACTGGTGCGCCGTCGGCTGTCCGACGGCTCCACCCGCACGGGGCTGGTCGGCTGTATCGACTTAGAGGCGTATGACTATCACAAGGGAGCGCAAAGTCTCATCCGCGCCACCGAGGCCACGGTTCCCGAGCGTATCCCGCCCCGCATGACCATTCGAGAGGGGGCGGCACTGGAGCTGCCGCACATCATGCTGCTGATCGACGACCGTGAGCGGACGGTCATTGAGCCGATCGCCGCCGAGGTCGCGCACATGAGTCCCGCTTACGACCACGACCTGATGATGAACGGCGGGCACCTGCAGGGCTACTTCCTGTCCGCAGAGCAGATGAGTCGGGTAGAGGGCAAGCTGGCAGAGCTGATCACGCCGCAGGCCATGCAGGCGCGCTACGGGCGAGACGGGCTGGCACCGCTCCTGTTCGCTGTGGGGGACGGCAACCACTCGCTGGCCGCCGCCAAGGCCTGCTACGAGAAGATCAAGGAGAAACTCGGCGAGGCGGCTTTAGAGCATCCCGCCCGCTACGCGCTCTGCGAGGTGGTCAACCTGTACGACGAGTCACTGATCTTTGAGCCGATCTACCGCGTAGTCTTCGGGGTAGAGCCGCAGGAGTTCCTCCGGGAGCTTTCGGAGTATGTCGCATCCCGGCGGGGGGATGACCCGCCGCAGACCCTCCTCTGGCAGGCGGGCGACCGACAGGGGAGCATGACCGTTCCCGCGCCCGAGTCGGTGCTGGCGGTCGGGACGGTGCAGGCCTTCCTGAATGAGTACATGAAAAAAGCCCCGGCGGGGGTGTCGGTGGATTACATCCACGGCGAGGAGACGGTGCGGTCGCTGGCCGCGCGGTCGGATGCGGTCGCTATCCTGTTTGACGGCATGAGGAAGGAGGAGCTGTTCCCCACGGTCATTCGGGACGGGGCACTCCCGCGCAAGACCTTCTCGATGGGTCACGCCGAGGACAAGCGATTCTACACCGAGGCCAGACGGATACGGTGACAGCTGTCAGGTGACAGCTGTCACCTGACAGCTATGCTTGATACCGAGACTGCCCGGGCAAAAAATGCTCGGGCGGTCTTGCACTAACGGCAGATTTCCTCATGATTCTCCGCTATATATTTGGAAAAGTACAAGATAAATCGGAATTTGTAAGGGAGAACCAAGCAATGAAAATATATGATATTTCCCAAGAAGTTTTCTGTTGTCAGGTGTATCCCGACGACCCGACACCGGAGAAAATGGTGCTTAAGTCAATGGAAAAAGGTGACGTATATAATTTGACATCACTTAGTATGTGTGCACATAACGGCACGCATATAGATGCGCCATTTCATTTCGTTAAGGATGGCAAAACAGTGGATGAGATATGCTTAGAGACGTTTGTGGGGATGGCTTATGTGGCCGAACATCAAGGGATCGTCACCGGCGACGATGCCGAAGAAATAATTGAGAAAGCAAAAAGCCAAAACCCGGAAGCAAAAAAGCGACTTTTGATCAAAGGAGATGTCGAAGTATCATTGGCGGCGGCAAAGGTATTTGCAACCTCAGGTATATTGCTTTTGGGAAATGAGCCCCAGACGATCGGTCCGCAAAATGCACCCATGGCTGTGCATCTTGTTCTTTTAGGCGCGAATGTTATCTTGCTTGAAGGAATTCGATTATCAGAGGTATCTGAGGGTGTCTATTTTTTGAATGCCGCACCGCTGAACCTGTCGGGTGCGGACGGCTCGCCATGCAGAGCGATATTGATCGATACCGATAGATAAATTCCAATTTGTCGAGGAAGGAAACAACCGACAAAGTCCCTTTGGGAACGACA
>CAYXBU010000019.1:0-28696 GCA_964463245.1 uncultured Clostridium sp. | reverse complement strand
CGCGATAGCCGTCGCGTGACCCGGCATATTGAGCATGGGGACGATCTCGATGCCCTTCTCGTTGGCATAGGCAATGATCGTGTCCATGTCAGACTCAGTCCAGCAGGTCTCATCGCCGTTGAAGGCCTTGTTCCCTGCCTTGATGCCGGTCTTGACGGTATCACTGTCCAGGGTCGTTGTGTCGGAGTCCACCTCAAAGGTCAAACTCATATCGTCAAGTATGAACCGGCATCCGCCGTTCCCGATAACCAGCTGCAGCTGGTTATACTTGTACTTCACCATGTGGTCGATCAGCGTCTTCACGCTCTTCACGCTGAAGTACATCCGTCCGCTGTCCAGCAGGACGGCGCGAACATCCGTGTTCGCAGTCTCGTCGGAAGCCCTGCTTGCGCTGTTCTCGCCGACCTCAGCCGCAAACGCGCTGATCGCCGTGAGTGGCAGCGCGCTGACGACCATCAGCACCGCGAGGAACAGGGAAAGCAGTCTCCAACGCCTTGTGGTTCTTGCCATTTTTGAATTCCCCCCTTAATTTAATTGCAAAATTATTTGGTTCCCCCCGCCGGCACAGCGGGAAGGAACAGGTTTGGTGTGTACAGTATACCACAATCCCCCCGATTTTGCAATAGGTTTTCTAAAATTTCTAAAAATATTTTAACTTGAATTTATCTTCAAATTTGTTCACATTGTTTCCGGGTGAATCGCTTTCTTCACCGTTTTCGGGCATCGGGGCGACCATTTCTTCCAATTTGGACATTTCCGAAAAAAGTGTTGACTTTTTTCCCGTCGGCGTGTATAATATACGCGTGTAAAAAAATATGAGCCGGTCGGAAGCACTCTCCTTTTCTGAATACGCTGTGGGGCAGGGGCTCCACATGGGCGGCTTGGACGAGAAGGTCTGTCATCAAACCATCTCTCGACAAGATAATAATTTTGAAAGTCCTTGAAGGGGGTCTGGGGGATGTGAATGTTTGCCGCTCGCGGCAAACTTCACCAACCGGCGGCAAAGCCGACAGTTGTAATTTCTCCAGGAAGTTTCCCCCGGAAAATCGTCTTATACAATAAAAAATCGACCCTGCGGTCGTGCCAAGGAGGATATACCCATGAGCATCAAAGAGACCATTGTCGCCATCGTTGCCGAATACAAGAACGTTGACCCCGCCGAGATCAAGACCGACGCCCCCTTCCGAGAGCTGGGGCTGGACTCGCTGGACGTCGCCGAACTGCTGCTCAAGATCGAGGAGGAGCTGCAGGTCATGCTGGAGCCGTCCCCCGCGTATGACACCATCGACAAGCTGGCGGCCTACATCGAGGCGCAGGCCTGAGCAATACCCGAAACCGCAGAGGCGGGATGCCCATCCGGGGCATCCCGCCTCTGTTTTTTCAGCGTTTCAGCATCATGTCCTTGACCTTCATCAGCCGCGTGGTGTTCCCGCGCTCGTTCTCGTCCAGCTTCATGCGGATGGTCTTCATGCTCTCCAGGTAGCGCGGGATCATGATATACTCCAGCGCATTGACCCGACGGCGGGTGCGCTCGATCTCCTCGGCCAGCATCTGGGCGGTCTTT
Source organism: uncultured Clostridium sp. (assembly GCA_964463245.1). GTDB lineage: Bacteria > Bacillota > Clostridia > Oscillospirales > CAG-272 > CAMEON01. The sequence continues at coordinate 27,132 of CAYXBU010000019.1, read as the reverse complement.
TCCAGCTCCGCCAGCCGCACAAGGTCTTCCAGTATGCCCCCCAGTGCCGCAAGAGAGCCGTCCAGCTCCCCCGAGGTGAATGCCATGCCGTAGTTGTAGCTGTCCGCCCCGCTCCCGCGTACATCCAGCGAGAAGCGCGGCACCGTCACGCTCATGACGTTTTGGAAGGATACATCCAGCGAGCCCTCCTTCTTGGGCAGGATCAGTGCCTCCTTGAGCATCAAAGGTCCCGAGGCCGCCGCCGCTACGCCAAAGCTGCCTTGAAACTGCGCCAGTGCCGCCTCTACGCGACCCCGCAGCTCCTTGTCCTCCCGTACGACCTCTAAGAACCGCTTCATCAGCTCGTCCCGCTTGTCCTTGAGCAGTTTGTGCCCCCTCCGCGCCGTCGCATACCGCGCCTGCAGCTTCTTCAATTCCATCCGGGTCGGATTTACTTGCAACTGTGCCATACGAGGCTCCTTTTCTTGTTGTTTTTTCGGGGGGAACTTCCTCAAGAACTTTCAATAATTTACGATTGGTGACAGCAAGGGAGGCTTACTCCGGCGACACCTGCTCCCCCTTCGTGAAGAAACCGGCCTGCGGATCCTCGGTCACCACCACGCTTACCAGGAATGCCTTATCCTTCCATCTGACTGTGACCGTGGTCTCGCCGACCTTCCGCGCCGTGATCACGCCCTTGTCACTGACCGAGATGATGTCCTTGTTGTAGCCGTCAAAGGTCAGGGTATAGTCCTCCTGCTTGTCCACATACAGCTCGGTGAAGCTGCCGTCGTCCCACTTGATCTGTCCGCGGATCTGGGGGTGGTAGGATCCACGTTCACTGTACAGGATCGTATAGGTATCCTGTACACGAACGAACTTCACGGGAGTCTTGCCGTCGCCCTTCTCGTCGGTCTCGGTGATCTTGACCCAGAACAGGCTCTTGAGTCCCTCATAGGTCACGGTGACGGTGGTCTCACCCACCCCGACGATGGTGACATGACCCTCATCGATGGTAATGACCGACGAGTCATAGTCTGTATATTCCGCCTTGCTGCGGTACATCTGGCGGCAGTTGCCCTGGAAATATGTGTCATAGGCAAAGATCGACACGTCAAAGCTCCCCTTCGACAACGGATACTCATACACATCCTTGTCGGTGCGGATCATGGTGATGAAGCGATCCTTGGAGGGAAGCATCTCAGCACGATTCTGGGGATCCGTCAGGTTCTTCTTGGCCTTCTCGGCGGCAATGTCGTTGCCGTTCCCCAAGAGCAGGGAGATCGGCTGGACGCGGGTATTCCAAACTCCCCAGCCGTCGCCGTAGGCATAGATCACCCGCAGCTTGTCTGCGTCCTCGGTGATACGGATATGACCGTTCGGGCGGGAGGACAGACCTGCGTTGTGCAGGCGCTGGTAGGTATTCTCCTTAACGCAATCCGCCAGCTCAAAGGTCAAGCCGTCATTGGACTCGTAGACCGCCAGCCAGCTGCCGGTGGTAAAGCGGTCGCCTGTGCCGACCCCCACGAACTTGCCCCACTCCTCGACATACTTGACATCCACCGAGTCACCGCTCTTCTTGCAGGCCGCACCGTGGAATTGCAGAGTGGCCGGCCAATTCTTATCGGTGGCATCCGCCGTAGCGACCATCATGTAGTCACCCGATGCGGTCGTGCAGGTATAGTACAGGTACAGGGTGCCGTTCAGCTCCACGAAGCTGGGCTCTCCGATGCCCCACTTGGTCCAATCCTCGTCAAAGTAGACGATGGGCTGACAGTCGGGGCCGCCCCAGCCGCTTCCATTCCACTTCTCGAAGGGGCCGTCGGGGTTCTCGGAGCGTGCCACGAACAGGTTGTTGCACAGTCCGGTGGAGTTGAGGGTAGAGGTGTAGCCTAAGTAGTAGTAGCCGTCGAAGTAGATGACGCCGGGGTCACAGTTGGAGAAGTGATCCATGGAGCCCTGCGTCGGGGTCAGGACGATCTTCTCGTTCTCCCAGGTCTCGCCGCCGTCGGGGGAATGGCGATAGGCGATCCAGTCCCACTCACCCGAGATGGTACCCACACAGGCAAAGTAGGCATCCACACTGCCGTCGTCGTTGTAGAGGTAGGTACAGCCGTAGCGGTAGCCCCACTCGCTGCCCTCGGTCAGCTGGTAGATGTCGTAGCCGTCCCCGGTGACCGCCATATCCGGTATGCGGGAAGCATCCGGCTCCACGAGGTCGATCCGAGAGGAAGCGAAGTAATCCTCGGTCGCCGGCTCGGTGGCCGGCTCGGTGGCCGGCTCGGTCGCAGGATCGGTGGCCGGGTCGGTCACGGTGGCGGGCACATCGGTCTCGGTGGGAGCCTCGGTCGGCACATCGGTGCTCGGTGCCGCCGTGGCGGACTCAGCCGTACCCGAGCCGGTATCGGTCTCGGTATCCCCGCCGCAGCCGACGACAAGGCAGAGGGACAGCAACAAAAGAATGCTCAGTAAGGTAAAGATCCGGTTTTTCATTGTAATATACTCCTGTCAAGTCAATAATGTCTTAGCCCTTCCAATATTTTTCCACCAGTTCGGGGCGGATGCGCTTCATCTCCGAGCGCGGGAGGATGGAGAGCAGCTCCCAGCCGAGGTCAAGGGTCTCCTCGATGGAGCGGTTTTCGTTGAAGCCTTGGTTGATATACCGCTGCTCGAAGGCATCGGCGAATTTCGCATAGAGGCGATCCAGCGGGGTCAGGGCGGCCTCCCCCAGCACCACCATCAGCTCGGCGGCCTCCTTGCCGCGGGCATAGGAGGAGAAGAGCTGGTTCATGGTACCGGCGTGATCCTCGCGGGTCTTGCCAGCGCCGATGCCCTTATCCTTCAAGCGGGAGAGGGAGGGCAGGACGTCCACCGGCGGCAGGTAGCCCTTGCGGTACATCTCGCGGGAGAGGATGATCTGCCCCTCGGTGATGTAGCCGGTCAGGTCGGGGATGGGGTGGGTCTTGTCGTCCTCCGGCATGGTCAGGATGGGGATCATGGTAATGGAGCCGTCACTGCCCATCTTGCGCCCGGCACGCTCGTACATGGTCGCAAGGTCGGTGTACAGGTAGCCGGGATAGCCCCGCCTGCCGGGCACCTCCTTGCGCGCCGCCGACACCTCGCGCAGAGCCTCGGCGTAGTTGGTGATGTCGGTCATGATGACCAGAACGTGCATATTGCACTCAAAGGCCAGATACTCGGCGGCGGTCAGTGCCATGCGCGGGGTGGAGATCCGCTCGATGGCGGCATCCGACGCCAGATTGATGAACAGCACGGTACGGTCGATCGCGCCTGTCCGCTTGAAGTCGGAGATGAAAAAATCCGCCTCCTCAAAGGTAATACCGATGGCGGCGAATACCACCGCAAAGCGGCTGTCGGAGCCGCGCACCTGCGCCTGCCGCGCGATCTGCGCCGCCAGATTGGCGTGGGGCAGACCGGAGCCGGAGAAGATGGGCAGCTTCTGCCCGCGCACCAGCGTATTCAGACCGTCGATGGTGGAGATGCCGGTCTGGATGAACTCGGACGGGTAGTAGCGGGCGGCGGGGTTGATGGGGGAGCCGTTGATGTCCAGCGATTTCTCGGGGATGATGGCGGGGCCGCCGTCGATCAGCTCGCCCATGCCGTTGTACACCCGTCCCAGCATCTCGCCCGACACCGGCAGCTCCACGCCGTGCCCGGTGAAGCGCACCTTGGACTCGGCGACATTCAGCCCGGCGGCCGAGTCGAACAGCTGTACCAGCACGTCCCGCCCGTTGACCTCCAACACGCGGCAACGGCGCACCTCGCCGTTCGGCAGCTCGATCTCGCCCAGCTCGTCATACTTGACCCCCTCCACCTGCTTGACCAGCATCAGGGGGCCTGCGATCTCCTCTATGGTTCTGTATTCTCGGATCATGCCTATACCTACCTCCTTAGTGCTCCCGTGCCTCGGCGACCAGCTTGTCCAGCTCGGCGGTCATGTCCGCCGTGATGGACTCAGCCTCGGCCTCGCACGCGGACGGCGGCACAGCCTTGAATCGCCCGATGCGCTCCCGTACCGGCAGGGACGAGACCGCCTCAAGGTCGGCACCCTCGGCCACGGCGCGGCGCGCCTTTTCCTCAAAGGCGAACACCAACTTCATCAGGGTGTGCTGTTTTTGCAGGGAGGTATAGCTGTCCTCCCCCTCAAAGGCGTTCTGCTGCAGGAAATCTTCGCGGATGGAGCGCGCCGTCTCCAGCGTCAGTCGATCCTCCGCCGAGAGGGCATCCATGCCCACCAGCTTGACGATCTCATCCAGGTCAGCCTCCAGCTGCAGGGTCTTTAAGCACCGCCCGGTCAGCTCCATCCAGTCGGAAGCCACCTGCTCGCAGAACCAGCCCTCCAGGCGGTCGCGGTAGAGCGAGTAGGAATTGAGCCAGTTGATGGCGGGGAAGTGCCGCCGATAGGCCAGCGAGGCATCCAGACCCCAGAAGACCTTGACGATCCGCAGGGTGGCCTGCGTGACCGGCTCGGATATATCTCCGCCCTGCGGGGACACGGCGCCGATGGCAGACAAGGCTCCCTGCCGTCCGTCCGCGCCGAGGCAGACCACCTTGCCTGCCCGCTCGTAGAACTGCGCCAGGCGCGAGGTCAGGTAGGCAGGATAGCCCTCCTCACCCGGCATCTCCTCCAGCCGTCCCGACATCTCCCGCAGAGCCTCTGCCCAGCGGGAAGTGGAATCCGCGATGACAGCCACCGAGTAGCCCATGTCGCGGTAGTATTCCGCAATGGTGATACCGGTATAGATGGAGGCCTCCCGTGCCGCGACCGGCATATCCGAGGTGTTGGCGATCAGGACGGTGCGCTCCATGAGGGAGCGACCCGTGCGGGGGTCGGTCAGCTCGGGGAACTCCCGCAGAACGTCGGTCATCTCGTTGCCGCGCTCGCCGCACCCGATGTAGACCACCAGATCCACGTCGCTCCACTTGGCCAGCTGATGCTGTACCACCGTCTTGCCCGAGCCGAAGGGACCGGGAACGCAGGCGGTACCGCCCTTGGCGATGGGAAACAGCGCATCGATGACCCGCTGACCCGTGACCATCGGCTCCACGGGCGGGAGCTTTTGGGTATAGGGGCGGGACACCCGCACCGGCCACTTCTGCACCAGCGTGATCTCCTCTACCGTGCCGTCCTCCAGCTTGAGCTTGCCGATCCGATCCGTGACCCGGAAGTCCCCGGAGTACAGCTCCATAACCGTGCCGCGCTTGCGGGGCGGGCACATGATCTTGTGGGAGACGGTGGGGGTCTCCTGCACCACTCCGTATATATCCCCGGGGCCGACCTTGTCGCCGTAGCCCAGCGCGGCCTCGAAGTGCCACACGCGATCCCGATCCAGTGCCGGCTCATCGATGCCGCGCCGAATGTTCGCGCCGTACTTGGCGCACATGGCCGCCAGCGGTCGCTGGATGCCGTCATACATACTGGTCAGCAGTCCGGGTCCCAGTTCGACCGACAGGGGGGCTCCGGTGGAGACCACCTTGTCCCCGCGCCCCAGCCCCGCCGTCTCCTCGTAGACCTCGATGGAGGCACGGTCACCGTGCATCTCGATGATCTCGCCGATCAGACGCTTGTCCCCTACCCGCACCACGTCGAATAGGTTGGCGTTCCGCATCCCCTCGGCGACCACCAGGGGACCGGACACCTTCAATATCTTCCCTTCCACTACATTCACGGTATCTTCCTCCCATCTCTCATGTTTCGCCTCAGCGAAACCATCCATACGCGCCGGCGCAATTCATTCACGCGCCCCCGCGCAGATTCAATCCTCATTCTTGAACAGGATATCCGCTCCGACAGCCCGCTCCACCGCGCTCTTGAGTGCCGCCATGCCGTAGCCGGTCGAGCCGCCCGCACCGGGCAGGGTCACGACGGCGGGCAGAGGTTTGTCCCGATAGGCGGCGATCTCCTCCTCCAGCGCGGCGGCGTAGCTCTCCACGATGAACAGGATGGCGTACTCCTCGTCCGCCGCCAGTTTGCGCAGCAGCCGACCCGCCTCCTCGGCGGTAGCGGCCTCATGTACGGCAAAGCCGATGGCCATATACCCGAGGACACTGTCCCGATCCCCGATAATGCCGATCTTATACATAGCTCTCCCTCACTCTCTCGCGGGTCGCCGCAGGGGACAGCCCTGCATCCCGCGCCGCCAGCAGGATGCGGATGTTCCGCACGGCGGTCTCCCAGCCGTACAGGTACCCGCCCGCGACAGCCGCCCCGAAGGGTGCCCGCGCATCCCGTCGCACCTGCTCCAGGAAAGCGTCGTCACAGCATTTCTCTATGGCGGACAAGGACATATCCGTCTTGCCGATGCGGGTCGTCACGCGGTCAAGGAGCGGGTCTCCGCTCCGCCCGAGGCTCCACAAGAGGTGCTCCTCCCCCTCGGCAAGGGACTCGCAGAACACCTCCGCCCGCACGCTCCCGCCGGGCAGGAGTGCCCCGGTCAGGAACCCCTCCGCCGTCTCGCCGAGCGACAGCCGCCCGACCCGCAGGGTGGTGATCAGGTTGGTCAGGTCGATCTTGGCCTTGACCCAGCCGATCAAGATCGGCTCCCCGGTCGCCGCCACCGCCCGGGACATATCCCGATAGCAGGCGGTGTCCAGCCGCAGGTCGATCTCGCGGGGGTCGCCGGTCTTGGCATAGGCCTCGCGGGCATCCGCCAGTGCCGCCGCCATATGCGGGGGGAGCGGCAGGTCCTCCGGCAGGGTCTCGCACTCGATCAGCGCGGGCACCCGCTCGGCGGGGATGGTTCCGAAATCGAACAGCATCCCGCGGGTCTCGTCCGCAGGGATGTGTCGGATGTGGCACTTGAGTGCCATCTTCAGGTTATTGCAATCATACGGGTAGCGCATCCAGTCGAATACGCTCCTGTCGGGGACACACGCAGCCACCTCGTCGTAGGCCTGCCGCAGGACGGCCAACAGTGCCGCCTCCTCCCCTTCCCGCTCAGGCGGGATGACCACGCCGTACTCGGACAGGCGGGTCAACAGCTCCTCCCGCGACCCGACCTCGCACAGCACCTGCATCCGCTCCCGCCCGATCAGGCGGTTCTCCAGCGCGCGCAGGCGAGCCGAGGCGTAGCCGTAGTCGGTCTCCTTGATCCTTTTCATGTGTATGCCCATTCCTCTCCGCTCCGAGCGCGACCGTCACGCCTGCTTGCCGAACAGCAGTCCCGCCACGCGACCCTCGGTCGTGCGGCGCACATCGGCGAACATCACCGCGAGCGAGCAGTTGATCTCGGTGTTCCCGCACCGCAGGATCAGACCCCCGCTGATGTCCGGGGTCTCGGTCGCCAGCTTCAGCATATCCGGGCGGGTCAGCCCGACCTTGGCGTAGCCGCCATTTTGCGCCTCGTCTAAGAGCCGCTGTCCGTAGGTCTTGCGGTCGCGGGAATTGAGCAATATCTCGTAAGACGCGGGAGTCGTGGTCTCACCGTACAGGCGCAGAGCCTCCCGCTCGTCCTCGATCTGGCGGCGGAGCGCACCCCGCAGCATCTTGATGAGCAGATCGGCGTACTGATCGGTGGGCAGATCCCGTATCTCCTTCTCCGCCTGTCGATAGACCTCCTCCATCAGGTTGCTCCTGACCTCGGATATCAAACTCCGCTTGGCCATTTCGGCGGCAGAACCGGCGCGGCGCACCAGCTCCTCGCACTCCCGCGCCGCCCGCAGTTCCAGCTGCTCACAGGCCTCGTCGGTCTTCTGCTCGGAGTCGGCACGGGCGGCGGCGCAGTCAGCCTCGGCCGCCGCCAGCAGGGCGCGGGCATCGGCTTCGGCATCCGCGATGATCTTTCCGGTCACTTTTTCCAGTCCCGTCATGGTAGATCCTCAACGCACAGCCGATCAGGCGGGGAAGTTGACCACCATCAGAAGGGTGATGAGCAAGGAGAAGATGGCATAGGTCTCCACCAGCGCGGCCGAGGTGATGGCCTTACCCAGCTCACCTGGACGCTTGGACAAGAGGCTGATGCCGGCCGCCGAGACCCGCGCTTGCTTGATGGCCGAGAAGTAGCCCGCCAGCGCGATGGGCAGAGCCGCCATGATGAAGTACGCGCCCTGCGCGACCGACAGCTCCAGCGGCGTGCCGAACAGACCGATGGTGTTCAAGATCAGGAAGGCGGCGACCATGCCGTATACACCCTGGGTCATGGGCAGTGCCTGCAGTGCCAGTGCCTTACCAAACATGGAGGGGTTCTCGGATAACAGCCCGCTGGAGGCCTCACCCACAATGCCTACACCCTTCGCAGAGCCGAGACAGGGGAGTGCCACCGCTAACGCCGCACCCAGAAGTGCTAAATTCTGACCCGAGAAAATGCCCTTGATCACCTCGCCTGCGGCCGAGGTCTTCTCCGCCTCGCCCCCCGGCTCACCGGGCATGGGCTGCTCTCCCATGCCGCCAATACCCTCTATGGGCGAACCCGGCTCTCCCGCCGCCGCTACACATACAGCCAGCATGGAAGCCACCACCAGGGACAGGATCACAACAGCAAACACCTTGCAAATACGATTGCGCTTCATAATGGGAATCTCCTTAATTTATTTATTTTTTTCTTGGGGAAACTTCCTGAGGGAATTACAACTGTCGGCTTTGCCGCCGGTTGATGAAGTTTGCCGCAAGAGGCAAACATTCACATCCCCCAGACCCTCTTCAAGGACTTTCAAAAATATTATCATGCCGAGAGGAGGTCTACTTATAGTTTTTCTACTCGTAAACCGGCAGAGTTGCGGCTCGCAGGCCTCATCCTCCGAAGGGGGGGAGCATATGCCGGGGCCCCGGCCCCACAGTGTATTCAGAACAGGATGCGAGGGTTGCGTGGGTTGGCAGATGCTTATTGCTTTTCCTCCGCCTCGTCCGCGATGGTCACGTAGGTCTCGGACGGCAAGACCGGCTCGAACGGCACGCCGCCGTCCTCGAAGAACTTGCCGAAGAACTCCAGATACTGCAGGCGGCTGGTATGCACGAACGCGCCCAGCAGGTTGATCGCCATGTTCAGCAGGTGACCGATCAGCATGACAGCCGCCATCTGGACAAAGCCGCCGGGTGTCCCGCCGCCCATGGTGGCAATGAGGTTGACCACCTGCGCGATGACGCCCGCCGCCAGACCCAGTGCTAAGATGCGGCAGTAGGACAGGAGGTCGGAGGCATAGTTGACCAGATCATACAGTCCCAGCAGGCCTTTTCCTATCCGCAGGAGGATATTCTTCTGGGCTCGCCCCGCCGTCGCCACGATCATCAGCACCCCGACGGCGCACAGGATCAGGCCGACCCGACTGTCGGGCAGAGCCACAAAGCAGGCGATACCGCCGAAGAGCACCCACCAGGAGCCGATGTCAAAGATGGCAGAGAAGACGTCTCCATCCCGGCAGAGCAGGTAGAACTTGACCGCCATACCGCCCAGCAGGTGGACAGCCCCCATGACCAGCGAGACCACTAAGAAGGCCATCGGCTCCTCCAGCGGATTGAGGGACACGCTCTTCCCGCCCAGCGCGACCGACAGGCCGTTGAACCAGGGGACGGCGGCCTTGGCGGTCTCCACGTCCTCGTACAGGTGGAGCATATTCACCATCACGGCATACGGGGCATCCCCGAACCAGCCGCCGAACACCGCACCCAGGATGACACAGGAGATGCCGCACCAGCCGAACATATTGAACATTCGCTTAGTACCGGGCTTCATGTGCAGCAGGGGCGGGGCTAAGAATCCGGCTAAGATCAGCAAGAGGCCGTAGCCGACATCCGCGAACATGAGGCCGAATATGATGAAGTAGAAGATACTCATCACGAAGGTGGGGTCGTAGGTGCCGTACTTGGGGTAGGAATACATCCCCACCACCCACTCGAAGTTGGAGGCGTAGCCGTTGTTCTTGAGCAACACCGGCGGCTCCTCCTCGGGGGCGGGGTCGCTCATCTCGTAGGCACAGAACAGCTTGTCCAGCGCGGCGGCGACTCGTTCGTCCCGTGCCGCAGGCACCCACCCCGTCAGCAGGACACACTGCTCGGTCGCGGCCAGCTTGGCCTTCTGCCGGGCGACCGTCAGGGTCGTGCTCTCATTATCATATAAAAGCTCGATATCCGGTACACTGTCCGCCAGCTCCCGCAGTCTTGCCGTGATCCGATCCGCCTCGTCGGCCAGCTCCTGCCGCCGTGCGCGGATCCGCCGGCGCACCTCCCGCGCGGTCGGGCATCGACCGCCGTCGGCATCGGCCGCCGCGAACGGCTCCTCCGAGAAGTCGGCTCGCAGGAATCCCAGCGGGGTCAATCCCCGCTCGACCGCCTCGCCGTCCTCGCGGTGGTACAGGACAGAGACGAACAGGCCGTCCTTATCCTCCTTCACCGTCTCCACACCGGCGGCACAGCTCCGCAGAGCCTCGGCCACATCGTAAAGCTGTGTCTTGGCGGGGAATGCCCCCAGCAGGACACGGCAGAGCGCGGTGCCCCCGCCGCAGAGGGGCTGGTCGTACTCCAGCCACGGCGTCAATGCGGCATCTCGGTCGCGCAGTTGTGCATCCTCGGTGCGCCCCGCCGTCAGGCGGGCATCCAGCTCGGCCGCCTCCCGCACCACCTGCCGGACAGCCTCGCAGCTCCCGCACAGCGGGTACTCATCCGCCGACACGACGGTGCGGCGGAGCCACGGCTTGGCCTTCTCGGTATAGCGGTTCAACACCGTCAGGGCGGCCTCGGCGGCGCGGACTCGCCCCTCGACCTCTACCCGCTCGGTGTCGCACTGCACCCGCAACAGCTCCCCATCCTCGATGGGGGTGGTGTTGATCTGAACACAGCGCAGGCGCACCAGCCGTCGGATCAGAGCATCTGCGTCCCGTGACGGGCAAAGTGCCGTCAGCCGCTTCATGCTTGCTATCGACATGAGTCAAACATCTCCCACACGACCACCTTGACGGCCTCCAGGCGGTGCTCACTTGCGGCCACGATCTGCCCCCGCGCATACTCGGCGGCCTCCAGGCGGCTCTGCTCGACCAGCGCGTCCGCCTTCTGCTGAACGGCGGCCAGTCGTTCCTTCAGAGCGGCGGCGGTCGCATTCAGCCGCTCCTCGGCGGCCGCCGCGCAGGTCTTTTCGTTTTCCTGCCGCATCCGCGCGGCTTCGGCGGCTGCCTCGGCACGGATACTGGTTGCCTGTGCCTCGGCATCTCGGACTCTCGTCATGGCTTCTTTGGACAACAGGAATCACCCTCCTTGTCGCTATTTTTTATATTGTACCATAAAAATCATGGTTTGACAAGATGTTTTGAGAAATTTTTTGGACAATGGGGGGAAGTGTATGGTTTTTGGCGAAAAGGGGGGAAGGGAGTTCCTCCTACCTCCCTTCAAGCCCTCCCCCGAAAAAAACCGCTCCCAAGTATTGCAAAACAGGAAAAAATGTGTTATACTGTGGGAAAGAAGAATACCGGGGGTGAGGATATGGAGACCGAGGTCGCAAACAGGATCGTGGACACAGCCTCTCTGCGGGCATACGCGGAGGTGGACACCGCCGCCCTGCGTACCAATTATCGCAAGCTGGTCGGACGGGTACAGGCGGCGGCACAAGACAGAGGAGCCCCTGCCCCCCTGCCCATCGCGGTGGTCAAGGCCAACGCCTACGGCCACGATATCCGTCTCTGTATTCCCGCACTGGCAGAGGAGGGCTGTCGCGCCTTCGCGGTGGCTTGCATCGAGGAAGCCGTGACCCTGCGCTGCCTTCTGGAGGAACTGCCCGCCCCTGCGGGGGAGACTCCCCCGGCCGACAGTCTGATCCTGATATTGGGCTACACGCCCCCCGCGCAGGTCGCACGGCTGGCGCAGTACCGCTTGACGGCGGCACTGGTCTCGGCAGACCACGCAGGGCGGATGTCCGAGGCCGCCTGCGCCGCCCATGTCCGTGTGTCGGTACATATCGCGCTGGACACCGGCATGAACCGCATCGGGCTGGCGGCGCATACCCCCGAGGAGTGCCGCGCCGCCGTTCGTGCCGCCGCCGAGATCACGGCTCTGCCGGGGCTTTCGGTGGAGGGGATGTTCACCCACTTCGCCGAGGCCGACGGAGACATGGAAACCGAGATGGCGGACGGGAGCCGCACGGCGGCGCAATACGAACGCTTTGCGGCGGTGCGGGACGGCTTGACGGCACTCGGTCTGCGCCCCGCGCTCTGCCATATCTGCAACAGCGCCGCCTCGGTGCGTTTTCCCACCGCCCATCCCGACCGTCTGGCGGATGCCGTGCGGCTGGGTATTGAGCTGTACGGCTACGGAGTGCCCTTCCCGGATGATACACCGCCCCTGTCCCCCGTCCTGCGCCTGTGCACCTCGGTGGCACACATCCACGAGCTGTTGCCCGGAGAGCGGGTGGGCTATGGCGGCACCTACTCCTCTCCCACCCCGCGTCGCCTCGCCACTCTGCCTGTCGGGTATGCCGACGGCTGGTTGCGCGCCTTCAGCGGCGCGACCGTCACGGTCTGCACCCGTGCGGGCGAAAAAAAAGCCCCGGTCGTGGGGCGGGTCTGCATGGATCAGTGTATGATCGACATCACTGATCTCCCGGTCGAGCAGGGAGACCCTGTCCTTCTGTTCGGGCAGGAGACAGCCGAGCTGGAGGCTTTGGCCGAGCGGGCGAGAACCATCGACTACGAGCTGCTCTGTCTGATCACCTCCCGCGTCCCCCGCATACAACAAGACGGCGATACCGCCGCGAAAGGAGCATCCTTATGAAACGAATCCTCCCGATCCTTCTTTTGCTGTCCCTTCTCTGCCTACCCCTTCTTGCCGGTTGCTCGGCAGAGGAAAACCATGCCACGCGAAATGCCATCCTGTCGGTCTTGCCGGATCGGGACAAGGGCACCATCACGGTCAAGGGCGAGCTGACGGCAGATTTTCTGGACGGCTATCGGGGAAACATATACCTCTTTGAGCTTCCCTCCCACAGCGGTCGCACGATAGACCTGCGGGGGGTCGAGCCGGCCGCCTCTGCCCACGCCGCAAGCAGTGTGTCCTTCACGGTAGACCTGCATGACGGAATGCGTTCGCGGCTGTTCTCCTCCTTCGTGCTGGCATCCTACGACAGCAACACCCGACAGTACGGCATCCTGACCACCGCGATGGCCGCGACCGAGCTTGATCCGCCCTCCTCCGGGGGAGCCATGTCCGAGGTGGATCTCTCGGTCAAGGGGCTGAGCGACGGCACGGCGGCCGATGCGCTGACCCTGGGAGCCTCCTCTGCGCTGGTGGAGGTATCCATGGGGGACATCATCCGCTCGGATCGGGCAGAGGATTCCATCCCCTACCTCTGGAACGGGCGAACCGTCTACTACGACGGCACGGCGATCTCCATGCTGGACGAGACCGTGTCCGCCTATACCGCCGCCGGGATCCGGGTATACTTACAGTTCGTCCTGCGTGCGCCCCGCGCGTCCACCCCGACCTGCCTGTATGCGCCGGGAGCCACCGCTGCCCCTGCCGATGAGTATCTGCCCTGCATGACCGACCCCGAGGCCGCTGAGCTGCTTGAGGGCTTTTTCAGCTTCATGGTCGAGCGGTACGCCGTCGGGACAGAGGCCCCCGGGCGGGGGCTGTGCACCGATCTCCTGATCGGGGAAAAGGTGAATCATGTCGCGCAGTATGCCCATGACGGGCGGACGGAGCTGTCTCTGGATGATCATATTGCCTGCTACGAACAGCTGGTTCGACTGGCGCATACCGCCCTCGGCTCTCAGACGGCGGAGGGGCGGGTCTTCATTTCACTGGATGACCACTGGAACGGGAGAGGATTGACCGACGGCTTCGGCGCACAGGTATACCTCAGCGCGTTCCGAGATGAGGCGGCTCTGCGCGGGGATTTTGACTGGCACATCGCGGCGGGGCTGTACGCCGACAGCCCGCAGGTCTGGGGCAATTCGGAGGCGGATGTCGATCGACTGACCCCGACCTCCTTTACGCGGCTCCTGACCGACTCTTTGGAGAGCTACCGCACGGTGGCGGGAGAGCTGCGGCGGGTGGTGCTGACCGACCTGACCATCCCCGGTGTGAATGCCGCGGGGGAGTCCTGCGAGATCGATCAAGCCGTCTCCTACGCCTACGCCTACACGGCGGCGGCGGTGGATACGCGAGTAGAGGCACTGTTCTATGATGCCTATTCGGATCGGGACGGAGCCGCCGTCGGCTTGTACGCCCGCACCGAGGACGGCGGTCTGCGGGCGCGGAACCTGTGCGGGCTGTTCACCGCGATGGGCACTCGGGAGGCCGAGGCCTACCTGGCGGTGGTGCGCAACCGCATCGGCGGTGCCTTCACCCGACTGGAGAACAGCCTGATCGGCCGCCCCTACCCGCTGACCATCCTGACCGCCGAGGCGACGGTTCGCCCCCTGGGGGAGAGTGCCCCTGCCGAGGGACTTCTGCGCTTTGATACCCGCCCCTCGGGCGGCCTGTCGACCGACCTGTCGGTCAAGGGGGACGCTGCACTCGGTGGCTTCGTGAACACGGCGGGTCTGGAGGAGCTGGCTCTGATCCATGCGGGGGACACCCCCGTCCTGCGGGCAAGCCTGAAGGGCGGCGAGATCGGCCACTCCCTCGGCATGACCGCCATCCTGCCCGGCTCGGGCTTTGCAGGAGGGCGACAGCTGTCGCTCGACCTGCTGGTGCACGGTGGCTCCGCCAACGATACCATCACGGTGATCCTGACACGGGACGCCAAGGGGAAGGTCGAGGACGGCGACGGTGCGCTCTGCTATCGAACCACGGCGACCCTGTCCTCCGACGAATGGGTCACCCTGAGCTGTGACATCCGAGACTTTGCCGAGAAGATCGGCAAGGAGGACGAGGTGCGCCTCACGATCCTCTCGACCGGTCAGGGCGGAGAGGATACCGTGCTCTACCTGCGCGGCGCGGGGGTGTCCGACCTGTCGGGCGGCTCGTTGTTCCCGACCGTGTGGGTCGTGGTGGCGGTCGCGGTCGCGGGGGTCGCGGTGATCGGAGCGGTGGTGTTCTTCCTGCAGTGGCGGAAGAAGCGCGCGTGATCCGCTCCCCTTCCGGGGAGCTACACGATCTCCTGCTCCAGCCGCCGGAAGACCTCCGCGTCGAAAAACTCCGCCATGGTGATGTCCAGTCCGTCGCATATCTTCTTGACGGTAGCCACCGTTGCGCTGCGGTTTCGACCGCTGATGATGTTATTGAGGGTGGATTGCGTGATGCCGCAGATAATGGAAAGCTTGTTGACCGTCAGCCCTCGTTGGTCGCACAGCTCCAGAATGCGCAGACGGACTGCATCGCCTATGTTCATGTGCCGTTTCTCCCGGGAAAATATTTCACTATTATATTACTTTGATATTTACAAAAATGTTACCTCTTTTGAGTTTACTTTTCCCGAATACCTGTGATATAATAGTGGATATTTTCCACGATGTCCCCCTGTAGCCTCCTGACCTGCCTGACCGTGTGCAGTTACAGTACGCGTATATTCATCCCACCCTCGGTACTTTCCCCGCGCATACCGCCACGATCTTTCAAAAAGGAGGCCACAGCCTATGTATTGCCCTCACTGTCGGAAGCAAAACCCCGGTGTCGGCGCGGATCGGAGCTGCATCTTCTGCGGCAGACCCCTGTCCCGCGCTGAGGAGCCCCCGCTGATAGGGGCAGCTCCGACACCGACTGTGACTCTGCGTCGGTGTCGTCTGCTCTACCTGTTGCCGGGGCTGTTGTGGTTGGTGCTCTGTGCTCTTATGATGGGGGTGTATGCACTTCCCTTCTGTGATGCCGAGGAGGTCATCCTGAACGGCTACGACCTCCTGCGTCATGTCCGCGTCAGCCCTGCCAAGAGCAGTCTTGCACAAAAGGCCTTTTTTGTTTACCCTTTTCTGGCTTTGGTGGGTCTTGTGACCGGGTGTCTGTTCGCCTGCCTGCCGGAGCGACCCGGCTTCCGATATGCCATTGCCGGAGTACAGGTCGCAGACGGAGTCCTCCTGTTCATCTGCGCCATCTTCTCGACCGATGCAGCAGTCAAGCGGCTGGAACCGATGGATGCGCTGGGGGTTGGGGTGACCATCTTCCGTCTCTTGGCCTTCAATATGCTGGTGGTTGCGGTCATCTCGGCCATATGGTGCATCGGGCACTCCCGTCGCATGGCCGCCGAAACAGAATAAGGGATACCACCCCCCGGAGGGAGTGGTATCCCTTAGTTTTTCTTTGCCCGTGCTCCCTTTCGGCGGGGGAGCGCGGGTCGTGTCATGCCATCTTCTCGGTCAGGAGCCGCCGCGTGCGAGGCAGCTTGAACAGGATGATGCAGGCGATACCGGTAAAGATCATCTCCGGCACCATGTAGAGGGCATTGTAGGCCAGGCTGTACAGGTAGACATTGTCGATCTGAATGTTGATGACCCGCCCGGTCGAGGCAAAGATCACCACCCCGCTGAGGAAATGCGAGACCATTCGCAGAGCCAGTGCCGACATGACCCCCCCGACCGCGCCGAGCCATCCGCGACGGCGGAAGCATCCTGCCACCCCGAGCAGGGTGAAGGGCAGGAGGTAGTCCAGCGCGAGACACCCGACCAGCGCGGCGGGGGTCAGCCCCCAGGAGACCACCTCCGCCAAGCTCAAGAACAGCTGGATCAGGGCGTACACGAAGGCCGCCGCCAAGCCGCGCGGCACACCGCGACGGATGCTGAAGAGGACGATCGGGAGCATGGAGAGAAGGGTGACCGCCCCGCCCCACGGGTATTCGATCAGCTTGATGAAGGACAGGACGGTGGCCAGCGCGATCATCATGGCGGCCTCGGTCAGGGCAAGCAGGGCTTCTTTTTGGTTCTTCTTCATGAAAAGACCTCCGGAAAAGAAAAAAGTAACCGCACGGAAAATCTCCGCCGGTCACACAACGGGGCGCCTGCGCTCCCCACCGAAAATGCTGCCTACGCCGGTATTATCCGTATCAGGTAAAGGGTTCGCGCACTTCCGCATCTCAGCCGAGCATCTCAGCCCAGCACCCCCGATCTTCTATGCAGTTCGGATGCATTATAGCATAGTCGGGCGGGTTTGTCAAGGGGGATGAGGGAGGTTTTGCCTAAGTTCTGCGGGTTTTGCGCCCTCTCTGCGCGAGAAATATCCAAAATATTTACAAACATTCCGCTATCCCCTCTTGACATTTTGTTTTCTTTGCGGTATAATGGGTACAATGATTATTGTATCTATGCGGAGGTATTCCATTCATGAAAAAGATCCATGTGCTGGCGGTCGCCCTGGCGGCACTGCTCTGCGTGTTGCCGCTGGCTTCTTGTGCCGAGAACGGCAAGGTCAACCTGGACAAGGGCTACGAGGCCGCCGATATGACGATGCCTGCTACCGACAAGGACGGCAATGTGATCGGTACCTTTACCTTTGAAGAGGGTCTGGGTGATACGGCCATCTTGGTCAAGTATGAGGGCAAGGCCATTCGGGATGACGAGGTCAATGTACCGAGTATGTTCGGCGAGCGGACGATCATCGGGGTCGCCTCCGAGGCCTTCTACCACCTGGCCGCACTCAAGAAGGTGATCCTGCCCGACACGGTCACCTATATTGATGACAACGCATTCACCGGTTGCGTCCATCTGGAGACGGTCGTCCTGCCGAAGAGCCTGACCTCGATCGGCAACAGCGCGTTCCTGGGCTGTGAGTCCCTGACCACGCTGGAGAACCTGTCCGATTCCGCCGTTGCCACCATCGGCGAGCGCGCTTTCTGGGGCTGTACCGCTCTGGATCTGCAGCTGCCCGCTACGCTGGAGTCCATCGGGGATGCCGCTTTCTGGGGATGCACGGCTCTGAAACAGGTCATCGTGCCGGATTCTCTCAAGACCATCGGCAAGCTGGCCTTCTATGATTGCACCGGTATCGAGAATATCCGACTGAACAGCAACCTGGAGGAGATCGGCGAGTACGCTTTCGTTCTGGACGGCTCTACCCTGAAGGATAAGATCGACGTGACCGGCGTGACCAACGAGAAGGTGCTGGAGTATGTGGAGAATATCAAGGAGCCGACTGAGACCGAGACTGAGGTCTCGACCGAGGCTCCCGAGGCTTGATCCTCCTGCCCATATCCCTTTGAATTGAATAAAAAGCAGGACGCTCCCCCGACGGCGGGCAGAGCGTCCTGCTTTTGTTGTATCTTTCCCGACTCAGAGGCAGAAGTGCATGAAGCGCATGACCTCGCGGTAGTCCTCCGAGACAAAGGTCACGGTCTTGGCATCGGGGTGACTCGCGCCCGGGTAGAAGGACAGGCGATGTGCCCGATTCCAGTCCTTGTACTCCACCGAGATCTCAAAGCGAGGTGGCAGAACCGGTATGCAGGCCGCCCGACGGGCGGGGTCGTTGTCCAGCTCAGATAAGGCTTTTTGCATGGTGCGGCGGATGTCGTCGCAGACCACCTCCGGGTGGCGGGAGATGACCGCGCTCCCCATGCCGGTCTTGGAGGCCACCGTCGCAATGCCGGGGATCATCTCGCGGGCGGCACGGCAGAGTGCCTCGTCCCCCGACAGGAATACCACCGGGATCCCCAGCATCCCCGCCATGTAGGCGTTAATGGTGAACTCCGAGGCGAGCTTGCCGTTGATCATCACGCGGTATACCGCCGTGTCCATGGTGTGGGAGAGCGGGTTCCCCTCCGACATGGCATCGCTGTGGTAGCCGGTGAAGGCCACCGCATCATATCCATCCTGATCAAGGCCGCCCATCATGCAGAACAGATCCCGTGTCCAGCCGCGGATCAGTCGCGCCGAGCGCGGCAGTCCCGCCGGGTCTATGTTCCGCGCACTGTCATGCGCATCCTTGACCGTCGACTCGTAGCCCGACAGCTCGGCTCCCTCGACCGCCGCACAGACCTCCCGTGTCATCTGCCGCGCAAAGTAGGCGTGCTCCTGCTTGCCCAGCTCGGTCTCGTCCCATACGTCGATCCCCGCCGTGCCCTCAATGTCGGCACTTATGTATAGCTTCATATATTGTTGCTCCTTTTTCTTGGTTTTTTTCGGGGGAGGGAAACTTCTTGAAAGAAGTTTCCCTCCCCCGAACCCCCTCCCTTCAAGAACTTTCAATAAAAGAATATTGACTTGACGGGAGGATTGCTGATTACAGTTTATGGGAATCCTTTCATCTGGATAGAACACTATCCTCGCATCCTATTCTGAATACACGGTGGGGTAGGGATCCCACATGGGCGGAAACCGACGAGAAAAATTGTCAGCTAACCGTTCCCCGACAAGATAATAATATTAAAAGTCCTTGAAAGGGGTTTGGGGAAAACTTCCTTCAGGAAGTTTTCCCCAACGCGTCCCCTCGCTCCTCAAACCCCCATTGCCTTCCTGTACTCCGCCATAGCGGACTCGGCGGAGGGGCGGTCGGCGGCGGAGAGCATGAAGTAGAATTTGATCTTAGGTTCGGTACCGGAGGGGCGGACGACGATGACGTCGCCGTTCTCAAGGGCGAAGGAGAGGACGTTCGAGCGGGGGAGACCGGTGGGGGTCGTGTTTCCGGTCACGAGGTCGGTGATGGTAGCGGCCTGATAGTCGCCGAAGCGGACGACGGCTCTGCCCGCGATCTCGGCGGGGGCGGGGTTCCGCAGGGACTCCATGAGGGCGGCCATGCGGTCATTTCCGTCTGCGCCCTCCATGTAGACCTCGGCGTTGGCCTCGAAGCTGTAGCCGTAGCGGTCATAGAGGGAGTTCAGGGCATCGGCGAGGGTCATGCCGCGCCGCTTATAGTAGGCGGTCATCTCCACGATGAGCATGGTCGCCACGACAGCGTCCTTATCCCGCGCGTAGGTGCCCTTGAGGTAGCCGTAGCTCTCCTCAAAGCCGAGAATGAAGTGGCCGTAGCCGCGCCGCTCGTAGTCCTTGATGACCTCGCCGATGAACTTAAAGCCGGTCAGCACGTTATGGATGGTCACGCCGTGGGAGGCGCATATCTTGGCGGCCAGCTCGGTGGTCACGATGGTCTTGACCACGAAGGGATCCGAGGGCAGGCTGCCGGTCTCCTCGTAGGCGGTCAGAATGTAATCCAAGAGGAGGGCACCCATCTGGTTGCCGGTGATGGTCATGAAGCTGCCGTCCGCCGTGCGGGTCACGACTCCCACGCGGTCGGCATCCGGGTCGGTCGCAATGACCAGATCCGACCCGACCCGATCCGCGATGATCACGCCGAGGTCAAAGGCCGCGCGGTACTCGGGGTTGGGCTTCTCCACCGTAGGGAAGTCCCCGTCGATGACCATCTGCTCCGGCACGGTGTACAAGCTCTGCAGGCCGATGCGGGTCAATATCTCCGGCACCAGCCGATAGCCCGTGCCGTGCAGGGGGCTGTAGACGATCTTGAGGCTGTCGGCGACCTCCCGCACTGCGCGGGGGTTCACCGCCTGCTGTTCCACCTCGGCGAGGTAGGCCTCGTCCATGTCCTGCCCTAAGAGGGTGATCTTCCCTGCACGCAACGCCTCGTCGTAGTCCATGAAGTGCACATCCTCGAAGATGTCCAGACTCTCCATGACAGCCGCGACCGCGTCCGCGTGTTCGGGCGGGAGCTGGGCACCGTCGTCCCAGTAGGCCTTGTAGCCGTTGTATTGGCGGGGGTTGTGGGAGGCCGTGATGTTGATGCCCGCCACGCAGTGCAGCCGCCGCAGGGCAAAGGACAGCTCCGGCGTGGGGCGCAACTCGTCAAACAGGTAGACCGGAATGTCCGCCGCCGCCAGCACCGAGGCCGCCGTCTTGGCAAACTCCTCCGAGTGGTTGCGGCAGTCGTAGGCGATCACGACACCCTCCGCGCTCCGACCCTCCCTGCGGATGATCTCGGCTAAGGCCTGGGTCGCATAGGCTACCGTGTGGGTGTTCATGGCGTTCATGCCGACCTTCATCACACCCCGCAGACCCGCCGTTCCAAAGGATAAGTAGTGCGAAAAGCGCATCCGCAGCTCTGCGTCATCTCCCTCGATGCCGCGCAGCTCTGCCTTCTCTGCCTCGGTCAGCCGGTCTGCCGCCAGCCACCGCGTGTAGTTGCTCAGATAGGATTCCATATGCATGACTCCTTTATTATTTTTTTGGGGGGAGCGCGGAGGGATGATCAGATCTCCTTCTCAAAAACATGATACCCGCCGCGCACGGTGGTCACCTTTCCGTCAAACCGAATGTGCGCTACCATGCCAAAGGGCACCTGCACGAACAGGTAGAGCTTCCCGTACCGCCGCGACCAGCGCACCGACAACTCGCCCATGATGGTATCCACCACCGCATGAGCCGAGAGCAGGTCGGTCGGGTAGACCGGGTCGATGCTCACCTCGGCAAAGCCGGGGGCGGTCGGGGTGATGCCGCCGAGGTACTGGTAGAACCACGAGCCTACCGCACCGTACATCGGATGGTTGTGGGAGTTCATGCCGGGATCCTTCTTCAACTCGAACCGCTCCCAAATGGTGGTAGCCTCGTTCTGGATCATGTAACCGAAGGAGGGGTAGTCCTCGCGGGTCAGCAGGGTGTAGGCATCGTCGGCATAGCCGTACTTGGCCAGCATATCCACAAGGTAGCGAGTGCAGAGGTTGCCGGTGGTGAACCGGTAGTCCCGCGCGACCAGATCCTCCCGCATCAGGCGGGCGGCGGCGGTCTCGGACTCGGGCGGGAGGATCCCCAACCACAGGGCAAAGGCCTGTGCGCCCATGGAGCCGCCCGCGACCCGTCCGGTCGTCGGATCGAACCACTTGGTAAGAAAGGCCTCGCGCACCCGCGCCGCCGCCTCGGTATACTTGGCCTCGGCCTCGGCGCGCCCGGTGCGGCGGGCGAAATCCGCCAGGGTCACGCAGTTGAAGTAGGAGTAGCCGGTGGACATGAGCACACCGGGGGTCTCGGCGTTGGGTGCGCCCTCCGCACCACCGATGCAGGCGTAGGCGGGAGCCGCCCAGTCGCCGTAGTAGGAGTAATCCACCGTGCCGTCAGGGCTGTGGGAGAGCAGGAAGTCCTCCCAGGCCGCCATGCCGTCAAAGAACTCGTCCACGGCATTCAGCTCGCCGCAGTGCAGGAGAGCCTGCTTGGCGGCCATGAGGTAGGAGGAGCAGACCGGGTCGGCGGGGAGTGCCCCGTATATGAAGGGGGCACAGCAGGTAAAGGCGCCGTTCTCCCGCTGCTCGTTGTGGATGTCCTGCAGTACCTTGGGGAAGATGCGGGACACATCGAAGTTGTAGGGGGTCTCCTCAAATCGCACCGTCGCGTCGTTCATCCACGCCATGCGCTCGTCCCGCTGGGGGCAGTCGGTCAGGATGGAGTGAAGGTTGTCCTTCTCGGTCATGACGAGGTTCTGCTGGATGGCATTGAGCAGTGCCGAGCCGCAGGAGAAGTGCGACCGCTTCTGCATATCGGTATGCAGGGACACGGCGCGGATGTCCGACGGTTCCAGTACGTCCAACCCCGTGACCTCCACATAGCGGAAGCCGTGGTAGGTGAACTCCGGCATCCACTCGTTGAGATCCCGCTCGTCCCCCGCCGCGATGTAGGTATCGGTCTGCTTGGCTCCCCGCAGGGTGTCGGTGTAGAGGGTGCCGTCCTCGTTCAGCTCCTCCGCGTGGCGCAGAGTCACGCGGGCACCGGCGGACAGCTCGTCATACAGGTCAAGGCTGACCACCCCCGCGATATTCTGTCCGAAGTCCACCACGAACATACCCGGGCGGGGAGAGGTGATCTCCACCGGCTCCCACACCTCCTGCTGGCGGATGGGCTGGAGGGTCATGGGGCGCAGGGTCGCCGAGGGAGTGGGGAGGATGCGGGCGGGATGTGGCTCCAGCTCCTCCGGCTCCAGATTGCGGCGGGCATCGAAGGTCTCGCCGTTGAAGATCTCGGACTCCTGTGCGCCGACCACATACTGCCAGCCCTCGCCGGTGGTGATGTCCTCGCTGGTGCCGTCCTCGTAGTAGAGCCGCAGGAGCGACCACAGCATCTGATCTCCGTAGAACTCGATCTTGCGTCCCCCCAGCATGGAGAACATGAATTCGGTGCCGTTCTTGCGCCAGCCGGGCGCGACCTTGATCTCCAGGCGGTTCAGCCCGTCGGTCAACAGCTCCTCCGCACCGAGGCTGACACGGTAGTAGCAGGTGTGGGCGTAGTTGCTGTGCGCGGGATCCAGCTCGGCATCGTCGGTCTCCTGATCGTTGAGGTAGACCTTGTGATAGCCCAGTCCGCAGGTGTAGAGCACGGCGGCGGCTACATTCTTCTTGGGATAAAAGTCATGGAAGAAGTGCAGGACATGGTTGCCTTCATCCGTCTCGGCGCCGATCCACTCGCCGGGGAACCGGTTCAGCGAGCCGTTGAAGAACAGCTCCTCCCCCTCGGCACAGTCGCCGTTCTCGGCCTCCACCGAGAGGTCGGCGCGGAGCAGTGCCCCCTCGGGGATGTCGGCGGCGGGGAAGGTGGCGGTCTGCGCGGCGGTCTCCACCCGCCCGCTCTCATAGATCACCTCGTCCCGATCCAGGTCGGTCAGGGTCAGGCGGTAAGCGGCCTGTGCGCCGTCGGGCTGATCCGACCCCAGCGACCAGGACAGCGCGGGGCGGGGATGGTGTACGGAGAATTCGGCCACCGTGACAGGGTCGGTCAGCGGCGTGCCGTCCAGGAATAATTGCTTGACATAGAGCATATGCAATGCCTACCTTTCTGCGATCTGCGATTAACGATTAACGATAAACGATTAACGGTCAGTCATCGTGAATATCATACCATGAACCGCCGCAAAAGTCAAGGGAAATCTGTCATTTTTCCACAGAGAGGGCGGTTTTTTGCTTTTCCGAAAAAATTGCGTTTTCCCGATTGACAGCACGGCTCGGTTCGTGTATAATAAAGTCAGCATTTCCTGAATCTACATCCGAAAGGAGTTTATCTTATGCATACGAATTCCATTCCCCGTCCCGAATATCCCCGCCCGCAGTTCGTCCGCGCCGATTGGCTCAACCTCAACGGCAGCTGGGAGTACGCCACCGACCGCGGTGAGAGCGGCGAGGCACGCGGTCTGCAGGCCGACGGAGCCTTCCCCGAGACCATCACGGTTCCCTTCTGCCGCGAGAGCCGCCTGTCCGGCATCGGCGACACGGATTTCTGTGACTGTGTCTGGTACCGCAAGCGACTGACCCTCCCCGAGGGCTGGCAGCGCGCAGGGCGGCGCACCATCCTGCACATCGGTGCTTGCGACTACAAGACCACCCTGTGGGTCAACGGGCAGCATATCGGCGATCACACCGGCGGCTATGTCTCCTTCTCCTTTGATATCACAGCGGCTCTCCGCGACGGCGAGAACACCCTGACCATCCGCGCCGTGGATCACCTCCGCACCCACGATCAGCCCGCCGGCAAGCAGAGCGACCGCTATGAGTCCTTCGGCTGCTTCTACACCCGCACCACCGGCATCTGGCAGACGGTCTGGCTGGAGAACCTGCCCGCCGCCTACATTGCCCATACGAAATACTACCCCGACATCGACCGCCGCAAGCTGGTCATCGAGGCCAAGACCGTGGGCGGCGAGGGGCTGACCCTGGCGGCGGCCGCCTCCTTCGGCGGCAAGCCCATGGGACAGGCCGAGGTCACGGTACATGGCGAGAAGGCCGTGCTGGAGCTGCCCCTGTCCGAGCTGTACCTCTGGGAGGTCGGCGCGGGTCGGCTGTATGACCTGTCCCTGACCTTCGGGGAGGATCGGGTCGAGAGCTACTTCGGTATGCGTAAGATCGAGTGCCGCGAGGGCTTCTTCTACCTCAACGGCAAGCCGGTCTTCCAGCGACTGGTGCTGGATCAGGGCTTCTACCCCGACGGCATCTACACCGCCTCCACCGCCGCCGAGCTGGAGGCCGACATCGACCGCTCGATGGCCATGGGCTTCAACGGTGCCCGCCTGCACCAGAAGGTCTTTGAGCCGCAGTTCCTGTCCTTCTGCGACCGCAAGGGCTACATCGTCTGGGGCGAGCACGCCAACTGGGGGCTGGACATCTCCCGCCAGACCGCGTATGAGAACTTCTTAGGGGAGTGGTGCGAGGTCATGGCGCGGGACTTTGACCATCCCGCCATCATCGGCTGGTGCCCGCTCAACGAGACCCAGCCCAACCAGAACCCCGCCTTCGTCAAGCTGCTGGCCACCATCACCCGCCAGTACGACCCGACCCGTATGTATATCGATGCCTCCGGCTGGACACACGTCAAGGGCGTGTCCGACATCCTGGACATCCATGACTACGAGCAGGATCCCGCGACCTTCGCCGCCAAGCTGGCACCGCTGACCGAGGAGAACGGCACCTACAACGTCCACTGGATCTACGGCAAGGATCTGGAGATGCAGTGCACGCCCACCTTCGTCAGCGAGTACGGCGGCATCCGCTGGGCTGATGCCACGGCGGCGGGCTGGGGCTACGGCCGCGCCCCCGAGGGAGCCGAGGAGTTCCTGAACCGCTTCAAGGGGCTGACCGAGGCCATCCTGTTCCATCCCCGCATGGGTGCCCTCTGCTACACCCAGCTGACCGACGTGGAGCAGGAGATGAACGGTCTGTACACCTATGACCGTCAGGCAAAGTTTGACCCCGCCTTCTTCCGCGGCGTGCTGACCCAAACGGCTAAGATCGAGGAGTAAAGGTGTACCCCGCTCCTTATTCTGAAAGCACAAGATCATAAAAGTCCTTGAAAGGGGGCTCGGGGGAAACCTTCCTGAAGGAAGTTTTCCCCCGAATACATAAAATACTATGCTTAAATCAAACTATCACACCCACACCTATCGGTGCAACCATGCCGAGGGGGACGAGGGGGCGTATGTACGGGCAGCGTTGGATGCGGGTCTGAAGGTATTGGGCTTTTCGGATCACACACCGTACCCGATGGAGGACGGCTACTGCGGCGGCTTTCGGATGCACTGCGAGGAGACGGCCGGGTACATAGCGGCGGTGGCGGCTCTGCGGGAGGAATACCGCGGGGAGCTGGACATCCACATCGGCTTTGAGGCCGAGTACTACCCGCGCTACTTTGAGGGACTGTTGGAATTCTTGGAGCCGACCGAGTACGAGTACCTGATCCTGGGTCAGCACTTCATCGGCAACGAGCGCGGGGAGCCGTACAGCATGAGCCCGACCGACGACCCGCAGATCCTGCGCCGCTACACCGACCAGTGCTGCGAGGGGCTGGAGACCGGGGCATTCTCCTGCTTTGCCCACCCGGATGTGCTGAACTTCACGGGGGACGAGGGGCTGTACCGCGCCGAGGCGCGGCGGCTCTGTCGGGCGGCAAAGGCCTGCGGGGTACCGCTGGAGATCAACCTGCTGGGGCTGGGCACCGGGCGCAACTACCCCCGGGAAAGCTTCTGGGAGGAGGCCGCCGCGGTCGGCAACTCCGTGATCGTGGGCTTCGATGCCCATCAGCGGGACTGGATGCGCCGAGGCGATCTCGTTGAGACCGCCGAGGACATGATCCGGCGGCTGGGACTGCATCAGGTGGAGTACCTGACCCTGATCCGCCCGCATCCGACCTGCAAACAGTAGACAGAACCACCAAAAGCGGCGGGGCGCATTTGTGTCGAATGACGAAAAGCCCCGCCGTTTTTATTTTCCTCTTGACGAGAGGGGAAAAGTGTGCTATAATGCAGGATGTCTCAGTGGGGTCGCTGTGCTTTTTTGGCAACGCTTCCCCGAAAAACAAATTTATTTCACAGGAGGAAAACACATGAATCGGAACATCAAAAGTGTACTGGCATTGATGCTGGCTATGCTGTTCGTTCTGACCTGCTTCGTGGCGTGCGCGGATTCGTCCGGCTCGGATGAGACCTCGGCGGCGACGTCCGGCGGCACGACCGGCGACACGACTGACGGCGGTACACAGGCTCCCGGCGAGGAGGAGACCAAGAGCGATGAGGACATCAAGAAGGATGCCATCGCAGCAACCAAGGAAGAGCTGGGTACCATCGACTTCGGCAAGAAGACCCTGGCTGTCCTGACCGGTAGCAGCTTCAAGGGCGAGACCTTCGCCGAGGAGGGCGTGGTGGATGCCGACGGCGGCTCCTCTCAGCTGCTCAACGATGCCGTGCTGGCGCGTAACAAGCGCATGGAGGAGGAGTGCAACCTGACCTTCGAGTCGCTGGTGGTGCCCGACGGCGAGATGAGCGGCAAGATCAACACCGAGGCCATGAGCCCGACCGGTGACTTCCAGTTCATCAAC